>JAYVCI010000116.1:0-41270 GCA_043750035.1 Chitinophagaceae bacterium
TTTGTAAAACGAAAATCCGTAGTACACAAATCGGAACTCAAAAAAAGTAAAAGCTACTGTTTACAGGAAATTGACGATGGTTAGCTGCAAGTTGGGTTATGTATTAGAAAAACTGATGATGAAGTTGCTGCATTCCAATTAGATGATTCACGCAATATTAAATATTGTTTTAATCCTAAAATGAATTTAAAGAATTATAAAATTGAAGCGGCCTTAGTATTTACTTATCAATGCCAAGATTTGTCTGCATATTCAGGAAGCCAATGGATTATAGGTCGTGACAATAGTGGCAATCCTATTTATGGCACTTTCCCTACTGTGGGTTCATGGGGAGGTATAGGTATTGGGAGGAATCAATTTTATGTGGATGATATTGTTAAACCTTCACCTTCAACTTTAAAAAGAATTGAAACTATTACACCTTTTCTTCCTTTGGAATGTTTGCCCAAGTTAATTACTTCATATACACAAACAAATTTAGGAGAGAAATTTTGTTTTCCATTAGTACCGGGTGTTATTACTTTTGACCCTAACGACATTCCTACCCCTTATAATAATTACTTATTAGATGAAGTTAAAATAAGATTTAGTATTGTTATGATTTCAAATGATAAAGGAAGAGACGGTAATAATATTATATCTTCTCGCATTCTTACTTATCCCGTAACTGTAGAGGAGTCAACAACTGACTTAACACAAAATGTAGATTTGTATTTGCCACATATCCCTGAGTTTGTTAAATTGCATACTCAGGTTATAGATCCTGCTAATGGCCCAATTAAAGCATGGGATAGAATTATTATTGATGGAGATATTAGTACACTAAATGGAGCAACTGTTGATCTCATTGCTCGTAATGAAATAGATGTGATATCAGGAGGTAATGTTTCACCTGCCTTTAACTTGTTGATAGGTTCTTCTTTTGTAAATTGTGCATCGCCATACGGGGAAGTTGATGTTAATGAAATAAGTTCATTTTGTCATAAAAGTCTGACTTATGATAATAAATACTATTCTGCAAACATAACGAACAGCATGAGTTTTAGCAATACTTTTAATGATCCAAAGAGAGACATTGTGAATTTTATCATCGTCCCCAATCCAGCAACAGAAACCATCAACCTAGTATTTAATACCCTAGATGAAACCCAGGGCAGTCTTTTTATATATGATATAACAGGCCACCTAATCAAAACCGTATTCAACAACCGCCCACTTGTAAAGGGAGACCACAATATAGGAACCGATATAGCAGACCTTGCAGCGGGCGAGTATATAGTAAGGCTGATAACAACAGAAGGAGTGCAAACTGCGAAGCTGGTGAAGATAGGGCAATAATATATATAGTTTTTTAGTAAAATAATTTCGCAAGGAATATATACAATTAGGATAGTTGCTAATAATAAATTGTATCAGAGGAAATTATTACTTATATTATCACCTCCATCACTCCAATCCCACTTCAACCGACCCTTTCCTGCAATCTGTTAGGTTACTTTTATATAACACGGCTTCTTTTTGCCACCTGTCAATATAATAGTTCGAATTGCTCAAATCAGCTATATAATGTCTGGCTTTTATTTTGTGGGCCAAGTCTTGCCAATGCTTTATTGGTCTGTGGCTAATGATGGCAATATCCACCGAATCCTTTAATTCGGCAGTAGGAGTTTGGTCCACAATCAAAATTTTTTTGCCATTGAAAATATATAGATTTTTATAGTTTTGTAATTGCTTTGTTGTTTGTATAGCGGTATCATGTAAAGAATATAATTTCTTCTCATTTGCCCCCATATCAATCCAGTGTTTTTGAAATTTGAATTTGAGTGTAGCGGTATTATATAATATATGGGTATCGCCCACCGCGGTTAATTTATCTGAATCGAAGAAACCCACTACTGTCTTGCCCTGTATGGCATATACAAATACCTTTTTTTGCCTAGCCCAACCATAACTTTCTACCATTTTTGAGCTCAGAAAAATAAAAATACCTATAGCAGCAGCATAGAAATTGTAGTTGTTTTTATGTGTGAGAAATTGGGTAACAAAAAAGAATATCACCAATAATAAAATCGTTTGCCAAAATCCCACACTCACACCCTCAAATGTAGCATACGGTATTTGGCCGATAAATATAACAGTATCATCCGTCCATTTTATTAAATAGTCGAGGGCAATGCCCATACCCGATGCCATGGCAGGGATAAAAGAAAAAGCCACCAACAATAGTCCTATATAAGTTATAATAGTGGAGAGTGGAATAATAAGTAAATTGCTTATGAGAAAGTAATTGGGAAACTGCCCAAAATAATAAAACCCCAACGGCGAAGTGGCCAATTGTGCAGCAATGGATACCGCTGTGATATTCCATACCTGATTCATGAACCATGTATTAAAAGTAAACCAACTGTAGATGCGTGGATGCAAAAACACAATGCCCAATACTGCCAGATATGAAAGCTGAAAACCCACGTCGTACAGCGAATAAGGATTGATGAGCAACAGTATAAACGCTGATGCGGCAATGGAATTATATATATTGGTATTGCGGTGAAAGGTCTCGGCTATAATAATGATGGTAAACATTAATGCTGCCCTATTTACGGAAGGCGACAAACCCGTAATTAAAGCATAAAACCAAAGCATAACTATTATAATACAGAAACGCAAAATCCGGAGTGATTTTTTGCGGGTTAAGAAACCCAACATCGCCTTGAGCACAAAGTATAATATACCCACGTGCAAGCCTGAAACTGCCAGTACATGCAGGGTTCCTGTATCTGCATACGCCTCTACCAAATCCTGCGATAAATCTTCCCGATAGCCAAAAATCAATGCAGCAGCAACTCCTTTTTGTTCATCACCGGGTATATATATTTTGTATATGCCTACTATATAACTTTTAATAGCATAAAATATATTATCCAATACATGCGATGAATCTTTTCCTACCTCAGTCCATTCCCCATTACGTGCAAAAACCTGGTAGCTATATCCATTAATTTTCATATAGCGGTTATAGTCAAATTCGCCCGGGTTCAGTGGTTTGGGGATTTCAATCGGTTTGCTTTTAATAAGTAATATAGTTCCATGCTCAAGCTGCACCGCATTGCTGTCTTTGGGCAAGTATAGTAATATATTGCCACTAGCGTTTATATAATTGCTGTCGTGAATTACTGCCAATACTTTTGCCCTTGCCCGTACCGATTTATCACGAGGTATTGCATTTTCTGTCAGCTCAATTTTAATAAGCTGGTTGTCTTTTTGTAGTTTTACAAAATGATTGTTTTTATAATTATCAGCTTGGGTAACGGGCAATAACAATCCCAGTATAATAAAAGAAACATTTATACAAACAGTATATAATATTTTAAGTTTTCTGGTAAACTTATTTTGATAGAAAACGAGAACAAATAATATACAAATCACTACAATAAAAGCCCACTGTATAACATTGAAAATGCCAGTGAAATAAGGCGAGCAAGCGATACCCAAAACCAATGGCAGCACCATCCGCACAAAAGGTACTTGGTGCCAGGGGTTCACATGCTGTGTTTGTATAATATGTTCTTTATTATACTGCCTTACCCTGAAAAATTGTTGTATAAAGTTGATGAGCCACTTCATTCAGTGGCCAAAAGTAAATCAAAAAAGTGAGATTTGAAAAGCTTTGGATAGCGGCAGGTTAAAATAATAATTTATATCTTTCATGCTTCACATTGCGAGTCACTATAGCTACGGCACTTATAACCGCAAGTACATTGCCGAGGTGGTTTCCCTTCTTATGGGAGCCCATCGGATTTTAAAAGGATTTTTGCTGTATGTATGGGTGCTGGGGTTCAAATATTTTCCTAGTTTTCGGGGTCAAATGTAAAACATATCTGTGAATTATTTATTGGGTCTGTTTTCGTATCTTTGAGAGGTGAAAAAGAACAAGGAGAAAGAACTGGATTTCGAGATCGACAAACTAACGAACTCTATTGAGAATTCGCTTACGGGAGAGATTTTCGAGACCGAGATCACACAGCTCTGGCCCAGCGACAGCAAACAAATAAAGAAGCAGGACTGGGGCTTTGACTGGCACAAAGAATTAAAAAGTACAACCAACGAAATATATAAACTCACAACCATGAACAACCCAATGGTTATCCCCGGGCTTATATGTTTCACAGACAAGCACGACCATGTTTTCATGCCCCTGATCGAGAGTGCCAAGTTCAACAAAGGGAAGCATAAGCTGTACAGGGGCGTGGCTGGCAACCTGGTTGCTTTTGGCTGTAAAGTGTCTTTTGAAAAAGGCTACGATGGTGTGGTTTCCTTCATCGCCAAATCGCAGCTTATAGAGCATTACCACAAAACCCTGGGTGCAAAACAATTTGGTGGCGGCAACCGGATGTTCATCGACACCAAAGAAGCCCACACATTAGTAAAACAATATTTTAAAAATTTCAGTTATGATAAACCTAAAAAAAATGGATGACCATGATTTCGTGTTCGTGAACAAGCCATTGACAGAAAAAGAAGAAAAGGAATTTAGTGATTTTCTCAAGCAACGAAAAGCGAGGTTGAGATCTAAAAAAACTGCACAGACGAAAAAAGCATCGGCATAAGATTTTCTCTATGCAAGTAAAACAATTATACCCACGACGATTTATAATCATAGCTGTGAACAAGGTTTTGCGATTTGTGATCGCAGTGCACTCTTTAAAAAGTATTATATACAGTGATTACATTCCGATAGCTATCGGATCACGATTCCATTAGCACGCCGATTACAAATCGGCGTGGGTTGGTAAAAGAAAAAAACTATTGGAAAAAATTTAATATGAAATATACTGCCTTTTTATTAAAGAAGGGGTATACCGATAATTACATAGGTTTCCATTTCAAAAATATTAAAGTATTTTTTGCTTATCTTGAGCAAGACGGGTTCCCTGGCATAAGCCAAGTGTCCAAATCGTTCTATATTCGAAAAGAAGAGATACCTGTTCTTGTGCTGCTGCCTGAGCAACTGAGTTTTTTAATCAACAACACTGAGTTTGAACAAACCCTCACGCCCAAACTTAAACGGACCAAAGATTTTTTTGTGTTTGGCTGCACTGTTGCACTTCGTTTTTCAGATTTGCTGAGGCTTAAGAAATCCAATTTGGTCAAAACAAATTCTAGTTGTTACCTAAGAGTAGTATCACAGAAAACAGAAACTGAAACACAAATAAAATTACCTGCTTACGCTCTTAAAATACTTGAACAAAACAAAAGCTCGAATAATTTCATATTGCCCAGAATATCAATGGTAAACCTTAACAAAAGCATCAAGGAATTAATTGAGGCGGCTGGCTGGACGCATCAGTTGCCAAAAATCCGCAGCAAAAATGGCAAAAAGATTGAAATAAAATCGAAAAACAACAAACCTTCGAGATTTTGTGACCAGATGTCGTCCCACGTAATGCGAAGAACAGCTATTACCACTATGCTTATTTTAGGAGTTCCGGAGCAAGTGGTGAGGAAAATATCTGGACATGCTGCTTCGAGCAAAGAATTTTACAGATACGTTAATTTTTCAAAGGCATTTCAGGACCAAGAAACTGATATGATGTTTGAACGATTGATCAGAATAAAATAATCCTCAAAAAATGCACGTTTTTAATAAAAAACACCCATATTTGCATAAAACAAAATGTCAAACTTAACCTACGATACCAAGCGAGAAGCCCAGATTCCGTATCATCCGTTCGGGAGTGTAATCCCAGGGCGTACTTGGAGCGAGCCGAGCCTTACGGGGGCGTACAGATTTTCATTTACAGGTCAAGAAGCTGACAACGAAATAGCAAACGATGGTGATTATTATTCTTTTAAATACCGTATCCACGACAGTAGATTGGGCAAATTTTTAAGTATGGACCCATTAATGAAAAAATATCCTTATCAAAGCCCCTATGTTTTTTGCGAAAACAGGGTCAACGATTGCAAAGAATTAGAGGGAGCTGAAGGACTTAATTCAACTATATATGTAACTCCTGCTGTATATGGAATTACTACAGTTTTGACAATTACCAATCCTGCACCGATATCTTGGCAACTTAGTGAAACAAATATTACTGTTATGGGAACAGCGACAACTAGAGCACAAATACCCGTAGACCAATTTAGTACAACAACCGGTGGCCGAATGTATCGCGATGGGAGAACTGCTTTTAACTCAGGTTGGAATGTAGACAGGGCTGGCCTTTTTGTATGGGGTACATCAACTAGTTCTATAGCACCGCAACCAATCCTTTATAGCAATACGAATGATGGAGTTACAAGAATTAATACAAATGGAGTAAATCCTGTAAATACAGTACTTGGAACTGCAACATTTGGAACAGGTGCATTAGGCACGGTTCCTGCTTTTGTCGGAGCAGTTGCCCCTGCGGTAAATAATGCCATGGCTAATGCTAATGCAGCTATAGGTACTACTACTCCTAATGCCCCAACAAATAATAATATACCTATAGCTACAAATGTGCCAACAGCGTTAGGCCCCGTCAATATTAACAGCAGTGTACAAACCATTGGACAAACAACTGTTACCGGTATTAATAATTTGACACTCACAATAACTGGAAATCCAGCAAACACAGCTCAAATTAATACTCGTGCAGTTGCGTTGCAAACTGCATTCCCAGGTGTTACTGTAGTTTCAAACACTACTCCTGCTGCAGCAGCTGGACAAGTTTCAGTAAGCTTCTCACACACACAGCAAACTAACATACAAACAATAGCTACTCAACAAACTACAGCTACAACTTCCAATGGCAGCGTGATTCCTAAAACAATAATCAGTAGATGACAATTATAATAAGAAATATCTTTTTTTTAGCCTTATTCATATTTTTTTTCTCATGTAAAAATGAATCTAGAAAAGCAAATTTAGAGGAATTTGAAAAAAAGATTATTGCAGACTCACTACTTGAAAAGTTTACTAACAAACCTGAAGAATTTGAATTCAATATGGATAAAGATCAAACAATAAAAATTGCATCTGGTATAGAAATAAAGATATTTAATAAAAGTCTTATTAAGAATCCTGGGAAAATATACCAAGGTAAAGTTAAATTATCACTTAAAATGATTAATAAAATCGATGAGTTTTTAAAAGAGTATATAGCTTCAGAAAGTGATAAAGGAGAGCTTATGAGAACGCAAGGTTATTTAAGGCTTGATTTAAGAGACAGTTTAGGAGAAAGTCTCTTTATAGATCAATTACATCCTCTTAGGCTAGTGATTGATAAAACACATGAGCTTTCTTCATATCATTGTTATAGTTATGATACGGTACGCTATGGCTGGGGAATTCCGCAAGATTTTTCAAAAATAAACCTTAAAGATACAGGTTTACCTCCGTTTTTTTGGAGCAATTCACTAGATGAAAAAACAGATACTGCAAAGAACTATAATCTATTAGGGCATAAAGTTACAGGAAGTGTTTTCCTGTCTTTCTATGTAACTTTAAGATATGCTGATACATGGAATGGGATAAATAGGCTTTGGGAAGAGCCTTATATACAACCAGCATATTTTCAATGTAAGTTATCCAATTCTCCTATGGAATTAAAGAATATAAAAATGGCTCTAATACTTAAGGAAGACCATTGTTTTTTAACTGGTAAATCATCTAGAAAAAATATTTTTTATCTAGACAAATCAAGTGATGGCATAAAAAAACTTCCGATAGGGCACGAGGCCTACTTAATTTTGTACGGATTCGAGAACAATAAAGCATATTATTTTCAGAAAAAAATTACAATCTCAAAGCATAATGTCGTTGAGGCTCAAATGGCACAAATTACTATAGATGAATTAGAACAGAAAATTAAGAATTTATAATAAGGTAATGTATATGATTATCTGTTTTGCAGCACAGGAGTTGATTTGAAAAATATTGCCTTTACTAAACATAATTGTAAAGTATATGATAGTGCGTCATTTACCTCACAAATCTACTATCATATATCCTTGCACCTAAATTTATATCATTTCCCTCACCACTAATCTCGTCCACCTTCCCTTTCCAATGAACCCAAAAAACTATTCTACAGTTATTGTTGTCAAGTATGCGTTATCGAGTATTTGTTTTCTTCTAACAATTTAAAAATATGCTCTAATGTTTTGGCGGGTTCATTTAGATAAAGTGAAATAATTGAACCGTTCGCTTTATCATATATTGTAATAAGTTTACTAAGATGATGCCCTCCTTGCTCATAATACAACATAGAGTAATTTTTTGATTCTACGTATAATATCAAACGTTGACTAGGTCTATAGAAATTAAATATTGTGCGTGTGCAACCCCCTCTGAATTTCTTGTTTGGATTGGCTATTCTGAACCTTTCATCCGTATGCTCTTCTATTTTTGCCCTAAAAGATTTGTTGATATGGTTCCTTTTTAAGTATACTTTGACCGCATTTTTTTCCAAACATAATTTTTGTACGATTATATTTGTTGTAGTATCATAAGCTTCACACCTATGATTTGTAATCGTAAAAAGAACAAATATAATAATCTGTGCAATGATATTCTTATTAGAATATTTAATATTTATAGATTTCATTTTGAAACGTTTTAATCTTCTGTACTTTCTAGCGTGTGAAGCCCACTTCCCGGATTGCCTTTTTTGACAGGTTGGCTTTGTTTGTCATCTACCTTTTTTGAAGTAGAAGTAGAATTCTCCGTTGCTGCATCGGTGCCATAATGATTTGTCCTAATAGGAAGATTTAATCTCAATGCCTGAGGGTTCTCGATTTGCTCAATTACTTCTTTTTCATGAGCGTTTTCCCATTTTGAGTCTACCCTTTCTTGGTTCAGTTTCCATTTTTTTCTAAATGAATAGAACCAAAATATCTTGAAATGCCCAAGTTCATGATATAAGGCTAATGCAGGGGTTTGAATTTTTCCTGTAGGTTTGTCTTCATCATCTGCAACATTTGTACCGTCTCGAGGAGCCCAAGTTATTCTCCTCCTCCACCTATCAGCATAGTCATTCTTACCATGTTTAACTTGATGGATATTAACGGTTTTTTTGTGAGCAGAAATCTGGTCAACTAATCCTTCAGGATCTGCTTTTCTATTATATTCAAGAGCCGCAACGGTTTGCTCCACAAAATCATTCTTTATTGTGCATGCGACACCTGGTTGGTATACATATCTTTGTTTTACACCATTGGCATCCTTATATACTATAACAATTTTTTCACCTGTAGGATCTATGGCAATTAATGGCATATTAGCAACAAATACGTAAGGAGAAATACCTGCGTATTCACTTTCTAAAGGATCCAAACTCATCCATCTCCCCAACCTGTTATCATATATCCTCGCCCCAAAATCATAGGCATTTCCATCACCCTCAATTTCATCAACTTTCTCCTTCCCGTTGAAACCGTACTTGTATGTGGCACTAAGGCTCGGCTCGCTCCAGCTCCTCCCCGGAATCACACTCCCGAACGGATAACTCATTTTGTGCTTCCAAATTGGTGTTTTGATGTAAAAAGTACCCAATTGATTTATATGTATATGCTTATAATGCAAGGTGGTCATATGAAAAGCCTATCTAATGAATAATTGAACACCTAAAGACAAGTCGAAACTAAATCTATTAGAAATTGTATTATAAAAAATTTGGTCCTTGCTTAAGAAAAAATATGAGCGTTGGGAAATAGTCAACTTCAACCTTTTATTAAAATAATCTAGAAACCCATACGTTAATCCATAAGAAACAAATATATTATTATTAGATGACACATAATTTGATAAATATTCATATTTATTGTAAAGTGAATCTAACGGTTTTGTATTAGTTTTATTTAGTATTTGAAGATGATAGTTTGAAATGCCAAGTCCAAAGTCATTTCTGTAATATTTCCCCTTTTTGTTTTTTTCAACCCCATAAATAATAGAAGATTTATTGCATGAATACATAACAGAATACATGCCTTTTTTTAAGTTGTAATCATCTTGAGAATATGAGATACCTATTACTATACCAGGTTTAAAAGTAATAAAAAATGATGCTCCGACATTATCCATAAATAATGGTAATTTAAGATCGAGTATTTGGTTTTTGGTTATTTTGAGATTACTACCATAGTTTACAATTACCAATAATTTATTCGTGTCGGGAGGGTTCCCTTTAGCTATGCATAAACAGAAAATTAATGCCAGTAAAGATGTAAAAAACAATTTTGTCATTTTATAGTTGTTTGATTATTTTTTTAGCACTTTTATAAAATTTGAAAACATTTTTAATTGCTTTTTCATTTTTTGATTTCGCTCCTTCATAGGATACTTTATTTTTAGCTAGTTTTCCGTTTTTCTCATCTATTTTTTTTTGCGTATCCTCAATTTCTTTACTATTGTGTTCTGAGCCATCTTCTTTCTTCAAAGACTCAAGTTTAGTTTCTATTTGGTTTTTTTCGCGTTCTACCTCTTCATATTTAGATATTATTACTTCATTTGCCTTAAATTTTTCAGAGTTAACAATGGTTTCCATTTTTACCACATATATTTTGTTTAAAGCCATGCCTTCAAGATAACCTAATCCTACAGCTCCAGCTGCAGCAAATTGGAATTTTTTGAAAAACCCTAGAATTGCAGTGCCTGCGACAAATGAAGGTGCTCGAAAATCAAATGGTCCAGAACCTTTAACTAATCTATAATTAAGAATGTCTTTATATTTTTCATCCATATTAGTGGCTTTGATAGCATTATTAACAACACCGTCTGCAGTTGCGGTTTTAATTGTTAGAGATGTAAAAAAACCAAGACCGAGATTAAAATTACTTTTGACACCTTCCAGCCCATCAATATCTATACATAAAACAGGTGAATTACTTGCAAATTGATATGGGGATAGCATAGGAAAGGATTTTGTAACTGGATCAATGCTTAAGAACCTACCTAACCTATCGTCGTATATTCTCGCCCCAAAATCATAAGCGTTCCCTTCACCATGTATTTCGTCAACTTTATCCTTCCCGTTGAACCCGAACTTGTACTTGGCTGTAAGGCTCGGCTCGCTCCAGCTCCGCCCCGGCAATACACTCCCGAACGGATGATAATCTGTGGCTTGAACAAGAATAGCCTTATAGTTATTAAAATAGGTAATATGGTTGGTATCTCCCCCTGATATTATTTCAATACTAGTACATTGTGTTTTCCACTGGTCGGAGATTACCGCGAGCACGTTGCCGAGGTGGTTAGACAATTCGTACCTTTTGGTACTACGAACCAAAGTCTTATAATTATAATTCACATCATATAAAGTATCAGTAATGCTATCCCTGTTAGTATAAGAACCTGTCAAGCGACTATATACCCCTGCGAATGTCTGTTTTCGTATCATCTGGTCTGCCTGGATAGAACCAAGCCTTGAACTTCCATACAAATATAGTTCCTCAAGCTTAAAGTTCTCTACAAAACTTTGAGTATCGCTTGTATAATAGTCTATTAAACTATCATAGTAGCCTTGTCCAAAATAATCCTTCACATACAAAAGATATTGTTCCTTGGTATAATAGTTTTTTTCATCCTGGGTGTACCCTGCATACAATGGGAAATATTTCAGTGCCACCCAGTAATTGTCGGGTCCTCCGTTCACAGTGTCCATCCAGTTTGTCCAGTAGTGGAAGTAACTGCTGCCAGGATACAGTGCCCAGGTCTGCTGGCAGAGCATAAACTTATCATATGCCACAAGGGCATTATACCTTAATGTGTCAGCATACATTGTATTAAGCACATCACCCAGCATTGACAAACCTGTAGTAGCAGCATCGAAATCTGTATTGCTTAAGGTATTCATTATCGGGGCTAGCCCAGAACAGCCCAGATGCGTGTTACTCCAGACGCTTATCGGAACATCGTAGAAAGAAGACGCCAGATCGGTCACACATGTCGGGTAGGCAGGTGTTGGGCCCGGTGGATTTACACTTATGTACATCAGGTCGTAGTCTGTGAAAGAATGATTAAACAACGCTGTCAGCCATTCTGTTTTTATGTTGGTTATAATAGATGTATGATAGTTTGCAGAATTATAATTGCAGAGATCGGTGGCAAAGACCAATTTTGTTTGGTACTCTCTGAATATAGTAGCCAGATCAGTAGTGGGATAGCTGGTCAGTACTGTTCCAAGTTGGTTCATATTAAACAGATACTGTTTTATATAAGCAGTGTCTAACAGGCTGGCCGCTATACCCACGACGATTTATAATCATAGCTGTGAACAAGGTTTTGCGATTTGTAATCGCAGTGCACTCTTTAAATAGTATTATATACATTGATTGCAAATCACGATTCCATTAGCACGCCGATTACAAATGTATACACTCCCCATACGCATCGGCAGTGGCTTCCATTATGGCCTCGCTCATGGTAGGGTGTGGGTGTATTGATTTCAAAATTTCATGGCCTGTGGTTTCCAAGCGGCGGGCAACAACGGCTTCGGCAATCATTTCGGTAACATTTGCACCTACCATGTGGCAGCCGAGCCATTCGCCATATTTGGCGTCATATATTACTTTTACCATTCCATCTTTTACACCCGATGCACTGGCTTTGCCGCTGGCACTAAAGGGGAATCGCCCTACTTTAATATCATAACCCAGTTCGCGGGCTTTCTTTTCGGTCAACCCTACACTTGCTACCTCGGGCCAGCAATACGTACAGCCGGGTATATTATCGTAATTGAGTGGTTCGGGATTGTGGCCCGCAATTTTTTCTACACATATAATTCCTTCGGCACTTGCCACGTGGGCAAGGGCTGGACCTTTCACAATATCGCCAATAGCATATATACCTTCTACATTTGTTTTATAAAAATCATCAACCAATACTTTCCCTTTTTCTGTGGCGATTTTCATTTCTTCTATACCAATATTTTCAAGGTTTGTTTGTATGCCTACTGCCGATAAAACAATATCACACTCAATAATTTCTTCTCCTGTTTTGGTTTTAATTTTCACTTTACAACCATCGCCTTTGGTATCTACTGACAGTACTTCAGATTCGGTCATTATACTAATCCCCGATTTTTTGTAGGTCCTTGCCAGGGCTTTTGATATTTCTTCATCTTCAAGCGGTAATATATTGGGAAGAAATTCTACGATGGTAACTTTGGTTCCTATACTATTATAGAAGTACGCAAACTCAGCACCTATTGCTCCAGAGCCAACTACTACCATACTTTTGGGTTGGGTTGGAAGCACCATCGCATCTGCATAGCCTACTATTTTTTTGCCGTCCATTTTTATGTTGGGCAATTCACGACTGCGGGCACCAGTGGCGAGTATAATACTTTTAGCTTCGTGAATGGTTTTCTTTCCGTCAGCTCCGGTTACTTCCAGTTTGCCTTTTCCAACAATCTTTCCAATACCTACAATTACTTCAATTTTGTTTTTCTTCATCAAAAAAGAAATGCCTTTGCTCATGCCATTGGCTACATCGCGGCTGCGTTTTACGATATTTGCAAATTCGGGTTTGTGTTCACCAACCGTAATTCCATAATCTGCTGCATGTTTAATATATTCAAATACTTGGGCCGATTTCAGCAAAGCTTTGGTGGGGATACAGCCCCAATTGAGGCATACACCTCCCAATTCAGATTTTTCTACAATGGCCACCTTCAAACCCAATTGACTAGCCCTAATTGCTGCTACATAACCGCCTGGGCCACTGCCTACTACTATAATATCAAAACTCATAATGCTTGTTTATTTTAAATTAATTCGGGCTGCAAATTAAACCCAAATCACGCAGAAGAAAATAAAATACATCCCTGCCTATGAAAAAATTTTCTGATGCGTAGATTTGAGCATCCCGATAGCAATTCAAATAAAAGCAAATTTCACTAGACCTATTTCATAATACAAAAATCTTCTATAAAGAAACAGAAACTAATAAAACTGTAGTCCAAATGAGATTGCCACGTCACACAAACACACAGCCAACGCGTCGTTCCTCGCAATGACGATGTGAATTATGAAAAAGGTCTACTTGCGTTTTTCGGGATAAACCCAAATCACGCAGAAGAAAAAATCATTTCACCGCATCCTTGCTTTTCTTTTTTTCTTTCAGATAAGCCCTGGTTAAGGTTCCCATTGCCACCACTATCATGCCCAAGGTAATTAGCCCAATATGATCGCCAACCCAGGGGAATTTTTTCGCCAGCCAGTAACCACTGCCTACCATGGTGATGGTCCACATTAAACTCCCGGTTATATTATACAGTAAAAATTTGCGGGCATCTATTCTGGCCACACCCGCAATGATGGGTGCAAAAGTGCGTATGATGGGTAGAAAACGACCCAGTATCAAGGCCATTCCCCCGTATTTATCATAAAAGGTTTTTGATAAGGCTATATAGCTTTTCTTAAATATGAGCGAATTTTCGCGTACAAAAAGTTTCTCACCAACACGTTTCCCGAAAGCATATCCCACGGTGTTCCCCAATATGGCAGCTACGTTAATGGAAAATAAAACAGTCCAAAAACCATACTCAAATTTGCCATCGGCACACAGCAATCCAGCGGCAAAAAGCAGGGCATCACCCGGTAAAAAGAAACCAATGAGCAAGCCCGTCTCGGCAAATACTATCACAAGAAGCAACCAAAAACCGCCATAGGTAATCAACTCCTGAGGGTCGAATACATTGGGTACTTCTTGGGCTATCGTTTGTAATAATTGCATACCGAATTTTGTAGGTACAATTTTAGGCGAAGGCTTTCAATAAACCGAGTGAAATATTTGAAACGTTGATAATGAATTACGAATTTTTTGTATCAGTAGCTAGTATCAGGTATCAAGTATTTGTCGCTGCTTCCGGGCTTTTCACTTTTTAAATATAATTTATTTTTATACGCCCCCAACTTGCCGGTAGCGAATACCTGATACTAGCGACTTGATACTTGATACCTTTCCGTAATTCGTAATTGAAAATTCGTAATTCTTCTACTCCCTGCTCTTGCTATCTATTATAATAGTAACGGGTCCATCATTAATTATCCTTACCTGCATATCAGCACCAAACCGCCCTGTGGATATGGGTTTTCCCAAATCGCCTGTAAGCAGTTCTATAAACTTTTCATATAAAGGTACAGCCATTTCTGGTCGGGCAGCTTCTATAAAACTGGGCCTGTTGCCTTTTTTGGTAGACGCATACAGGGTAAACTGGCTCACCAATAAAATATCGCCTTCTATATCTTTTACACTTAAATTCATCAGCCCTGCCTCATCTGAAAAAATACGCAAATTACAGAGTTTGGTCACTAGCCACTGGGTATCTTCTATACTATCTTCTGAGCAAATACCCATTAGCACCATCAGCCCTTTGCCAATTTTGCCCACCGTATTTCCCTCAATAGAAACTTGTGCTTCTGAAACTCTTTGTATTACTAAACGCAATTTATCGTACTTGTTTTTTTAATATATAATACTATTTAAGTACCTTATTAATATAAGATATAAAAAATTCTTTTTCATAGTCTAGCATATTCTTCATGGCCCTGTTCCAATCAAGCCAACCGATACCTGACTGTAGTTTTCCGCAGCATATTGTTGGTAAAAAAGAATGTACCACCGGGTATTTGTTGGTGATGAATTTATGATAGTAAATAACCATATATACATCTCCATCATTGCAATTTCTATGGGTATTATAAAACCACATACATTGGCTGCTATCGTATCGCAGGTTCACAACTTCAGCGGTATTGCCTATCTCTAATAATGAATCAGAAAAAACATCTACTTGGTCATTAAATATATAATTCCTGAACTTGATATTGGTTGACATGAGCAAGTTGTATGAAAAATCGTGAAAATCGTTTGCTTTCAATGCCATAGGCGATGATTTAATTTCTTTATCGTTGATGATATGATAATTGATACAGGCAGAAATTACCCCTTTCTCTTCTTCATTCAGCATGGCCACAAAAAGGTTTCCGGGCACTTCAATCAAATCGACCACTGAATCTCGCTCCAGTTCAGGCTTGTCGAAACGATACAAAACTTTTATTCGGGTAATTTGGGTTAACGCAGTACTAATGTGCTGGTCCCAAAAATTAAATTTTATGCCGACTATATCATTTTTGTTAAAAGGGAATTCTTCGTTTCGCTTACTTGCCTTCAACAAATATCTGCCAACATAAACACCTGCAATACCCCCCACTTTCTCACTTGCATAGGTATTAAATTGATCGGAAAAACATTTGAAAGAGGGAGAGTTTAGCGAATCGAAAAGTTTATCAATATATTTATTGTACACATTCTGGGTATAGGTTCCCATGCTGTTTGCTGATAAAATTTTGTGCTGCCCACACACATGGGTACAAAAAAATATATAGATTGTACAAAAAAATAAATACTTTCGCATCTTATTAAAAAATTAACGCAAACATACATCAAAAAGTTGCATACCAACCAAACCCCCATAAGTGCTGTTATTATAGCCAACAATGCATCCCGCTCTATCGGCCAAGCTGTTGCAGCAATGCAATGGTGCGATGAGGTATTGGTAGTTGACTCTGGGTCAACTGATAATACCGTAGATATATGCAAAGCTTTGGGTTGTAATGTGCTACACCACAAGTTTGAAAGCTATGGGAAACAAAAACATTTTGCCGTTACACAAGCAAAAAACGACTGGGTGTGGGTAATTGATGCTGACGAGATAGCTACTCCAGAGATAATAGATGAAGCTTGCGAAAAAATAAATTCGGGAATATATGTTGGTTTGATGGCACCCATTTCTTTGGTATTTATGGGCAAATTACTGCGGTTTGGGAATGAATATAAAAAACCACACCTGCGTTTGTTCAATAAAAAACACGGCAACTATAATGATAGTTTGGTGCATGAAGATGTGGTGCTAACAGGAAATATTGGCAAGCTCCAACACCATGTTTTGCACTACAGTTATTATAATATAGATGATTATTTTAAGAAATTCAATAACTATACAACCCGTGCTGCACAGCAAATGCATGCACAAGGCAAAAGTGTTTCTATATTTTTAACTATTATAAAACTCCCCTTCAACTTTATTATATTATATATATTCAAAGGGTTAATTTTTGATGGCATGCCAGGTTTGTTGTGGGCCAACTTTTCCAGTTGGTACTCCTTTGTAAAATATATAAAATTGTGGGAAATGAATAAACTAAAAACCGACCAATGAGAGTGATGGCTTTCGATATCGGACTGAAGCGGATTGGCGTGGCTGTTACTGACCCGCTACAAATTATTGCAACTTCAGTGGGAACTTATTCGCCCAATGATATTGCTGCTTATTTGAATGAATATATAAAAAGAGAGCCTTTGGAGCTTTTTGTATTGGGCAAACCTTTGCAAATGGACGGCAGCAATTCCGAATCGTATCATTTGGTTGAACAGTTTTCAGCATGGCTACAAACTACTTTTCCTGATATTCCCCAAAAATGGATTGACGAACGCCTCACTTCCAAAATGGCATCACAGGCTTTATTTGATAGCGGCCTGAAAAAAAAACAGCGTCAAGATAAAAAGTTATTGGACGCGGTATCGGCTACCTTAATTTTGCAAACTTATTTACTATCCAAATCATGATCCTGCCAATATATGCTTATGGTGAACCCGCACTTAGAAGTGAGTGTATTGAAATACAGCGTACCTTCCCTCACCTTGAAGATATTATAAAAAATATGTGGGATACCATGTACCATACCAATGGCGTTGGACTTGCAGCACCGCAAATTGGCCTCTCTATACGCTTGTTTGTAGTTGACTCGACTGAGATGTATAAAGATGAGGAAGATGAAAACCCCGGCACAGGCATTAAAAAAGTTTTTATTAACCCATCCATTACTAATGAGTCGGGGCATGAGTGGGAGTACGAAGAAGGTTGCTTGAGCATACCGGGAATAAGAGAGTTCGTAAGCCGTAAGCCTACGATCACTATCAGGTACCAAGATGAGAATTTTGAAACGCATACCGAAACGTATGATGGCTTAACTGCCCGTGTTATCCAGCATGAGTTTGATCATATCGAAGCTATATTGTTTATTGATAAGATATCTTCGCTAAAACGCCAATTGAACCGCAATAAACTGTTGCAAATTAGCCGTGGCATGGTGGATGTGAAATACCGGATGAAATTTGCGAGATAAAAAATGGCTTATACTCCTAACTGAAACCCAATGGTGGGTGAGCCTAAACTAGGTCCCATACCAATATGTTCCACATCGGCGGCGGTCAATGTTTTAAAAATATTTTACATTTTTTATTTGGTATTTTTCAGAAAAATGTAAAATACTAATTGTAAAATAAAAAATGGCTTATACTCCTAACTGAAACCCAATGGTGGGCGAGCCCAAACCAGGGCCAGCACTAATATGTTCTACATCTGCAACAGTCAGTGTTTTAACCATTTCGGGTGTTCGGTCTTCGGCTTTCATAGCAGCCAATCTTAGGTTTTGTTGTTTTACGGCATCGTCCATCAACTTTCGCACTGCTCGTGCATTGCCGAAGAATTTATCACGCTGGGTCCATACATTTTCTAATAGTTTATCCAACATTGTTTTGGCATCGGCATCGGGAAGAATACCACGCTCAGTAAGCATTTTGGAAGCTATTTGTTTCAATTGTTCCAAATCATAATCTTCAAAAACCATCATACGGTCGAAACGGGATTTGAGACCTGGGTTCGATTCGATAAATCGGGTCATGGGTTCAGTATAGCCTGCAACTATTACAATAAATTCGCCTCGGTTATCTTCCATGCGTTTCAATATTGTTTCTACGGCTTCCTTGCCAAAATCATTATCACTGCCATGCAGTGCATAAGCCTCGTCAATAAACAGTACACCGCCCATGGCTTTGTCTATAAGTTCTTTGGTTTTTAAGGCCGTTGAGCCTATATGGTTTCCTACCAATCCTTGTCTGTCGCACTCTACCAAATGGCCGCGTTCCAATATTCCCAATGCTTTATATATTTGTGCAAGAATGCGTGCCACCGTTGTTTTTCCGGTACCCGGATTCCCCGTAAATACTGCATGTAAATTGAGCAAACTGCGTAAATCCTTTCCTGTTTCTCTATAATACCGCACTAGCTTTACCAGTTCGTCAATTTCTGTTTTTGTTTTGTTAAGGCCCACCATATTGCTGAGTTGTGCCATAGAATCACGCAACAAATCTTCGTCAACAGGGATAGAAGCAATTTCGCGGTTTTTCTTTTCGAAGATGGGCATCAAGTCGGCCACTTCAATTGCCATTAAGTTTTCTTTCGATAATTCTTCGGGGTTGGGCAACTGCATAATGCGTAATCCCAAGTTCATTTTGGCCTCGTCCAATATATTGTTGACCAAGCGAGCATTCCCGAAATTTTGGTTGCGGGCACGGTAAGCCTCTACCAGCTTTTTATACATAAATACCTGTGCATCGGGACTGAACTGTACCATGCGTTTTTGAGCAGCATATAATGCAATTTTTTCAAGCTCATCGGGTTTATAATCGGGGTATTCAAACGTCATTTGGAAACGCGATTTAAGCCCTGGATTTGAATCCAGAAAATTATTCATCTGTTCAGGATAACCTGCCACCACAATGGCCAAATCGCCTTCACCATCGCTCATTTCACGCACCAATACTTCTATAGCTTCTTTACCAAAATCTTTGCTGTCATCGTCCTTGCGTGAAAGGCTATAGGCTTCATCAATAAACAAAATCCCACCTCTGGCTTTCTTAATCGCTTCTTTGGTTTTGGGGGCAGTTTGTCCTATAAATTCGGCCACCAGCTCACTGCGGTCGGCTTCATATACATGGCCTTTGCTCAACAGCCCAAGATTATGATATATTTTGCCAAGCATACGGGCTACGGTTGTTTTACCCGTTCCAGGATTGCCTGTAAATACTGCATGCAAATTAATTTTATCCGTATCTGTAAAACCTTTTTTACGGCGTAATTTTATAAAATTGAGGTAGCTTGTATAATCGTGTACTTTCTTTTTGATGCCGCCCAGGCCAATAAGCCCATTCATTTCACTCATCAATTCTTCAAACGATTTACCGCTGTTTATTTGAGGCAAGGTTGTTTCTTGTAACCTGTTTCGGGTAGGGGTGAAATATATCTTTTCGTCATCCGATATCTCTAACTCTTCTGCCCCAATCTCAAACGGAATTACGGCCACTATTTGGTTCATAAACACCAATTCCACAGTATATATATCGGTACTCCAACTTCCTTTTATATCACTGCCCCAGCCCACGGTGCAATGTATTTCTTCATCGCCGGGATATATAAATAGCAGCTTATCAACTGAGCCTTTAAGTTGCCCACTCACCGTTTTGAAATTGAAGATAAGTTCGCAAGCCCAGTAGTCGTGTTCTTTCAACAGGTTTTTGGCATTGAGTTCAACCCATACATAGCGGGTATCGGCACTGTTAAAAGTTTTTAGATAAATGCGGTCTTGCTCAGGGACATTGGCATCGGGCCCTTCATATATTTTAATTTCGTTGATATCGAAGTACGGATTGTCATAAGCATTGGCAAGTCCATTGTGCTCTATATAAAAGCTACGTTCGGCAGCCATTTTGTTTTCTATCCAGGCTTCCCAACGATAAGAGCCGCGTTTCCAATAATTTCCCTTGTTTTTAACGCCCCAACCTTCTCTCACAAACACGACACTGTCTTCTTTTTTTACGGTGCGGTCGCAGTTCAAATTGCATATTTCTGCACCATCGGGGCCAAAGCATTTGAGGCGGATATGCACGTCCCAATCTTGTTCGTCGAACAATTTATTAAAGAACGAAAGTTCACAATAAATATAGGATAGTTCACTCTCGTCGTACACCAAACGGTAATTCTTTTCATTATTTGCCAACCACTCGGTACTGGCAAAAATCCGCAAATCCTTAAACTTGTGCTTCATATCCATAAAGAACAAAATTAGGGGTAAATGGTTGCTTTAGCAAATGGTTGCATACGAGAAACCTATAAATCAATTAGCCGCTGGCTTATTCAAGCAATACTTTTGAGTATACGGGCTATTTCAACAACACGCGTTTATTTACTAATAGAAATTTTGATGGGCCTTCCCATCTGTGCGGCTTGCATCATATATATTCCTGCTGGCAGTGATGATACATCAATTTGTGATGAACCAAAATGATTCATCTTATATACTGTTATACCCGATAAGTCTGTAATGATTATCTCACTCCCTATATTGGCCGGCATGGTGAGTGTGATCATATTATTTGCAGGTTGTGGGAAAACAGATATAGGATTTTGCTCATTGAAAGAAACATAACAAACGGGACTATATATTTCCTCATTTACATTGTAGGCCTTTACCCTATAATACAATCCATTTTGTTGTAATAATTCACTGCTCAATATATAATTATAATTGTACCTATTTGTATGGTTTGATGATAATATTTCCGGCTGTTGTTCGATGGGCGTAAAGTGAGAGCCATCAAGCGATTGTTCCACTATAAATTCATGTCCTCCGGCACTCAATATACATTCCCAATCTAATTGTATTTCTTTGTCTATTTTCTTTCCATGCAAACCCAACCAATGCACAGGCAATGCCTCAAAATTAGCATCACCACTATCGCTGGCTGCAAAAACTGAAAAGCTATTAAAGGGACCTGCCGAAATATAGTTTCTAATAGAATCATAAGTACCTGTATTTTGTTGAAGTACCCAAGGTGCTGTCGGGCTATCATTTTTCTTGGCCATCATTAGCCTCCGTTCGCTACTATATTTTACGGATCCGATAAGTGCCGAATCGAAATAGAGTTTAATATTATAAGTAAAGCCACTGCCACCAGTGGGCAGTAATTGCCAATAGCAGTTCATATATTTTGCATTGGGGCGGGTGCCATTTTGGGTATTGTTGGGTGGCGTAGTTGCGGTATAATATTTTACATCAACCGATGAAGGCACAGTACCAGTACCACCCCAAGTGAGGGCAGCAATAGTATCATCGCCCCATATATAAGTGGTGGTGGTATTAAGTGCCGGACTTCCACTGGCAGTAGCAGAAGGTGGCGTTGCAGATGGTGTAAACTCATCCGATCCGATATCCGTACCATAACCAAAAGATGTACCCCTAACATCGCCAGCAAAATCAGTATTTATATTTCCCACCGAATTGCCCGCAATTCCTTTTCCATTCACAAACCAACACTGCGTACTGCTTGTTTTAATAGTTAAAATTCCATTGGTTGCATTCGTAAACATACTGTCCAAAGGCACGTTAGTAGCGGAAGTAGCCCATGAGTTGATATCTAAATATGTAGAAGTTATATAACTATTGAATGAGGTATAATTGATGGCATTATATATAAATTTATTGGTGCCACTATATACAAAGAAGTTATAATCGCTACTTAATATATTTGTGCTTGCACCATGGTAGATAGACAAACCATTGCCCCTACTATAATAGAGTAAATTGTTTCTTATTTTAACACCATTGCCGTAACCATTGTCACGATAACAATAATCTGCATTGCTACCGCCTGCTCTGGTGCCTGCAATTGCTACTGAGTTATAATATATCGCTGAAGTACCGGGCGTAGTATTTATATCATAAATGCCCACAAGTTGGCAATACCCTCCACTGGCTGCACTGTTGTCTAAATATATTTGGTTATTATATACTTCTTTTGTTCCTGATGTTTGAAGTACCATACCACTGGCCTCCGCACCCGTACCCGTGGTGGCAATTACTGCATTGCTGATATCATAGATCCTATTTTTAATTATCTTCAAGGTGCCTCCAGTATTAGAAATATATAAACCTGTTACCAGTAATTGGTTGGTTCCAGTTGCGGTTCCCCGAATGGCATATATCGTATTTCCACTTATAAGTTGGTTGTGGTTGGGAGCACTTATATACATTGCTGTGAGATTATATTGTATACCATTATAGGTGGTAGGAGATGAAATATCGTGTATGATATTATTATATATACTGTCATTGGAACTGCCAGCATGGGTAGCAGATATATTTGCAAGAGCTTTAAAATAGGGATTCGCTGTGCTGCTGGTAGATGGCACTGAAATATTGGCGATAGTATTGGAAGAGATACTTATATTTTGATTTACAACAGAACTATAACTTATTCCTACAAATTGTGAAGTGGTTGAAGAACTACTTCCAACCGCAATACTATTGGCAGTAGTTGCATGACCAATGGTATTTCCACTACCTGAAGAATTGCCAATGATATGTTTTCCCGCAATGGCATTAATACCAATGAAAATTGGCGTAGCTCCCGAACCATTTAGGTTAATATTTTGTATGGTATTATTATATGTATAACAATAATTGTTGGTATCAATGCCGCTATTATAATAAATCCCATAAAAATTTGCAGAAGTATTTGAGAGCGTTAAAGCTGAGCCGCCACAGGAAGCAGCAGTTCCTCCTATATAATTCCCACTTATTACAAAACTATCTGCATCGTCCAGTTGTATACCATATACTGTAGAACCAGATATGGTAGCGGTATCATATACACTATTTCCACTTATTATATTTCCCGTTGTTGTGCCACTATAATATATGCCTGCCGTGGTCCAATTAAAAATTTCATTATTGACAAGGTTTATATAGCTTGCCCCCCGCTGTAAAAATCCATAGCTGGGAAAATTGGTAGTCCCTCCGGTTGGGCTTCTTATATGGTTGGATGATATATATACACTGTTGGTGCCATTTATATCGGCATATACTACTGCATTGTTGCTTTGTGTGGTATTGCATTCTACAATACAATTTCTAAGCGTATCGGAAATAGCCCCATTGGTAAACATAATAGTGGAGTGGGCAGAACCAGACGTGGAATGGGTATTGCGGAATTTTAATTTTTTATTTCCGCCCTCAATAATCACGCGGTCAGCCCCATCTATTCTAATCATTTTATTTGCTAAATTGGCACTGTTTTGAATAGTTCTTAAAGTACCGTCACTTTGAATGGCCAAAGTATATGTATTATTCCCATCATCTAAAAATTGGTTAATCCCATTCGTTCCATCTTCTGCCAAATCACTAATAACGGTAGCTGTTACATTTCCGCTCACTGCATTGTTATTTACAAAATTGAAGAACCCGCTTGCCCCTGTTAAAGTGGTATAAGTTTGCCCCGTGCCTATATTATAATTGCCGCTTACGCCAGATACAATTTTATAGGCAGTGTATTTACTGGGTGCCGTAGTTTGCGAAGTTGGATTGCTGTGGCTGGCACCATAGAACGAACTGTACCATACATTGCCACTAATACTGTCCATAGCCACAATATAATATGCAAACGAATCGCCCACGGTAGGTGTAATACTATTGGCAGCATAGTCAATGGTAAAATTATATACTGCACTATTTGCATTTCCACTCACAAATGTTCCGACTTTGCTGAACCACGAACTTGTGGAAGGGGAAGACCTACGCCACCAAATACGTGGAGCATTGCCACTGGGGTTCATTATAATACCATTCCCCTGGTCCGTAATAGCAACAGTAAGTGTTCTATTGGAGGTAATACTGGTACTGGCAAAATTGGTGAAAGAAAAATTAGGAGTATATATATCATCGCTGGTGCCAAAACTATAAGTACCGGCATCTGCACCAATATCTGTGGGGGTATTGGAACTTAATACATCGCCTTCATAATCTGTGGTAGTTATACCTACCGATACACCCATTCCCTCGCACGGGGTGTTGCTTTGAATATGCAGATCCACACAGCATGAGCCATTATTGGGCGAAATCAAATTAGGATTGCCAATACCACTGTGCAAATCATTAATAATGGGTGTTGTATTATTATACATCACTTCTCTAAATGCTTTTAAGGAGGTATATGCATTGCTCGATGCCATAAACAATCGGCCACCACTGCCAACGCTGTTGCTGTAATAGATATTATAATCGCTGGTGAGTCCTGTTGGATTGGTGCCACTTATTCTATACACGGTATGCACAGCACTGCCGCCCGAACCATTGTATCGGTTATTAATAAATATATTGTTTTTTAAAGTACGTGTATTTACAGTAACAGAACTAATGAAAGTATAGGTAGCTGCACTGCTTGACACACTTATAACGCCTGCCATCCACACCGTGTTATTATAAAAATTATTGGTGCCGCCACTTTCATTAATACCATATAATATACAATTCAGTTCGATATCCAAGCCAGAGGGCAACTCGCCCATTTGAATTGCATTATAATAGTAATTAGTAGTACCGCCGGCTATATTCAAGGCTGTTACAGTAGCCAATGTACTTGACGACACAATGGAAAAAGAATATATATTATTTTTAGCCACCGCACATCCAGTTGCCGTATTAAAATTGCAGTGAATACCAATGATACTAATGGCTTGGCTCGGAGCAGCCTCATATAAATCATGCACCATATTGCCCGAGATGGTATCGTTATTACCCGTACTGATTGCCGAAATACCTATAAGAGCCGCTGCGGATCCCGTACCTGTGGCTCGAGAAGAACAATAAAAATTTTCCAGTCTATTATTCTTTACCGAGTAAGACCCCGTTCCCGAAATAAGTATGCCTGTAAGTATATTACTAGTCCCCACATTGCTATTGGTAATTCCATAAAAATAATTATTATAGACCGTGTGTTGTCCAGAAGCAGAATTGGTTGCATGTATCGCATAAACAGCATTGTTTGATGCACTGTTAATGCCATTGGTTAACCACCCATCACCAAAAGCATTATCTGACACCGTCATTACCCCAGTGCTTCCCTGAAGCCATATCCCTTTCAAAATTCCAGTTGAACTGGTGAGGGAAATTCCGCAAATAGTATTATATTGAATAGTTGAATTCCCTAGAGTAGTTCCCGTACTAAAACCAATGGCAGAAAATACCGCCGATGCGTTGCTTAAACTAATACCAATACTGTTTGTGGTGAAGGATTGCCCTATCGTATTTCCAGCCGTCGTGCCCACATCAAAAGCCCCTGCCACTAGCGACATGGCTGAATGGGCAGTAGAAGCCGAGCTTGAGGTAAATGAGATATTCCGAACCACATTCCCTTGAATACTGGTAGTGGTTCCCGCTGCTACTGACAATCTAAAAGCTCTAAGGACCCCAGATCCAGTATAGGTGGTGGCCGACCCTCCAGAGGAAGCACTAGATCCACCTACATAGTTATTGCTTATTACAAAACCATTTCCCGAAGTACTGCCATTAATCCTAATGGCTGATACTTCATTGCTAGACCCCGAGAGACTTCTGGAGCTTGTTTGGTAAAAACTATTGCCGCTAAAAGTCCAATTCGAAGCTGAACCATTTGTATATAAATATATTCCCGCATGGTCAGAACCAGCCGAAAAATAATCATATATCTCTGAATTAACAATACTCACATAATCGGTAGAAGTAGTGTTGTTTATCGCCGTGATGCAATATACCGGAAGGTTACTACCCGATGGCCCTATTTTGCATGAACTGATATAGCAAAAATCATTGCCTGTAGAGCCTGTTCCCTGGTCGAAAGTAACTACACTGGTACCGGTGGTATTGGTGCCTGATCCTTTTATGATAGTATTGCGAATGGTATCGTAAGTGGCGTCATTGCTATAAGTAATAGCAGTAGCAGAAGTGCCTGTACTGGGATTGTCAATAGTAAGTGTATTGCTTCCTGTGTTTAATCCATCTATTACTACTTTATCGCCACCATTAATTTGTATAAGTGGGGCATTCAGGCTGCTTGCTGTTATACTTCTTGCACTGCCACCACTGGGTTTAATAGTTAAACTGGTCCACATACCTGCTGCTCCGGTAATGGAAATTGTTGCTGATTCAGTAGTGTTTCCAGTTACTGATATGGCGATATTCTTCCCGCTTTGGCTGCTGCTGTTCAAGCAATCGCAGGCCCCCTTGAGTGTGCTATAAGTGGTATTACAACTGTTTGAACCACTTACAGATATTTGTGCTTCTGCGAAAGGAGCAGTGTAAAAAACGATGGCGGTTAATAAAAGGGTTTGGTATATTGTTTTCATATTGTTTTCTAGTTAGATTATTATTTACTTACATGATATTTCACCTTTGAGTGATTTAATAAAAACTTGACTTCTAAGGACTTCATATAAAAGGGTAATTGATATAATTCTATGTACAAATATAAGCCAGCCAATTTTGTTTACCAAGTTTATTAAAAGTGTCCATACTCAAAAATCAATCCGCACATTTGTCACCCAATATGCTTGGGGCAAAACATTTGTTGCCTAATTTCGCGGTTTAAAGATTAAAATCACAGAAATTAATAATTATATATGCTAGGTTCGTTAGTTAAAGGATTATCCTCGTTGTTCGGTGGCTCTAAGGCTGAACGCGATATGAAAGAATTCTCGCCCAGGGTGGCGGATATCAATAAACATTTTGAAAGCTATAAACCCCTCTCCGACCAAGGATTGCGGGATAAGACCCAAGAGCTGAAAGACCGCATAACCGATTATCTGAAAGAGATTGATACCGAAGTTGCGGAACTTGAAGCCAACCTACAATCCACTATTGGCGGAGACATTGGAGAGCGAGATGACATTTTTAAAGCCATCGACAAACTTAAAAAAGACCGCGACGTAGAACTCGAAAAAATTCTGGATATTATACTTCCTGAAGCATTTGCCGTGGTAAAAGAAACTGCCCGCAGACTTACTGAGAACAAGGGTATGCGTGTTCCCGCCACACAAATGGACCGCGACCTGGCCATCGATTATGACTTTGTATCAATTGAAGACGATACCGCAGTTTATAAAAATGTATGGTCGGCTGCGGGTATTGAGATTACGTGGAATATGATACATTACGATGTGCAGTTGATTGGTGGTATGGTATTGCACAAAGGAAAAATCGCTGAGATGGCCACAGGTGAAGGAAAAACATTGGTCTCTACCTTGCCTGCATACCTCAATGCCCTTAGCGGACAAGGTGTACACATAGTAACGGTGAATGATTACCTGGCCCGTCGTGACTGCGAATGGAACGGACCTATATTCCAGTTCCACGGCCTTAGTGTTGACTGTATAGATTTCCACGAACCCAATGGAGACGAACGCCGCAAGGCTTATGCGTGTGATATTGTATATGGCACCAATAACGAATTTGGTTTTGATTATCTGCGTGACAACATGGCACGTTCAACTGAGGACTTGGTTCAACGCAAACATCATTTTGCTATGGTGGACGAGGTTGACTCAGTGCTGATAGATGATGCCCGAACTCCCTTAATTATCTCTGGCCCGGTGCCCAAAGGTGACGAGCAAGAGTACCATGCTTTGAAACCACGTATTGAAAGATTGGTAGAAGCACAAAAAAAATATATAAATATAGCCTTCAATGATGCTAAGAAATTAATTTCTGAAGGAAAAGAAACAGAGGGTGGAAAGTTACTGCTGCGTGCCCACAGAGGATTGCCAAAAAACAAAAATATTATCAAATATTTGGGTGAGCCCGGCATGAAACAGTTCCTCACCAAAATAGAAAATGTATATTTGAGCGACCAACAAAAACGCATGAACGAAGTAGATGAAGCATTATACTTTGTGATAGATGAAAAAAATAACAGTGTGGAGCTGAAAGAGAAAGGCGTAGAGATGATTACTGGTGCAGGCGATGATCCCACATTTTTTATCATGCCCGATGTAGGTGCTTCTATTGCAGAAATAGAAAAATCAGAAGGAACGGATGAAGAACGCAAGCACCGCAAAGAAATTTTGATGCGTGATTTTGCTATCAAGTCGGATAGGATACATTCGGTACAACAATTATTAAAAGCATATACTTTATTTGAGCGTGATGTAGAATATATTATTGATGGTGGCAAAATAAAAATTGTTGATGAGCAAACAGGCCGTGTGCTTGATGGCCGCCGCTATTCCGATGGTTTGCATCAATCTATCGAAGCCAAAGAAAATGTGAAAGTGGAAGCAGCCACACAAACTTATGCAACAGTTACTTTGCAAAATTATTTCCGTATGTATCACAAACTTTGCGGTATGACGGGTACTGCCGAAACAGAAGCAGGAGAACTTTGGTCAATATATAAATTGGACGTGGTGGTGATACCCACTAACAGAGGTATGATAAGAAAAGACCTCAACGATATGATATTTAAAACCACCCGTGAAAAGTATAATGCCGCCATTGACGAAATAGTAAAACTACAAAACGAGGGAAGACCTGTATTGGTTGGTACTACCTCTGTAGAAGTTTCAGAATTATTGAGCAGAATGATGTCGTTACGCAAAATAAAACACAATGTACTTAACGCCAAACAACACCAACGCGAAGCAGAAGTTGTAGCTGAAGCAGGGATGGCCGGAACAGTTACTATTTCAACAAACATGGCCGGTCGTGGTACGGATATTAAACTGGGGCCTGGGGTAAAAGAAGCTGGTGGTTTGGCAATTCTTGGTACTGAGCGTCACGAAAGTCGCCGTGTGGATAGGCAGTTGCGGGGTCGTGCTGGACGTCAAGGTGATCCGGGTTCTTCACGTTTTTATGTATCGCTGGAAGATAATCTGATGCGATTGTTTGGTTCTGATAGAATCGCAGCTATAATGGACAGAATGGGGATGAAAGAAGGGGATGTGATAGAACATTCTATGATATCAAAATCCATTGAACGTGCTCAGAAAAAAGTGGAACAGAATAACTTTGGAATCCGTAAAAGATTATTGGAATTTGACGATGTAATGAATGCCCAGCGTGAAGTTATATATAATAAACGCCGCAATGCATTGTGGGGTGATAAATTGGCGATGGACTTAAATAATATGTTATATGATTTTGTGGATGAACAAGTAAAAGAATATAAAGATGAGGGCGATTTGGAAGGACTTAAATTAGAATTTCTGAGAAGCTTAGCCTGGGAACCAAATGTAGATGCAGGCATGTTTAAATCCATGAACGAAGAAGCTTTAACGGAAGAAGTATTTGCACAGGCAAATGCATACTATAAAGAAAAAGGTGACAATATAGCAAGCAATGCAGTGCCCGTATTAAAAAATATATATAATGAAAAAGGCGACCAAATACAATTCTTGGGTGTGCCTTTTACCGATGGCCTGCACAATATGAATATCACGGTTGATTTTAACAAAGCAATAGATACTTCAGGAAGAGAAATTGTATATACTTTTGAAAAGCTGATGGTATTGAACCAAATTGATGAGGAATGGAAAGAACATCTGCGTGAAATGGACGAATTGAAAACAGCGGTATATAATGCTACTTTGGAACAAAAAGATCCTTTGCTTATATATAAATTAGAATCTTTCAATTTGTTTAAATCGATGTTGTCTCGCATTAACCGTGATGTATTGGGCGTATTGTTCAAAAGCCAAGTAGAAGGCCAAACACAGGTGCGTGAGCAAAGACAAATTACCCGTACCCCGCAACCCAAATTGCAAACAAGCCGTACCGATAATATAAGTGCCACAGGCAATATACAACCCAATTACCAAACCAACGAAGATGCACCCGCTAAACCGCAACAAGTGAAAGGTATAGTAAAGGTAGGACGCAATGATCCTTGCCCTTGTGGTAGTGGTAAGAAGTTTAAGCAGTGTCATGGGAAGGACGAGTAGGATTATATATAATCAATTTACTATAATATTGAAATAACTACCTCAGAGTAAAATTTGACCAAAACAACTATATTTGCCAATTGTAAAAATGCTTAGCTCATTATATATAAAAAATTATAGAAACCTAAAAGAACTTAGAATTAACTCTTTGGGTAGAGTGAACCTGATTACCGGGAAAAATAATACTGGGAAGTCAACCATTTTAGAAGCTATTGCCATCTATGCTACTAAGGGAGATTTGATACAACTCTATCAGTTGATGGGAGAACGAGGGGAAAATTTTAGGCAAATAGATACGAATAAGAATGCCACAGAAATCAATATGCGGGCATTTTCATCATTGTTTACTAATAGGGATGGCTTTGAGAATGGTAATTCTATATATATTGGGAATGATGAAAAAAGTTCTTCTGACAAATCGGTTTCTATTCGTTTTGTAAGGTATTTTGAAGAAATACAAACGGACAAAAATGGTGGCATTTTAAAAAGAAATATAATAGCTCAAGGAAACGAAACAGAAAAGGATCTTGCAAATTACCAAGTAGGTATAGAAATAAAAGTAGGGTCTGAATCATATATTTTATCTCTTGACAAAGAAAGACCCTATAGATTTTCATACAGAGTGTTTGGGGCGGATACAAACATTCAATTTATAAGAACAAGAAATATTGACAAAGGAATTAATGGCTTACTATGGGACAGTATAACTTTAACAGAAAGAGAGAAGTATGTTATAGAGGCGTTAAAAATTATCGAAATCAATACAAACGGAATTGCCTTCATTGAAGAAAACCCGGGAGAAAGAACAGCTAAAATCAAATTATCAAACTCTCCTAATATTCTCCCATTGCTTAGCATGGGTGATGGGATAAATCGTATTTTAACTATCATACTTGCTTTAGTAAATTCGGACAATGGTTTTTTACTTATTGATGAGTTTGAGAATGGTCTTCATTATACTGTTCAAGAAAAGCTGTGGGAGATTATTTTCAATTTATCTCAAAAACTGAACGTTCAAGTGTTTGTTACAACTCATAGTGAAGATTCCATATCTAGTTTTGAGAAAACATTAAATAGTCAAGAGAAAGTTAACGGTAATCTAATAAGACTTGATAATATAGATGGAAATATTAAGCAGGTTGAGTTTGATAAAAAGGAATTAAAAATTGCCACTGATAATGATATAGAAATTAGATAATGGCAAAAATTTTAGACCATCCTACATCATTGCTCTTAGTTGAGGGAAATGACGACTTTCACGTTATTCATTCATTGTGTAAACAATTTAATATTTCAGTAAGAAATCTTGAAAATCCTGAAGGAGGAAAATTTAGTGTAGTTGATTGCAAGGGTATTGAGGAATTATTTGAGCAATTCCCAGTTAGATTCAAAGCATCTGCAGATATCTCAACTATTGGGATTATAATTGACGCAGATACTGATTTACAAAGTCGTTGGATAAGGGTGAAAGCTATATTAAAAGAACTTGAATTTAATTCACCGAATGAATTTCCAGAAAATGGTTTAGTTATAAAAAAAGAAAAGTTAACAATTGGGATTTGGATTATGCCAAACAATAATTTGAATGGCATGCTTGAGGATTTCATTTCGTTTTTGGTGCCAAATGATGATAAACTTTTACCTATTGTAAATATGACACTTGATAGCATAGAAGAAAGAGGATTGAATAAATATTCACCCACTCATAAGTCTAAAGCGGTTATTCATTCTTGGCTTTCTTTGCAAGAAATACCTGGGTCTCCATTGGGACAAGGAATTACAAAAAGATATTTAACAACAGACGAAGAAACTTGCTTATTATTAATTAAGTGGCTTAAGGAATTGTTTGTCAAAGAATAGAGACTATAATATAAGTTTTATAAGGATAATACTTAGACTACTTACTTATAGATTTTAATAATATCATCCATGCAAATCTTCACCCACAAAAAAGACCTCCAAGAATATCTACGCAAATGGTTTTCGGGTAATACCATTGGTTTTGTTCCCACCATGGGAGCCTTGCATGCAGGGCATTTATCACTGATAGAACAATCGAAAAAAAAATGTGGTGTTACGGTATGTAGCATCTTTGTAAATCCAACGCAGTTCAATGACCCCGCAGATTTGGCAAAATACCCAAGACCAATAGAACATGATATAGAATTGCTTGAAAAAACAGGGTGTGATATATTATATAATCCCGATGCCAATGACGTATATGATGGTGAACCGGGTATTACACCTATTGATTTGGGTGGGCTGGATAAAGTGTTTGAAGGGGCTCAACGACCCGGGCATTTTGATGGGGTAGTTTCTGTAGTGAAAAAATTATTTGAAGCCGTAAAACCTACCGATGTTTTCTTCGGGCAGAAAGATTATCAGCAAACTTTGGTTATTAGAAAAATGATTCGGCAGGAGAATATGCCTATTAAGTTTTATACTTGTCCCATTGTGAGAGAAGCGGATGGATTGGCCATGAGCAGTCGCAATGCGAGACTTACCGCTGAGGAAAGAGCACAGGCCGTTAATATATATAAAGTACTGAAACAAGCCGCACTTAAGCAAGGATTATATACCCCTGCCCAAGTAGAAGAATATATGCATACCGAACTTGCAAAAAATAATTTAATGGAAATAGAATATGCATCCATTGTTGACCCAACAGATTTAAAACCTATTATAGATTGGCAACATGGAGCTGTTATATTAGTAGCTGTAAAAATGCCTTCCACCCGTTTAATAGACAATGTAATATTATAATATATGAATGTTACTATTATAATACCCGCCCGCTATGCATCTACACGTTTCCCGGGAAAACCTTTAGTTGAACTTGGTGGTAAATCGATGTTGATGCGGGTATATGAACAAGCACAAAAAGCCAAAGGAATTTCAGATATTATTATAGCAACGGATGATATAAGAATTCAAGAACATTGTATAAACCACGGAGCTAAAATTTGTATGACAAGTACGGAGCACCAAACAGGCACAGACCGTTGTGTGGAAGTGATTGAAGGATTTAGTACCAAACCAGATATTATAATAAATGTACAAGGTGATGAACCTTTTATCAATCCAAAACAGATTGAGCAATTAATAGATTTATTACAACAAGAACATATACAAATAGCCACACTCTGCAAGAAAATTGATGCTATAGAAGATATAACAAATCCCAACATTGTTAAAGTTGTAAAATCTACAAAAAACAAAGCATTATATTTTTCTCGTCAGGCAATTCCGTATTATAGAGAAAAGCAAATTTCAGAAATATATTATAAACATTTGGGTATCTATGGTTTCAAAACGGAAACATTTTTGCAGTTGGCCAAACTTCCCCAAAGCCCGCTGGAAAAGACCGAGAGCCTTGAACAACTAAGATGGTTAGATAATGGTTATGATATATATTTAGCTGAAACAGATTTTGAAAGTGTGGCAATTGATACACCGGAGGATGTGCAGAAGGCTTTGGATTTTTTAGGTTTGTCATCCTGATCCCGATTGGTCGGGAGAAGGGCGACAAACTAGGACGCTGCCAGATGGGTGAAACACTTTCCTCCGAACACTGTCTTCGATGAACTCAGACTGACATTTTATCTATTATAGCTTCCCCATCAAATACCCATTCACTTCCAACAACAACTTCCTCGCCTTCTCAGTTTTATACTTTTGTGCAATATCCTTCGCATGAATAGCCCCACCTCTATAGTATCGTTCCCACCAGGGTAGCACACCCATTACCATTTCAACCCATGAATAGCGGGTGAATGTGCGTACCATAGCATAACCAAACAGCGTATTGAGTGCCAAAGAATTGATGGCATTCTTATAGTCGTGGGCATAAGCCTGACCGAGTCCGGGCAAAAACAAACTCATAATTAATGCTTTTTGTGGGGAGATTTTATCTATATGTTGTATTCTCTTTTTTACCTTATTATAATATACAGAATCAGGAACAATTTTTTGTAAATAGAACAAGCAGGAGTCATAATTTCTTAGAGACCATAAGTCGAGAAACATATAATAGTTATAATTATAGGAGTATTTGTTTTTTGATTTCTTTAAATATTTTAATGACGTTTCATATTTTTGGATAAAGTATGAGGAACTTGCCATCTTTAGAATAGTTTCATCATTAATACTGTCAATATAAAATTGCTCATACCCTTTTGAATAATATATATCTGCCCATTCAAATTTGGATTGAAAGAACAAGGTATCGCCCAATGCAAAACAAGATTTATTGGACAATAAAGCGGGATTGAAATAAGCCGCACGGTTAATTAAAGACAAACCTGTATCCGTTTGTTGTTGTAATACATACTTCCACCCTGCCGCATAAGTTTCCTCGGCGGTTTGGCTCTTTGCAGTTATTACAAAGCAACTATAGCAGATTAAAAGAAAGTACTTCAACTTTTTTCTTATAATATATTTTTTGATCCGAATTATATTTTTTGGCCGATTTCCACGAACCATATATATTCCCAAAATAAAATCCAACCCCTACACTGCCAAATATCCAAAAGTAGGGACTCTTAAAACCCATCTTCTTCCCCATCTCTTTGTTACTATACCCTCTGTAAGCTTGAAACGCGAATGTTCCAACGGTTAAAAGTGCCACTATACCATCGTGCCTGTCCCCAGCATACATTTTACCTGCCCCGGGAATAACAGTAGATAAAAGTGCCGCTTTTAAAGGGCTTTTGGGATGGGCCAACATTACCGAACTATAATAATTTTCAGTAAGTGGCGATTCACTATATATATATTTATGCTGCTTTAACCACTTATAATAATGGGTATAATCCATTTCATTAATTTTATACTCCATATTCCATATCCGTTGCAAAGAATCATTTTGGGGATACTTTGCCTTGATAAACGAATCTGCTTGCTGGTACTGGTTTGCACGGCGGCAATGGTTCAAAAAAAGCAGACTGATATTTTTAGAATAGTATTGGGGTGAAATCGTTTTGCACATATACAAACCGTTTTCATATTTTTTCAATCTAAGATAATTAGCCGCAATTAATTCTTTTAGTGTGTCGTTATTGGGATTAGCATTGAGACAATTAATATATTCTGTATTTGCTTCTTTATATTCAGACTTGCTTTGCAAATAATTGCCATATTTGCGTGAGCTGTTTACGTCAAATATATTCTGTGCTGAAATTATATTCACACATAACAATGAAAAAAGTACATATAGTGTTCTCAAGGCAAATCTATATAATAATCTTTTTCTTCGTCATATTCATAGGCATCGTGGTTGCCATTGCAGCGTGTAAGTCTGTCAAAAGTATCAAACAACCCAATCACAAAAAAATGCTTTTTCACACTCATCATTCCATATTCTGAACAAGTAGGATAAAAATTGCACCGGTTTCCATCTTGTGATGAGATAAAATGTTTGTAGGATAAAAATAATCCCGAGAATAGTAATTGTACAGGGTTCTTATTTTTTTTGGCTGAGGAATATTTAACCTTAGCGGCTTTTTCATTTTGTACTTTATCGCTCACCATAGTTATTATTCTGGTGTCTTGGCCATATAGTTTGGGTGATAATAAAAGCACAAATAATATAACTTTTATATATTTAATTTTCCTCTTCAGGAGATTGCTTCGTCGGTGGCCTCCTCGCAATGACGGAAAGGTGTTTAGTTTTCTATTTGCCATAATGCTGCTGTTTTATCATCGCTTATACTCAAAATTTGTTCCTGTGTACACCACCTGATTTTGTTAACGGAAGAGCGATGCAGTCCATATTTGGGTGCGTCAATTACCTTTAATAAATCCAAGGTTTCCCTGCTCCATATTTTTATACTTTTATCCATAGATGAAGTAGCCAATAAACTGCCATCGGGTGAAGATTCAATAGCATGTATATGCAAAGTGTGTGCAGGAATTTTTGTTACCGTCTGCTTTTTTTCTAAATCATAACACACCAATAAAGCATCTCGTCCACCACAATATATATATTTTCCATCGGGCGAAAATTTAACTGCAAAAACTGTTTGCTCTTGCTCTTTAAATTCATGAATAACTGTTCCGCTTTCCATATCCAATATTTTTACCCATCCCTCACCAGTACCTATTGCTAACAAATTTTCAAATATATCTATCCCCCTAAGACTTTTACTGGAAACCAGTATCTTTTGTATAATATGATAATCAAAAAGTGCTAAAACATACAATATACCATCACCGCCAGTTATATATAATTTGTCGGCTATTATTTTGATACTGAAAATTCCTTTATTCTCCAGCACAATAAAATTAATTTCTTTATTTTCATTTAGGTCAATCACATGGATATTGCCATGAGCGGTTCCAATAAACATCAATTGCTTTTCAGGATATATACAAATACAATATATAGGTGCATTTGTTTGTGCGATTACTTCTCCTATATCTCCTTTTTGTATGTCCCATGCTACTACATAGCCTTCGCCTCCGCCAGTATAAAAATTCTGCCCATGTGTCTCCAAAGCATAGATACTTTGCTTGTGGCCCGAAAATGTTTGTATCAGCTCTACCTGCATCAGTAAAGGCGTTCTGTAAGTTTTTTCATCGTCTCAGCGGTGTCGGCATGTTTATATAATACTTCATAAACGGCATCCAATATGGGTAAATCTACTTGGTGTATTTTGTTAATTTCAAACATACAACCTGTTGCATAATATCCTTCGGCTATCATATTCATTTCTGCTTTTGCGGCAGTTACGGTATATCCTTTCCCAATCAAATTTCCAAACATTCTATTTCTGCTGAAACTGCTATAGCCCGTAGCCAACAAGTCGCCCAGATAGGCAGCGTCTTCTATATCACGCTCCATGGGAGATACTTTGGACACAAATTTTTTCATTTCTTTTAAAGCATTGGTAATAAAAAACGCATGGAAATTATCGCCATAGCCCAAACCATGATAAATACCCGCAGCCAAGGCAAACACATTTTTTAATACTGCTGCATATTCTGCTCCTTTCAAATCGTTGGTGATGGTTGTATTTATATAATGATTCGAAAAAGTTTGACTCATGGTCATTGCCAAATCCACTGGCGAAGCGGCAAAGGTGAGATAGGTGAGTTTTTCTAAAGCAATTTCTTCGGCATGGCTGGGGCCGGTTATCATACATATATTTTCATAAGGAACCTCAAATTTGTTGTATAAATAATCGGCAATAATTTCATTGGTTTCGGGAACCAATCCTTTCACCACGGTGATTATTTTTTTATTGGCCAAATCTGCAGGCTCCAAATATTTTAAAACGGTATTCACAAATGCTGAGGGAACACCAATCAATACCCAATCGGCTGGTGCGATGCATGCTTTCAAGTCGCTGCTCAGTATTAGACCATCTGTGTGAAGCTCGACAGAACTTAGATAATTGGGATTGTGCTTAAACTTGTTGATATGCTCCAAAGCTTCTGCCCTGCGAATGTACCAATGTATTTCGCCAATATTGCCAACGCCCGCCTGTTTGTTGTCCGACAGTATTTTAACTATCCCTGTACTGTAACTTCCGCTGCCGATTATTGCAATATTAATTTTCTCCATCTGTTCGGCAAATTTCCATGATAATCGCCTAAAAAGAAATTTTATTTTCCCCGAACCACGCATTTGAAATAATTATTTACAAAAAGCCAAATGCTTTCGGGGTTCACAAATCTAAGAGATAGACAATGAATTAGTTATCATACAGCATGTTTTCTATCTCTTGATTTGAGTAATTTGTAGATTTTTTAGTAGATTTTTGTGCTTTCATATATGACTCCATCCATCACACTTATTACCGTAACCTACAATGCTGAAAAGATATTGGCCGAAACGCTTCAGAGTGCTGCCAATCAAACCTTCAAAGGGTTTGAACATTGGGTGATTGATGGCGGTTCACAGGACGGCACGGTTGACATTGTGAAGAAATTCCCCCATGTAAAATTTATTTCAGAAAAAGACCAGGGGATTTATGATGCCATGAATAAAGGTATTGAAAGAGCCGAAGGTGCGTTCGTTTATTTTTTAAATGCGGGCGATTGCTTGTTTAATTCAACTATACTTTCGCTAATTGATGGGCATATCCAAACCGGGAAATATGATATGATTTATGGCGATGTGTTTTTTAAAAACCACCCCAGCGGTGTTGATTTTGTGCAGGGCAGAAAAGTAGAATTTAAAGATTATTATTTCTCCATTGCTCTTTGTCACCAAGCTGCATTTATTAAAAGAGAACTATTTAATAAACTGGGATTATATAAACTCAACTATAAAATTCTCGCCGACCAAGAATGGTTTGTCAACTATTTTAAAAATTGGGATAAATCATTATATATTCCACAAACTGTGGCATCGTATGAAACTGTTGGTATGAGCCACAAGCAGCGGTTTAGGAATATGATAGAAAATAACCAAATTGCAAAAACTTATTTCCCCACTTATATATATATATTAAGAATGATTCGCCATCCTTTTTTATGGACAAAAGTTTGGCTGTTGAGCAAAATAAATAACACAAAACTATATCATTGGTACCGTAAATTATTTTTTAACAATTGAAAAAAGTATTATATATCACTTACTACTGGGAACCTTGCGGAGGCATAGGCCCACTGCGGAGTTTGAAGTTTGCCAAATATTTTAAACAATGCGGTTGGGATGCTACTATATATGCTCCACAAAATGCAGCTTATCCTTTATTCGACTATAAAGCTGATCATAAATTACCAAAAGATATAACTATTTTAAAGAAAAATATATTTGAGCCTTATGCTGTTTTTAATGTAATAACAGGCAACAAACGCAAAGAAGTGGTAAAAGATGTATTTGCTGTAAGCGATGGAAAAGAGCCTTGGACCAAGCAGTTGGGCATTTGGGTAAGAGGGAATTTCTTTGTTCCCGATGCCAGAAAATTTTGGATAAAACCTTCTGTTGCGTTTTTGAAAAAATATATAGAACAAAACGAAATCGATGCGATTATTTCACATGGGCCCCCACATTCAACACACTTAATCGCACTGGCATTAAAAAAACATTTTGACATTCCCTGGATTGCCGATTTCCAAGACCCTTGGACACAAGTAGATTATTTCCATAAATTCAAACTCACCAAACGTGCGGAAGAATTACATATCAGGCAAGAAGCAGAAGTATTAAAACATGCAGACAAAGTAGTAATTGTAAGCCGTTCATGGACCAAAGATTTGGCAGAACTTGCACAGCGACCTGTTGAATATATACCCTGGGGGTTTGATCCAGAAGATTTTTCGGATTTGAAACCTTATCATAAATCTGATAAATTTATATTGAGTCATTTTGGAACTTTTGGCAGTGACCGTAACCCAACAGAACTATGGGAAGCTATGGGAAAATTTGCCAAAGAGAATGCAGAATTTGCCAATAAACTAGAAATACAATTGGCAGGCAGTATTGATATATCTATTATAAATGCAATTGAAAAAAACGGACTCAAAAACAATTTGAATAATCTCGGATTCCTCAACCGCACCGATGCTTTGCAACGTATGGGAAATTCAGATATATTATTGTTAACGCTTAACAGGGCGGAAAATGTAAACGGCAGAATCCCTGCAAAAATATTTGAATACTTGGCATGCAAACGCCCTGTATTGGTAATAGGCCCGCATACTGCTGATGTGCCCAATATTGTAAAAGAATGCAAAGCTGGGCTCACCGCAGAATTCAATAATATGGACGAAGCCTATAATGCCATTAAATATATGTTTGATGATTATATGAATGATTCGCAACAGTTCAAATTTGAAAATATAGAACAGTATCATGCTGATAAAATCACAAAGCAGATGAGTGATTTGTTGGATGAGATTATATAACGAAAAATGTATAAAAAACATATTCATATTGTCTTTTTTCTCCTTACCGCAATATTTTCGAAAAAGTCTTTTTCCCAGAGCTACAGTGATGTATTTGGAAAAGATTCATTGCCAGTTTTAAGTTTAACAGGTTCAACTTTTACTTATAATCCAATGTTCAACTGTATATATCATCATTCTGATGAAAACGATAAGAAGAATGAAAACAAATTAAAATACTTAATAGATAAAGAACCTGATGGCAAAAACTATCAAAAATATTACCAGTTAGCCTGTTCATTTTGGAATCTTGAAAAGATAAACCAAGCAGAAAAGATGTTTTTAAAGATAATAAGTTCGAATGAAAAACATTATTGCTCCACTTATTATAATGGTTCGGACGTTCCTGGAGATACCTCAACAAATATTTATGGCTATGGTAGTGTTACATCACATTATAAAAATGAAGTGGCATTATATTTAACAAAAATCTATATTGAGAAGAAGGAATTTTCTAAAGCATTATCTTATTTAGAACTAGCTGTTAATAAATATAAAACATCATATAGTTGTGGTACTGGATACCATCGACAAAAGGAAGAATACGATTTTTTATATGCTAAATGCTATGAAGGATTGGGCGAAAACAGAAAATTGCTTAAACTACTTTTGTCAGAATGTTTAGAAAGAAATGATACAATGATTACCCATGCCATTAAGCAATTATATTAAACCGAAAAATTAACATTACATAAATCCACAATAAACGTACTCGGTTTTTGGTAGTGGGAGAACATTGTC
>JAYVCI010000117.1:0-2418 GCA_043750035.1 Chitinophagaceae bacterium
GTTGTGATTTGCTTTCAAGTTTAGTTCTTTATATATTTGCACCAACTGATTGAGCTGCAAGAACTTTTACAACCTAGTTGTGATTTGCTTTCAAGTTTAGTTCTTTATATATTTGCACCAACGGTAAGTGCTATTCTATTGAAAGGGTATAGTTGTGATTTGCTTTCAAGTTTAGTTCTTTATATATTTGCACCAACAAAACATCGGCTGTATCGGCCGCTGTGAATGTTGTGATTTGCTTTCAAGTTTAGTTCTTTATATATTTGCACCAACCAAAAGCAAAACCATTGCCATCGCAAGTGGTTGTGATTTGCTTTCAAGTTTAGTTCTTTATATATTTGCACCAACTACCTGTGGGGCTGCACCATCGAATACTGCGTTGTGATTTGCTTTCAAGTTTAGTTCTTTATATATTTGCACCAACTATCTTTTTCGGCATCACTCATACCACCTGGTTGTGATTTGCTTTCAAGTTTAGTTCTTTATATATTTGCACCAACGAAGTGTTTACTGCTTTAGAGTAGATTCCAGTTGTGATTTGCTTTCAAGTTTAGTTCTTTATATATTTGCACCAACTCTCCCACGTTTGGCGACTTACCTCCCAAGTTGTGATTTGCTTTCAAGTTTAGTTCTTTATATATTTGCACCAACTAGAAGAATATGTTATGGGCAACGATTACGGTTGTGATTTGCTTTCAAGTTTAGTTCTTTATATATTTGCACCAACAGATGTAAAAATAGATGCAATTGGGTCACTGTTGTGATTTGCTTTCAAGTTTAGTTCTTTATATATTTGCACCAACAAACCCATAAAGATACATTATGATGATACAGTTGTGATTTGCTTTCAAGTTTAGTTCTTTATATATTTGCACCAACTTTGCTTGGGTGAACCTCCACCCAGTTGCAGTTGTGATTTGCTTTCAAGTTTAGTTCTTTATATATTTGCACCAACAAACAACAAAATGGAACGAACAGAAATCATGTTGTGATTTGCTTTCAAGTTTAGTTCTTTATATATTTGCACCAACCAGCATGGGTTATATGCACCACAATATTCGTTGTGATTTGCTTTCAAGTTTAGTTCTTTATATATTTGCACCAACGCGGGGACAGATAAACTAACCGAGGCAGCAGTTGTGATTTGCTTTCAAGTTTAGTTCTTTATATATTTGCACCAACGGTATGGTTCTTATAACAGTTGAGCTTGTAGTTGTGATTTGCTTTCAAGTTTAGTTCTTTATATATTTGCACCAACAATGGCAATAGGTCAGAACTGGATAAAGGTGTTGTGATTTGCTTTCAAGTTTAGTTCTTTATATATTTGCACCAACAAAGGATTTGAGATAAAGCAGTTCACCACAGTTGTGATTTGCTTTCAAGTTTAGTTCTTTATATATTTGCACCAACTATTATCGAATATCATGTTATTCATTATAAGTTGTGATTTGCTTTCAAGTTTAGTTCTTTATATATTTGCACCAACTGCAACAGTATGGGGGCAAACTAAAACAAGTTGTGATTTGCTTTCAAGTTTAGTTCTTTATATATTTGCACCAACGTCCCCGACTACTCTGCAACCGTTGCGGCTGTTGTGATTTGCTTTCAAGTTTAGTTCTTTATATATTTGCACCAACAATTGCCCGGAAATCAAACACACAAAAACAGTTGTGATTTGCTTTCAAGTTTAGTTCTTTATATATTTGCACCAACAACTATGGGCTATGGGTGACTGGAAAGTAAGTTGTGATTTGCTTTCAAGTTTAGTTCTTTATATATTTGCACCAACGCAATGCGAAACTTGCGGCACTAGATGAGGGTTGTGATTTGCTTTCAAGTTTAGTTCTTTATATATTTGCACCAACTTAGTAGTAGTTGAATGATGCACCACATCAGTTGTGATTTGCTTTCAAGTTTAGTTCTTTATATATTTGCACCAACGACCCCTGATAAACAGGTGAAATTTGTAAAGTTGTGATTTGCTTTCAAGTTTAGTTCTTTATATATTTGCACCAACTCTGTATATAGATTTGACCACAACCAAGCAGTTGTGATTTGCTTTCAAGTTTAGTTCTTTATATATTTGCACCAACCTTTTCAGTTGCAACTTGTAGCCACTTCCAGTTGTGATTTGCTTTCAAGTTTAGTTCTTTATATATTTGCACCAACTTCTCCTTTGGTGCTATAGTCATAACTAAAGTTGTGATTTGCTTTCAAGTTTAGTTCTTTATATATTTGCACCAACATTCTTGACACGGTATCATTGTCTGTTATAGTTGTGATTTGCTTTCAAGTTTAGTTCTTTATATATTTGCACCAACATTACAAGCAACACCCATGTAGGGGAATTTGTTGTGATTTGCTTTCAAGTTTAGTTCTTTATATATTTGCACCAACTAGGAGAAACAAGGCAAAGGC
>JAYVCI010000118.1:0-22672 GCA_043750035.1 Chitinophagaceae bacterium
CAAATCAAAAAACAAATCCATAAATTTGCACTCACTAATGAAGATATTGGAATTGCAACTACTTGATTTTTAATCGTGATTCTTTACGTTAGTCAGAACTGCTAAGACGACACCGTAAAATTAAATTGCAGACGACAGACCCGAATTTTTTTTGTACCTTTGGCAAATGAAACAACGAATTTATATAGACACTTCGGTAGTTGGCGGTTACTTTGACGAAGAGTTTAAAGAGGCTACAATTAAGCTGTTTGACAGGCTCGACAAAAATGAAATAATCTTTGTGGTTTCTGACCTGCTTGACCTTGAATTATTAAACGCACCACAACAAGTTCGCCAGCTTTTACACAACTATCCGGCTGACAAATTTCAGCGTGTAGAATTGACCGAAGAAGCTATAAAGTTGGCAGACACATATATCAGCGAAAAAGTGGTTGGCAAAACAAGTTTGGAAGACTGCCGACACATTGCTTTAGCAACCATACACAAAGTGGACGTTTTAGTAAGTTGGAATTTTAAACATATCGTAAACCTTGACAGAATTAAAGGCTACAACTCTGTAAATATGCGACTTGGTTATTTAATCATAGAAATCAGAAGCCCTAAAGACCTTGTAAATTATGGAAACGACTAAAAAAGAAAAACAGTTTGACGCTGTAAAAATGATGAGAGACATCAGAGATAAAATAAGCTCTGACACTCAAAATATGACTTTTGATGAGTTGAAAGCATATATCAAACAACAACTCGCAGACAGTAAGACCAAACTCGTTGGGCAGTAGCATTGACTGGAGAAAGCACTACTGCTAACAGCTAAGGCTTCGTTGCGTGGGCATTACGAACAATGAAGCCTTGGGTTGCACCCTTCCATTCGTAAGGGCAGGCTATACCTTTGGTAGTTTTAAGTGAAGTATATGGGGACTGAGTTAAAATTGCAGTGGTGAACAAACCCTAAATCCTAAATCCCACTGCCCAAATCACCCACATGCACCTAAAAAATCTCACCCTCCGCAATTTTAAAAACCATACAGAACTTGTACTTGATTTTAGCGAGGGTGTGAACTGTATTACCGGGGCCAATGGCTCGGGCAAAACTAATATATTGGATGCTTTACATTTCCTTAGTTTTACCAAAAGCTTTTTGATACACCAAGACCACCAGCTTGTGAGAGATGGGAATGATTCCATGCTATTGGATGGCGTGTATGATAACAATGGTTTTGAGCAGACGGTGCAAGTCTTATTAAAACAACCAGGCCGCAAAACATTTAAAGTAAACAACAATGCTGTGGGCAGACTGGGGAGCCATATTGGTATGTTGCCATTGGTATTGATAGCCCCGCAAGATATATGGTTGCTGCAAGAAGGGAGCAGCGAACGCCGCCGATTTATGGATATGGCCCTGTGTCAATTGGACAAGCTGTATTTGAGCAATCTGAATTTATATAATAAAGCATTGGAGCAGCGTAACCGTTTGCTGAAGCAGACGGCAAGTGATGCTTCGCATACACTTGATGAAGAACAGATGGAGAGTCTGGACAAAGTAATGATACCTGCGGCAGAATATATATATAATAAACGTACCGCATTTATAAAAGAATTTGTTACATTTGTAATAGATAGTTACCAAACTATAAGTGGGGGAAGTGAAGAGGCTGGTATTATATATAATAGTAACTTACAACAAGGAAAACTTGGCACTTTGCTACAGAAATCTCTTGAGAAAGACAAGATATTACAACGAACATCTGTAGGCGTACACAAAGATGATTTGGAATTTTCATTAAACAATTTCCCAGTAAAAACACATGCATCGCAGGGGCAACAAAAAACATTTATTATAGCTTTAAAAATGGCGGTATGTTATTATATACATTCGCATCTAAATATATATCCGATGTTGTTGCTCGATGATATATTTGAAAAGTTGGACAATAACCGCAGTATGGCTTTTCTGCAAATGGCGGCCAATAATTACCAAGGCCAAGTAATTATTACTGATACCAATATTGAAAGATGCAAAGCCGCACTGGAGCTAACGGGGAAGGAAGTTAATTATATCATTTTAAAACCCAATGCACAGCAACATGCACAATAAAGATGGGATTAATACGTTAAGTAAAGCAATGCGACTATTATACGCCTCAGTCAAATTAGGTTGCTTGTTGTGCTTATGTGTAAATGCGTTACAAGCACAGGTGGTGAGTTTTAAATATTTGATAGAGCAAACACCTGTGGTTAAAATGGCAGTATATAGATATAGCCCGGGGGATATCGTAAAAATTCCCATGTCGTTTGCCAGGGCAGAAACGGATAGCAACTTTAGAAAAAATATTGCCGCTATACGCAATGGCATTATCAACCGCATAGATTTGATATATACCCGATACAAACTCAACGACAGCTTTGACCAAAAAAAACTGAACACACAAAGACTGAAAAAGCTATATACTATTCTTCCCGAAGTGTTTGATAATACTACAGCGGAATGGAATATTATAGAACAACAAAATTGCCCCGACGAAAGCAGCAGCAAATTATTGTATCATGGTTTTGTGTTTTACCTCACCCCGCCTTCTGAAATTTCTGCCAAATATTTTATCAGTGACAGTATCCGAGATATAATAGGAGCAAGTAGTGAAGTAGATTTTATACTAAAATCAATTGCCAGAGGTACCGAAAAGGTTGATGAAAAATATATCCCCTATCGTAAAAAAGTAATCAAGCGGAAAATGTACGATACTACTTATTCAGGAAAATTTTACCCCAATACAAATATACTTTACAAAGTAGGTGTGATGTTTAAAACCCCGGGCAATAAAGAAAGAGAGGCCGAGTATGATGTTAAAACGAGATATGTAAAAGACACCATATTGGTACGCAACGATTATCACATAGGTAAGTTTAATTATACAATGGCGGGGTTGCGAGACAGTTCACTGCCCATGATATTTGACCGCAACAAAACATGGAGCAATATGGTAGTGGTTGAAGATGTAACAGGAAGCATGTACACCTTTACCACGCAAATGTTTGTATGGCGACGCATGCAGGTAGATCGTGGTAAAATAAATAAATTTGTTTTTTTTAATGACGGCGATGACCATCCAGATGGCCCAGTAGGTAAAACTGGTGGTATATATTGTATAGAAAGCGATTCAATAAACAAAGTGGAACAAATGGCTTTCTTAGCTATGCAAAAAGGAAGTGGAGGGCAGGTTCCCGAAGGGGATATTGAAGCTATACTAAAGGCCCAAGACCAGTTTAAATCAGCCACTGATATTATATTGATAGCAGATAACTTTGCCAGGGTAAGGGATATGCAATTACTATCTTTGGTAAAAAAACCTGTACACGTTATCGTGTGTGGCGTAATTAACCGCAAGGTATTGTTTGATTATATAAAGATTGCCCAAGCAACAAACGGTTCTATACATACGGCGGAAAAAGATTATAACAACCTTGCAGATTTATTAAGCAAAGGAGTTGTTGAAATAGGCAAACTAAACTATATGACTGTTAAAGGTAAACTTACTTTGGTAAAGTAAATATATAATACATCAACACAGCTCATAATACTTGCCCGGCATAGCCCGCACCAATGATTTCATTTCCAAATCGAGCAAAGTAAAAGTGAAGGTATGCGATTGCATTTCGAGCAATGAGGCTAATTGATCTATATGTAGTTTTTTGTGCTCGTCTAATAATTGTACAATGCTTAGTTCGTGTGGCAGCAAATTTTCAAACAAATTTGCTTGGGTTTTTGCTTTGCCATTTTCTAATCCCCATTTTAAATAATTAGCAATATCTGCTGCACCATCAATAAGCATAGCATGCCCATTTTTTATTAATGAATTGCATCCAACTGAATATTTACTATCGAACAAACCAGGTACTGCAAACACCGGTTTTTTATATTCACTAGCATACTCTACGGTTATCATACTGCCACCTCCTTCTCCACTTTCCACCACTACCAATGCATCGCTCAAGGCCGCTACTATTCTATTTCGCTCAGGGAAATTATTGCGGTCAGGGATTTCATCTTTGGGGTATTCGGTAAGGATACCTCCGTGTTCTATCATTTTTGCAGCAATGCTTTTATGCATGGAAGGATATATAGTTTTTAATCCATTGCCCAATACACCAATAGTGGGCAAGCCATTTTTAATTGCAGCTTTGTGTGCCGCTATATCAATTCCATAAGCAAGCCCACTTATTATAGTACAACCAAAAGGTTGCAATTCTACCATTAACTTTTCTGTAAATCTTTTACCATACTCTGTGGCATCGCGTGTGCCAACAATACCTACAGTAAAATTACTATTCAAGCAATCTGTACCTTTATAATATAGCAGCAAAGGTGATTGATCGTACTTTTTTAAACGTGATGGGTAATGTTCATCAGTATAAAATATCATCTGTATTTTATGCTTTTCAGCAAAAGCAAGTTCTTCATCTACCCATGCATAATTATCAAAATTTACTATAGATGCGGCTGTTACTTCACCGATATTAGGTACTCGTTCCAATTGCTTCTGAGAGGCTTTAAAAATATCTTTGGCTGAGCCAAAATAACTAAATAAGGTTTTGCCAAGTATAGCACCCACATTGGGAACAGAGGTGAGAGCAAGTCTATAATATAATTCTTCGTCGGCCATATAATTTTAAGCCCGCAAAAATATACGCTATCAGCAAGGGGAGTCAATTGTTTTTAACCACAAAAAATATACACTTTATTCACTTTTTAAATTAATGTTATGCTTCCACCCCTTCATAATACACCAACACCTCATCCAATATATACAATACGGAATCGTTGTCCTTTGCTTCTACCAAGCGGTTACGGAAGGGTTTGAAATTTTCCAAACCTTTGAAATAAGGCCCATAGTGTCGTCTCATTTCTACAATTCCTTCCCAGGGCCCTTTCCACCTGATAGAAAATTCAAGGTGGGTTCGGCATGTTGCTACACGTTCGGAAATGCCGGGTGGTTCAGGAATAACTCCTGTTTTTATATATGTTTTTATCTGATTAAATATCCAGGGATTTCCTATGCTTGCCCTCCCAATCATGATACCATCAACGCCATAGGTGTTTTTATATTCCAGTGCTTTTTGGGGTGTATCAATATCGCCATTGCCAAATATAGGAATACGAATTCGTGGATTGTTTTTTATGCGGGCTATCAGTTCCCAATTGGCAGCACCTTTATACATCTGTACCCTGGTGCGGCCGTGTATGGTAAGTGCTTGTATGCCTATATCCTGCAGGCGTTCTGCTACTTCTTCTATGTTTTTTGTACTGTCATCCCAGCCCAAACGGGTTTTTACGGTTACTGGCAAATGGGTTGCTTTCACCATGGCCGAAGTCATTTCTACCATTTTAGGAATATCACGCAGCAATGCAGCACCAGCACCTTTGCAAGCTACATTTTTTACGGGGCATCCATAATTGATGTCCACTAAATCTGGATTGGCTTGGGAAGCTATAATGGCACACTCACGCATGGTGTCCACATCAGAACCGAACAATTGTATACCAATCGGTCTTTCATATTCAAATATATCAAGTTTGTGGGTGCTCTTGGCCGCATTGCGAATCAAGCCTTCACTGCTGATAAATTCAGTGTACATCAAATCGGCCCCATGCTGTTTGCACACATAGCGGAACGGTGGGTCACTCACATCTTCCATGGGAGCCAATAACAATGGGAATTCCCCCAACTCTATGTTTGCAATTTTTACCAAAATATTTATGCAAAAATAAGCCAATACCGAATACTATAAAAGTTAATCGCTATATCCCCCCAAAAAAAGTACTTATATTTGCTGATATAATTTATATATAAAGATGATAAAGATACATATTTTTCGCTCCTTCATTTTAGTAATATTCATATTTATTTTTTGCCCTGCAACATCCCAAACAAATAAAAAATTTGATAAGTATACTGTAGTTGATACCTTTAGCGAAGGGCTTGCCTTTGCTGCTATTCTGGAATATTATGGGGATAAATCAAATACGGATACTTTTTATAATACCGTGGGATATATTGACACTGCTGGCAATTGGGTAATTAAACTTCCATTCAAGCTCACCAACTTATATATGGGGTGTTATTTCAAAGGGGATCCATTTAAAAATGGGAAAGCCGTCATGGGCATTTCTGAGAATGGGTTTGACTGTAATTGTGGAGCGGTTATTGAAGTAGATAAGAGAAACAAAGTCCGTCTGGTTTCGGGGCAGGTATTTGACCCGAAAAGCATACTTATCAAGATTCCCTAGTTGCTACAATACAAATTGGTGGATTAAACATTTTACTATTTTATTTGGATTTTATGCAGCATATTTGCATATCCGATTGTCACTAGATACTATAACTCAAAACAAAACAACCATTTATGGTAAATGAAAAAGAGACCATAGCCCGCTGCCTCGACGGAGACCGGCAGGCTCAAAAGGCAATTTACGAGCACTATTGCAGTAAGATGCTGGGCATTTGTTTCCGCTATTTGCGGACTATTGAAGATGCTGAGGACGTTCTGCAAGATGCTTTCATCAGGGCTTTTTCCAATATCCACCAGTACCGCTACGATGGGTCATTTGAAGCATGGCTACGCAAGCTTATGGTAAACATGGCTTTAAACCACTTGCACAAAAACCGCCGACTAAAAGAGCAACTAGAACTTGAGGCCGTTGAATATTATATAACAGAAGGTGTTGAAACTGACGCACAACTGCATGCGAAAGATATTTTTGAGACCCTAAAAGCTTTACCCGATGGGTACCGCACTGTAATTAATTTATACTCCATCGAAGGTTACTCACATAAAGAAATTGGCGAAATGTTGGGAATCAACGAAAGTACTTCTCGGTCGCAATATACCAGGGCTCGTATGCTTTTGGCTAGACTGCTTACTGCAAAAGGTAGAATTGCAACCACAAACAATAACGGTAAAATTGTTTTTTAAAAAAAATACAATGATGCAAACCCAAACCACAGTAGAAGAACGTGATATATTTGACCAAATGCTCAAACAATTGGGCGAAAACCTTGATGTTACCCCTAAAGGAATAGACTGGGATAAAATAAACATCGAACTAAAACCCTTAATCGGAAACCCAAAGAACAATCCTAAACAAGCCAAAGACCATGCAAGCCAAAAGGCCAGATAATTTCGATGATATGCTTCACAACGCCTCGGGGCGTAACGAGTTTAAACCAAACCAAAAGGTATGGAAAGGTATTGCCTCCCACTTTGACAAGATAGAACGCAAACGTAGAATAATACAAGGCAGTGTTTTTGTCGCTTTTACCTTAATCTGCACATTATCGGCTCTTTACTTTAATAATAAATCCGATGCTACTATAGCAAATACTTTGCATCAACTTAAAGGGCGGGAAATCTTTACTAACAACTCAGCCGACCAAGTAGAAGAAGCAACTAATAATACACATACCCCGGCTCTGCTGTCATCAATTTATAATAGCAAACAACCTAAACCATTTCAATTAATTAATACCAACAACATAATAGCGGAACTATACGCAAATAACAGCCCTGAACTGCTTTCGCCAATCAAACAATATCCAACAGTGCAATTCGTTTCTGCCACAAACAATATTGAGCCTATACCACAGTATAAACCTATTATAAAACCCTATAAGAAACCTCATAAAAGCAAATGGCAACTTGGCTACAGTATTGGTTATTTTATTAATAAAGCAAGAAGTTCCAACCCAGGAGCAGCTAATACCGATATTACACTTTTACCCTTGCACACACTGCAAATCGGCAGCACTATCGAATACAAAGTGTCCCCTAAATGGACGCTGAGTTCTGGAGTTAATATATATAAAGCTGGCGTTTCTTATTATTTTTCTTCTATGAATTCACATACCCCACAAGAAAGAAAAAACAATCTATATAAATATACCAATAGTTTTTGGGTAGCTGAAATCCCATTAAGCATAAATTATAATGGCTCCTTTAAAAAGAATTGGGGTTATACTATAGGTACTGGTGTGGCTGTGCAATGCAAACTGCCATCTTACTCAAACGATGGTGGTTACCATACAATAAATTATGGCAGGTCTATTAATGGGATTGTGCTCTTAAATGCCAAACTCACCAAAGAAACTAAAAACCTAAACATGGCTTTTGGCCCCACCTTAAAGTATCAAATGCTCAATACAAATCGTAGTGGAAATTATAAACTATTACAAATAGGTGCAGAACTAAACATAGGAATCAAATTATAATTAATATACAATACCATGAAAAAATTAAGTATCATATTATTCACTATTGCCGCCCTTGGTTTTTGGGGTTGCAGCAAAACCTGTACGGTTAATTCCACTTTTAGGATTTATACACCCATATACAAAAGCTGGGGCGAAATTCGAAACGCATTCGGCAGCACCCAACCGCAACTGCTCAAAAATATTGGCAACATGGTAGTGATGGGCGACCGACTATATTTGGTAGAGGTGGATAAAGGTGTACATGTAATCGACAATGCCAATGTGGGCCAACCTGTGGTGCTTGCGTTTATCACTATGCCTGGCTGCCGTCAACTTAGTGTGAAAGGAAATACCCTTTTTGCCGATAGCTACTCCGATTTGCTCTCCATCGACGCAAGTTCACCCTTGCAAGCCACGCTGGTAAAACGCGATAAAGATGTTTACCCTATGCATCAATACGAAGGCGGTTTTGCAGATGATCCGATAAAAGGAGCAATAGTCGGCTGGGCCGAAAAGGACACATCCATCAATGTTGATTGTTCTCAATTGCAAAATAACAGAATTGTACAAAGAAATAAATCTGGACAAGCTCAAACCTTTATGACTCAAAGCTCATCCAGCAACAATTCGACAACAACAGGTGGAACAGCGATGAAAAACGAAGGTCCACAAGCTATCAGTAGCAGTTTTAGTCGCAGTGCAACTATTGGTAATTATATATATTCTTTGGTTAATCACCAATTATATGTATTCCACCAAACTGCTGGCTTAAAAACCAAAATAAATTTGAACAATGCCAATATAGAAACAATACAAGCTGCTAACGGAAACCTGTTCATGGGCAGCGAAACTGGAATGTCAATATATGATTGTAGCAACCTCGAAAATCCCAAACAGGCGGGTACTTTTCAGCATGTGCGTAGCAAAGACCCTGTGGTGGTAGAAGGCAGCAATGCATTTGTAACCACACGCAGACACAATGGCTCAGGTTTTAACGAATTGAGTGTGGTAGATATTACCAATATCTATGCTCCACGCGAACTTGCGAACCAAACGCTTACAGGCCCTTACGGGCTTGCAGTAAGCAGTGGCAATATATATATATGCGACGGCGATGCCGGGCTTCGTTTATATAAATTCCAAAACGCCAAACTTAGCAAAATAAGGGATATCTCCACTACACCAGTTTATGATATTATATATTATACCAATAACCTTTTGGTAAAAGGAAACGATGGCTTATACTATTATAATGCCACACAAAAAGACAATCCCCAATTTGCCGGCAAATTACTATTTGCAAAATAATATTAACCTATAAAATATATGATGAAGGCTTGCCCATAAAGGCAGGCCTTTATTATTTCTAAATAACTATAATATATTTTTGTTATAATATATAAAGCCAACTTAACTTTGCAGCATTATGGCCAACAAAATTTCTGAAATCAATTTCCTAATTCACTTGGATGAAAACAATACTCCCAGCAAAATGGAGTGGCGTGCATCTGATGCATCTGACAACCAATGGCAAGAGAACCAAGCAGTGATGCTTTCTATATGGGACTCGAAAGAACAAAACGCCTTAAGGATAGACCTGTGGACCAAGGATATGAAAATTGATGAAATGAACTTTTTCTTTTTTCAAACTTTAATGACCATGGCAGATACCTACCAAACAGCTACACAAAATGAAGAACTGGCCCGAAAGATGAAAGGCTTTGCCGAATATTTTGCTGAAAAGGCTGAGGTTATTAAAGGAAACCCTGAGCACGATGAGCACGAAGGACACAATCACTAATATTATAGTGATTATATAATACAATAAGAACTTACTCCACCGTTACACTCTTGGCCAAATTCCTTGGCTGGTCCACATTGCAGCCACGCATTACCGCTATGTGGTATGATAATAATTGCAATGGAATAGTGGCAATAAGTGGCAAAAAAGCTTCTTCGGTATCGGGTATCTCTATCACATAATCTGCTATGCCTTTTACTACCGTATCGCCTTCGGTTACTATAGCTATTATTTTTCCTTTGCGTGCTTTTACTTCTTGTATATTGCTCACCACTTTTTCGTAATGGTTGCGTTGCGTAGCTATTACTACCACTGGCATTTCCTCATCAATTAAAGCAATGGGGCCGTGTTTCATTTCAGCCGCCGGATAACCTTCGGCATGTATATAGCTTATCTCTTTTAGTTTCAATGCCCCCTCTAATGCTACAGGGAAACCAACACCCCTGCCTAAATATAAAAAGTTGCGGGCATCCTTATATATAGCAGCCAACTCCTGAATGTATTTATCGGCCTTCAGTGTTTTCTCCACTTTATCGGGGATTGTTTCCAGCTCAATCAAAAGCTCACGAAGGCGTTTGTCGCTTAAATGCCCATTCTTATGCCCTATTGATAGGCTCATTAATATTAATGCCGTTACTTGGGCAGTAAATGCTTTGGTTGATGCTACGCCAATCTCTGGGCCCGCATGGGTGTATGCTCCCGCATCAGTAGCACGGGGTATGCTTGAACCTACCACATTGCAAATTCCAAAAATGGTAGCTCCTTTTTCTTTGGCCAGCCCAATGGCTGCAAGTGTGTCGGCAGTTTCGCCCGATTGGCTTATCGCTATCACAAAATCATCTTCATTAATAACCGGGTTGCGGTAGCGAAACTCCGATGCGTATTCCACCTCAACAGGTATTCTGGCAAACTCCTCAAACAAATATTCTCCCACCAACCCCGCATGCCAACTGGTGCCACAGCCCACTATTATAATACGTTTTATATTTTTAAGTTTGTTTTCGTACTGGTTTATTCCAGCCATTACTATCGCACTGTTATTATGTATGCGACCACGGAAACTATCATGTATGGATTTGGGCTGCTCAAATATTTCCTTTAACATAAAATGCTCGTAGCCTCCTTTTTCCAAATTCTCCAGATTTATTTCCAGCTCATGTATATAGGGAGTTTTGGTTACATTGTCAATGGTTTTTACGGTAAGTCCATCAACACTTATAACTGCAATTTCGCCATCATTCAAATATATTACATTACGGGTATACTCAACTATAGGGGTGGCATCGCTTGCCATAAAATATTCTCCATCGCCCACGCCCACCACTAAGGGGCTTCCTTTGCGGGCACCTATTAAATATTCAGGATTGGTTTTAGATATAATAACAATAGCATAAGCCCCCACTACCTGCGACAATGCCATACGAACCGACTCTTCAAAACCCACCCCTGTATTGTCCCTAATGTCTTCAATCAAATGTACCAATACTTCTGTATCTGTATCACTTTTAAAGGTGTGGCCTCTTTTTATCAATGCTTCTTTTAGCGATGCGTAGTTTTCTATAATACCATTGTGTATAATAGCCATCTCGCCACTTTGGCTCTCATGCGGATGGGCATTTCTGTCATTAGGTTCGCCATGTGTAGCCCAACGTGTGTGGCCCATACCAATGTGGGCGGTTTTATCAATACCTTCGCAAGCTTCATCCAAATCTGCTACCTTTCCTGCTTTCTTATATACTTCAAGTGTACCATCCAGCAATGCAATTCCGGCACTGTCATAACCACGGTACTCTAAGCGTTTCAAGCCTTTTATTAAAATGGGATAAGCCTCTCTGGGGCCAATGTATGCTACAATTCCGCACATATTTTTGTTGGGTTAAATGATATAATACTTAAATAAAAAATGGTTTTTTATAACCTTGCAAAATTAGGTTATAAATGTATAACACGGTGAGGTGTTATTCGCTGCATATTTAATCAATAGAAAGCCATCATCGATATGAAGTTAAGATAATTTCTATTGCCCTGCCTTTCAAGGCGGGGAAGCGAAACTACTTAAGCTGCCTCTGCAACTACTTCTTCTACCTCGGGCACCATGCGTTTTAGCAAATTTTCAATCCCTGCTTTCAGTGTCATGGTGCTGCTGGGGCACCCGCTGCACGAGCCTTTCATTACCACGGTTACGATGCCATTCTCAAAACTTTTGAAACTAATGGCACCACCATCCATTTCAACGGCTGGCTTTACATGGTTCTCTAAAAGTTCTTTTATTTTGCGTACTGAATCAGAATCATTGTCATCGAAAACGGTTTCTGTTTTTGTTACTACTGGGCGGCCTTCTTCTAACCACGCTTTTATATATTCTTTGAGAATAGGCACAATATCAGCCCAATCAATCTCAGGTTTTTTGGTAATGGTTACAAAGTTGTTCATGATGAACACGCCAGCCACTGAATTGAATTCAAACAACTTGGCTGCTAAGGGCGATTTGTCAATGGCACTTTGCTTATCGGGAAAATCTGCACTGTCCAATGGGAATATCATGCGGTTGGCCACAAACTTCATGGTCTCGGGGTTTGGGGTGGCTTCGCTATAAATTAATACGACTGTTTTTTCGGGGGTTTCCATCTTATTTAGAATTATTCTACAAAATTACGAATGATATAATGAGTAACCAAAGAAATGTGAAATTGTTTTCTATATTTATGATGTACGACATACGATTTACGATTTTGCTGACGCCTGACTACAATTGTAATACTGAGCGTTCCCGATGCTTCGTGACGAAATATAACTGACGCCTGATTATTTTATTTGGTACTCTTTCTGTTTTTGAGTTCAGGTTTTGAGTTTTACGTTTGCAGGATAACCGAAACAAATCCCGATAGCTATCCTATCGTGAGGACACAATTCTATGTAAATCCCAACCTTCTTTAATTGCTTTAAAATATTTCAACCCAGTCCAAATTGTTGTTATGCCTGGAATTCTTTTACTTTCATAACCCTTCCATCCACCCAGTCTTATTAATACCCATACATATCTTTTTAGGTCTTTTGTTTTATATGGATTCTTTTGCTTTTCTGTTTTGCCCTCCAATTGTGTTATTTGTTGTTCCATAAATTCTTGTTCATCCTGGGTGAAACAGGTATTGGCATTTATTTCTGTTTCAGGTACTGCATAAGCTAGCCGCATTAAGAAGAGTTTTATTATTACCTCCAAAATCATCAGGCTCATTTTTCTTATCGATGACGGATATTCTAGTTCACTGGCCTCAATATTGTAACCTTCCTTTTTGAGTATCTTGAACACTTCTTCTATTTTCCACCGCCAGCTGTACCATTCAATACACATTTTTGCTATTTCTAAACTGGCTACAGGAACTGTGGTCAACAATCTCCAGCTTATACTGTCCGAACCATTATAGTTAACCTCTTTTGCTTCTATTATATATAACTGAGTTCTACCCGGTGATTCTTTACTGCTTGTATCTGTTTTAATGATCTCAATTTGTTTGTATCTTATTTCTAGTTCAGCAGTTCTTTTAGGTCTTTTTTTCTTGGGGCAGGCATCTATCAATATCTCATATTTGCCCTGGGCTTTTTGGTCGGACAAGCAACTAAATAGTTTGCTTTTGTCTGCCAGTGTCCTGTTCGCCCTGGCTCTTATCAGCAGATCTGTTTTTGCATCGGGAATAATTGCAAACTGTTCGTAGATATCACCCTCCCTGTCTTGGATAATGACCATCCCTGTTACCTTGTCCGCCAATGCGTTTTTGGTGTTCTTCGACACCTCGATCCATTTATAGGATTCTTTTTCTTCAATGGGCAACTTGTTATATTCCCGCTCAATTTTTGATTTAAACTCCAAGGGCCTGTTCCAGATTTTAATATCAGAATAACCATAGGGTATGCCATTATTAGCATCTAAAACTAAACTGGGGTGCAGCATAAACCCTAGTCCCTGCTCTGCTTTTGCATTGGTCGTGCCTATATAATCATCCTTTCTTATCCTGTGGCGATGGCTGCTAAGATTTATTTCTGATGTGTCCTGTATACAAACCACAAACTTACCGGCAATGCCTCTTTGCAGTTTGAAACCATGTTGCCAATAATATCATCCTCGCTAACTCTGTCATTATTTAGGAAACGGTAAAATCCTTTTGCATCCGCCTCGCTTTTATAGATCTGGCGGATGGAATGAACGCTTTTACTAAATATATCTGATAGAATTTTATTGCCCCTGTACACTAATCTAATATCATCCAAGTCTGTAAATTCTCTTCTTTGCATTTTGCAAAGTTAAACATTAATCAATTTTGTGTCCACACGATAGGATAAATATCGGGATGCTTAAAGCCAACCAAAAACGGCCGGCTTTGTGTAGTTTTGTTGCGTGTATAACTGAGTTATCGGCTATTCTATCGCTCCGATTAACCGACAGTGCGAACATTAAGCGTATGGAAAAGTAATTACCTTTGACAGAGAATTGAACGACAGTAAAAAATGAAATTACCAAAGTATCCATTAGCATCAAGGGACAAGTTACAGACCTTTGAATTTATAAGTGAAGGAAGGAAAGGACTTATTCACAAATTGGTTCAATACAAACAGACCAACTTGAAAGATATTTTCAATCTTGCTTTCGGTGACAAAGACCACACGAGTGGAGAAATTGATGATACAGTAATTTCTAACAATGGCGACAGCGAAAAAGTGTTGGCAACAGTTGTGAACCAACAATTTACGCCTTTACTGACAAGTATCCTGACGCTTGGATTTATGCAACAGGCAGCACAAAAGCACGGACACGACTTTACCGAATGGGAATTACAAAATATTTATCCGAGGTTAAAACGGACTTCGATATTTTGGGAGAGAAGAATGACGATTGGGAAACTTTCAGAAACAATATTGAATACGATGGGTTTTTGATTCGGAGAAAAAAGAAAAAATAATTATCATTTACAGCAATAAAATAATTTACATTTGCAATATGAAAATCACAACTGAATTAAAAAAGCGTAAAATTCCGATTGTGCGAATTGACAAGTCATTAAATAAATATGACGACATCGTTTTGTTTCCTGACAAGTTAGAGAAAGCAAATCAGATGTTACGCAATGTGGGACTGCCGAAACAGTGGACAAAGAAGAACAGCCGATAAAACAATTTACGATGTACGATGTACGTCCCGATAGCTGCTATCGGGATTGCTGACGCTTGATTACCCTTGTCATGTTGAGCGTAGTCGAAACATGCGAAACTAAAACCTTCGCAAAAGCCAACCACTGGTTGTTGGATTTGCGAAGGTTTTGAGTACTTTTGTTGCGTATATATACAACATTAGCTGCAAGCGTAAAGGATGGCACAACAACTATCGGGCTGACATCTAAACGACCAAACTTTTGACATCCAAAACAAACTTTCAGATGACAATATCTCGGTAGACAATTTCGATGTAATTTGACATTGAGCAGGCCGATTTACCGACACTTAAGCCAACGCATGGTTTTAAAAATTTCCCCCCACCGCACATTTAAAAAATAATTTTATGCCTGCCACATTGGCTCTTTTGGGGTTTGTCACACCGCACAATCCAACCCAAAAACAAACCCCCAAAGAGCCAATCTCCTAATACTGTTCATACCAGCTAAATTTCTCGTGAACGATTTGTAGCTTTTCATTTTTTAAATAATCTAAAAATGAAACTGAAACTGGAGCATGCCTCTTCCCTTTTAACCATATTAAACTCCAGGTTGTTTTAATAGGCAAACCTTTTATTGGGATAATTTGTAATTCATGATTATGCAGTTCATTTTTAATTCCAATTAAAGGCATAATTGAATAGCCCAATCCCGCCAATAAAGCTTGTTTAACCGCCTCATTAGACGTTAACTCCATTTTCTTTAATACTAGCAGATTGTTTCGTTCAATAAAACTCTCCATGGCTTGTCGGGTACCCGATCCTTTTTCTCTAAATATTAATGGCAAGTCTTTGAATATGTCTTTAGTTTTAATATCCTTTTTTAATTTTGTTTTGGTATTTCCTACCAAGTATAATTTATTTTGCAGCAAATCAAGCTTCTCCACATTTAGCGTTTTTGGTAAAATAGAAACCAGGGCAAAATCAACATCATTATTTTCTAAACTTTCGACAACTTTATTTTTATTAGTAACATCCATCATTAATTCTATTCCTGAATGTTGCTGCATAAAATCTGCAAGAAAGTAAGGCATTACATATTTACCAGTTGATACTACTGAAATTTTTAAACGGCCAGTTAACTGACCTTTATATGCTAATGTTTTAAAGTTGATAGCATGCACTTGATTAATTATATTCTCTGCGGCTTCGGCAATTTCTCGCCCAAAATCTGTGATATGAATTTTTCTACCTACTACTTCTGTTAAAGGAATGTCGAACTGGTCTTGTAAATTTTTGAGCTGAATAGAAACAGCAGGTTGTGTTAAATGCAATTCTTCCGAAGCCTTTGTAACACTTTGCGTTTGTACAATTTTTAGAAAAATCTGTAATTGATTCAATGTATAATTCATAAATATTATTAATGGATAACATTACAAAGATAAATAAAAAGTTATTAAACAGACTAATCAATTTTGCAGCATGAAATTTAAAAAACTAGAAAACGAAAAAACAATAGGTGGAATATTCGTATTAATTTTAGGGATTGCACTTACGTTAGGATTATTCCTGTGCAAGTACTTCGACATTCTATATCTAGACCTTGAAACTGTCTTAGCACCATTTGTAGTTATACTACTTCTTACCTATGGGGATAAACTCCTTATCCTCTCTGTAACAATGCCCATAAGCTTTGCCACAAAATTAATAAATAAAGTAAAAGGCTTTTCTCAAACTCAACAACAATGAACCCTAAAACAATCTCAAAAATGAAAATTAAAGAAAATTATCAATCATTACTTTTATTGGCTCTGCTCATTTTTGCAGGAACAGTATCTCCGTCAAATGGGGTAGATGACAAGATCAACAAAACACCATGGGAATTGATTTCAACAATGCTCGTTATGGTTTTAGCCGCAGTGCTGGTCTACGTTGTTTGGAGTAAGATAAATACGAACAAAATATCACAAATAGTTAATCACCAATCAACCAAAGAAAACACATTAACCTCTAATTAAATAATAATATGACAAGAATAACAGTAGCAAAAGGTGATGGAATTGGCCCTGAGATAATGGATGCCACATTAGAAATAATTATAGCAGCAGGTGCCCAAATTGAAATTGATGAAATTGAAGTTGGCGAAAAAGTTTACTTAGCAACGAATACCGCAGGTATTGCAGCCGAATCATGGGAAACAATCAGGCGAAACAAAATTTTCCTTAAAGCTCCTATTACCACACCACAAGGTGGTGGATACAAAAGCTTAAATGTTACCACTCGTAAATTTCTTGGGCTCTATTCAAACGTAAGACCTTGTATGAGCCTGTATCCATTTGTAAGTACTAAGCACCCTGTAATGGATATTGTAATAGTAAGAGAGAATGAAGAGGATTTATATGCGGGAATTGAACACCAACAAACAGACGAGGTAGTACAATGCTTAAAACTAATTAGCAGACCCGGTTGCGAAAAAATTGTTCGATATGCATTTGAATATGCCAAACAACAAAACCGAAAAAAAGTAACTTGTTTTACAAAGGATAATATCATGAAACAAACAGATGGTCTCTTTCACCTAGTGTTTGATGAGATTGCCAAAGAATATCCAGAAATAGAAAACGAACACTGGATAATTGACATTGGAGCAGCTAAAATGGCAGACACACCAGAAGTATTTGATGTAATTGTAATGCCAAATTTATATGGAGATATACTTAGTGATGTGGCAGCACAAATAACTGGTTCGGTTGGTTTAGCGGGCTCAGCTAATATAGGAGAAGAGTGTTCAATGTTTGAAGCCATACATGGTTCGGCCCCAAGAAGAGCAGGACAAAATGTAGCCAATCCTTCCGGTTTATTGCAAGGATCTATCATGATGCTTAACCATATTGGGCAAACAGAAATAGCAGAAAAAGTTCAAAATGCATGGCTTAAGACATTGGAAGATGGCGTTCATACTTATGATATTTTTAAGGAAGGAACAAGTAAGCAAAAGGTGGGAACAAAAGAATTTGCTAAGGCAGTAATAGCTAATCTTGGTAACAAACCCTCTATTTTAAAGCCGGTAGTTTATTCAAATAATTCAGCATTGAACTTGCCAAAATACAAACGTAAACCTGCCACAAAAAAAGAACTGGTTGGGGTGGATATTTTTGTTCATTGGAACGGTTCTAATCCAAACGAATTAGCAGAGAAAGTGAAAAAAATTGAAAGTAATGGAATAAAACTCTCCATGATTACAAATAGAGGAATTAAGGTTTGGCCAGATGGATTTAAGGAAACATTTTGTACCGATCATTGGAGATGCCGTTTTAAACCAAACGAAGGAATTGAAATGCATAAAACAAACATCATTGAACTTTTGAATCAGGCACTCAATGAAAATATTGATACCATAAAAACTGAAAATCTTTATTCATTTGATGGTAAAGCAGGATACTCACTCGGACAAGGTCAATAAACATTATGAACATGAACATACAACTCATACAAGGAGAATTTAGCACCAATGATGCCATAGAATTGATAACTCAAATGATACACATAAAAATAAAGTATCATGAGAATAAAATTCATAGCAACAGTAATGAAGAGGATATTAAAAATAGGGAAGCAAAAATAAAGCGATTGCAAAAAGAATTATTTGAATTAAGGAAAATTATCAATTCAAAAACCCAAAGTGTAAAAGTAGAAGCAATAATTAAAGTTGATTAGCAATGAACTTAATTGTAATGAAAATAGTTTTTTGCATGGTACTAATGATTGCCTTTCTAATAATGGCGTTAATCACTAAGGATGCGATAAGCAGACAGCTCTTTGCCTCGTTAGGAATACTAACAGGAACTTATGCATCCAAAAGTATGTTGGAAAGTAGTAAAGCAGAAAAAATAGAATAAAATGTACCAAGGTGAAAATCTAGTAATTGCAACCAAACACGAAAAGGAAAAAGTAATTGCTCCAATTTTAGAAAAAGAAGTGGGTGTAAAGTGTTTTGTTGCTATTGATTTAGATACAGATGAACTAGGGACATTTACAGGAGAAGTAGAAAGAAAAGATGACCCTATAACTACGGCCAGAAATAAATGCCTAATGGCAATGGAATTAACTAATTGTGATTTAGCTATTGCCAGCGAAGGTTCTTTTGGTCCACACCCGAGTATATATTTTGTTCCAGCAGATGATGAATTTTTGCTTTTTATTGACAAAAAGAATGCGTTAGAAATTATAGTTAGAGAACTAAGCACTCAAACAAATTTTAATGCTGCAACAATTAAAACACACAACGAACTAAATGCATTTGCTTCCAAAGCAAATTTTCCATCACATGGCCTAATACTAAGAAAAGCAAAAGATGATTTTGCAGAAATAATTAAAGGAGTTACAAATACTGAACTGCTAAACAAAACCTTTAATTACTTTATTTCCAATTATGGAAAAGTTTATATTGAAACCGACATGAGGGCAATGTATAACCCAACCCGAATGAAAGTAATTGAGCGTGCAGCTATAAAACTTAGTGAAAAAATAAATACCCTCTGTCCGGATTGCGAAACTCCGGGGTTTGGTATAACAGATGTAAAAAACGGATTGCCTTGTGAGGTATGTAATTTCCCTACAAAAAGTACTTTAAGCTATATCTATACTTGTGTAAAATGTTCCTGTAGAAAAGAGGAAAAATATCCGAATGATAAATTTACTGAAGACCCAATGTATTGTGATATTTGTAATCCATAATTGTAGGCTATGAAAAGAAAGTTAATCAAACAAGCTTATATAGTTAATGAGGGTAAAATCATTTTGGCAGACGTATTAATTGTTGGTGAAAGAATTGAAAATATTTCAAATACTATTTCAGATAATCATGCAGATATATTAGATGCTCAAGGACTCTATCTTTTACCAGGAATAATTGATGACCGAGTACATTTTCGTGAACCAGGTTTAACCCATAAAGGAAGTATTTACTCCGAATCAAGAGCAGCAGTGGCTGGTGGAATAACCTCTTTTATGGAAATGCCAAATACAATTCCAAATACCCTAACTCAAGAGTTTTTGGAGGAAAAATATGTCATAGCATCAAAATCATCTGTGGCTAACTTTTCCTTTTTTATGGGAATCAATCAAAACAATTTAGAAGAAGCACTAAAAACTAATAATGAAAATGTTTGTGGTATAACCGATGATGGATTATATTTTAATAATGAGGAAGGCATTTTGGCTAATTATCCTGAATTTTTAGAAACACTTTTCTCTCGAACAGATTCTTTGGTTGCATTACATAGCGAAGATGATGCTATAATTAAAAATAATATATACAAATACCGTGGGTTATATGGAGAAAATATACCATTTTATATGCACTCTATAATTAGAAGCGAAACAGCGTGTTTAACAGCCACAAAACGAGTGCTGGAAATTGCTCATAAATACAATAATAGATTGCACTTTTTTCACATTTCAACTTTAGCCGAAACCCACTTATTCGACAATAAGATTCCTGTAAAAGAAAAGAGAATAACCGCAGAAGCCTGTGTGCACCACCTTTGGTTTTCCGATAAAGATTATGAGAAATTAGGTGCTAAAATAAAATGGAATCCAGCAATAAAAACCGCGAAAGATAAAAACGGATTACTAGCAGCACTTTTGGATAATAGACTTTATATTATCGCGACAGACCATGCTCCGCATACTAGTGAAAAAAAGAATGGTACTTATTTCAAAGCGTTGTCAGGAGGCCCTTTGGTGCAGCACGCTTTGCCTGCCATGCTTGAATTATTTCAAAAGGGAAAAATAAGTATCGAAAAAATAGTGGAAAAAATGAGTCACCATGTTGCTGAAATTTATAAGATAAAAGAACGGGGATATATTCGCGAAGGTTATTATGCTGATTTAGTTTTAGTGGATCTAAATTATGAATGGCAGGTAACTCGTGAAAATATACTATATAAATGCCAATGGTCCCCATTCGAAAATCAAATATTCCAAAGCAAAATTTTAAAAACATTTGTAAATGGGAATTTGGTATATGATAACGGTACTTTTAATGAAACTAAGCCAGGACAAAGATTGATATTTCCAAAATACAGATAAAATAACTTACAAACTAATCAAGAATTCATGACCTATAACTTACTCATCGACAACCTAACAAACCCTGCTTTGCTCTTTTTTGTGCTGGGCATAATCGCAGTGTACGTAAAAAGCGATTTGGAAATACCACCAAATTCATCCAAATTTATTTCCCTCTATCTGTTATTTGCCATTGGTTTTAAAGGGGGCCAAGAACTATCGCACGAAAACTTTACTACCGAAATTGGCTGGTCCATGTTATTTGGCATCATCATTTCGGCATCTATACCCTTATATACTTTCTTTATTCTTAAAAGAAAATTAAACGTGTTTGACGCTGGTGCTATCGCAGCAGCGTATGGTTCAGTAAGTGCCGTAACTTTTGTAACAGCAGTTTCCTATCTGGAATCGCAGCAATTAACGCTTCATGGACACATGGTAGCAATTATGGCTTTGATGGAATCGCCTGCAATAATAATTGGATTGATTTTAATTTCCATATTTAATAAGGACGAATCCAATATAATTAAAAAAAGAAGTGTGATAAAACATTCTTTTACAAATGGAAGTGTCTTGCTTATTCTTGGTAGTTTGATTATTGGTTATGTAGCTAATGCTAAGCAGGCAGAAGGAATAAAACCATTTACAAACGACCTTTTTAAAGGCTTTCTTGCAATCTTTCTTTTAGACATGGGCATTACAAGCGGCAGAAAGTTAAAAGCATTTTTCTCATTCGGTTGGTTTCCAATTATTTTTGCCATTTTAATTCCACTTATTAATGGTTGTATCATTGCGATGTTAAGCTCCTTTGTAACACAAGACATAACCAATCGCTTTATGTTTGCGGTTTTAGCCGCAAGTGCCTCTTACATTGCAGTTCCAGCGGCTATGAAAATTTCAGTTCCTAAGGCAAATCCTGGGCTTTTCTTACCAATGGCTCTTGCAGTAACCTTCCCTATAAATATAACAATTGGTATGCCTATCTATTTTCTAATTGTGCAAAATACTTGATTAAGATTATAGCTAACACATAGGTGTAAGCACATTTGCAATTACTCACGAATTGTTTCTTAATCTTTGTGTTCGTGAACTTCGTTTCGCACAAGCCCACACACAAAGCAAAAAATTGAAAAAGAGCTTCCACCTTTCCCGCCAATAGAAAAATTATTTTTTGAAATTCCCTTCTTTTCTAAAATTTTTAAAACCGCTTCCCACAGCCGACACAAACCGACCTGTTCACAACTCGACAAATGACAGCGAAAGTCACATTAAACAAAGACTTTTATCAATCGACAGACAGAACGCCAGCTGGTAAACAGCTAAGGCTTCGTTGCGTCGGCACGACGAACAATGAAGCCTTAGGTTGCACCCTTCCATTCGTCAGGGCAGGCTATACCTTTGGTAGTTTTAAGT
>JAYVCI010000119.1:0-7222 GCA_043750035.1 Chitinophagaceae bacterium
CAAGAGAAATATTTGCTGTGGACATTGACGACTGGGCTGCTGAAAATTTATATGAAAATGCCGAACTGAACGGTATCAAAAATATTGTTTTTGAGCAGGGAGATATCAGCAAAATACAAGGGAAAGTTTTCAATGTAGTTTTGGCCAATATTAATAAGAATATATTAACCGCAACCATGGGCGAAATGGCTGCTTCCGTAGAAGTTGGAGGCTTGTTATTAATGAGTGGTTTCTATCAAAAAGATGTTGACGATTTGTTGAACGCCGCCTTGCCCTATAACCTAACTTTGAACCAAGAAATAACCGAGAACGATTGGACAGCCCTGGTGCTTGTAAAAAATTTCCCGATAGCTTCCCGATAGCTATCGGGAGGGATAAAATAAAAATCCAAGTTTTACGTTATTAAATACGATATCACTCCTTATACCTTTACATGAAAAAATATATTTGTCTAATTTCCTTTATTTTACTAGGGTTCAGCGGTTTTTCTCAAATCACATTCTTTAATGTGGACACCGTAAAATTTATCAACGATTTTGAAAAATTTATGTCCGAATCTGGCAACGGCGACTTAAAAGACGATGCTGCAAAGTTTATTAAAAGTTGGAATAAGAACTTAATCACCATCCCACAAAAACGACTGTTGGTGAAAACCTGTAATACCATGATTTTGTCAGGCAAAACACAAGAAGCCTTTTTTTGGCCTTATATAAAAATCATTAATTATTTTGTGGCAAACCCTGCTGAAGAAACAGGGCTGGATAAATGGCAGGGATATTATATACAAACCCTGGAAAATGATCCCGACAAGTTGCCCAACTTCCTTAATTTTTCGCTCAATTTTTTCACTCGTCGAATACTCCTTGCCGATGATAAACATGAGTGGAGCACCAGTGCCGAGAGCTATGATTTACAATTTAAACGATACCCTATCCTGAAGTTAAAAAATATAGATATCACTTGCTCGGTAACCGATGCCGATACTATATTTATACGCAATACCACTGGCACCTACCTTCCCTATAAAAATGAATGGGTGGGCAAGAAAGGGCGTGTAGACTGGCGAAGGACGGGACTTGACACCACCAAGGTATTTGTGCTGCTAAACAATTATTCCATCAATACTGCCCGTTCCGATTTTAAAGCTGACTCAGTGAGTTATAAAAACACCTATTTCTTTTCGCAGGTTTTATTGGGTAGTTTTGAAGACAAAGGAAATGTGACCCGAGGTGCGGGAACTTTTTTCCCAAAGTTTAATTCGTATGAGAAAACATTGTTTATCAAAAATATATTCCCTGGCATTGATTTGTCTGGAGGTTTTATACATCAAGGGCAAGGAATACAAGCCAATGGCAACGATTCGATAAGGGCACATATTGATATATATTATAAGAATAAGTTAACAGGACGGGCTTTTGCAAGAAAAGAATTTGTAATAAAACCCGCTGGAATTGTTACTGATAATGCGATGGTGAGTTTATATATGCGTGACTCCACTACCGATAAATTGGATTCAGTTTTTCACCTTGCCGCCGGTTGTAATTTTAGCGAGAAAACACGTGAGCTGTCAGTTACGCGTACCGATAAAGGATTTGGACTTACGCCTTTTAAAGATTCCTATCACCGAATGGAAATTACTTGTGATGCTATCTTCTGGACTATTGATTTACCATTTTATGCATTTAGTATGATAAACCCCTCGGGTACTGCCAAGTTTGAATCGGGCAATTACTTTAGGGACCAACGCTATGATGCTTTGCAAGGTATATTGGAGTATAATCCAATAGAGCGAATGCGTACCTTTATATTAAAAAGAAAAAAAGACGGTATTCCCAATCCACAAGTATTTACTCCCGATGAGTTTGCCCAATTTTTAAATAACAAAACTGAATATGTTACAGGCTTACTTATTTTGATGAATGATAAAGGATTTATATTATATGATAAAGATAAAAACCTGGTAACAGTATTGCCCAAAACCTCAGAGTATTTCTTAGCCCACGAAAAAATTTCCGATTTTGATGTGATAGGAATGGAGTCTGTAATTTCAGCCAAGCCCAATGGAATGATAAACCTATTGAACAACGATTTGGTATTGGAGGGTGTAAAAGGCCTGCAGTTCTCCGATTCACAAAGTGTATATGTGGTTCCCAATTCGCAACAATTTACGGTTCGCAAAAACAGGAATATGTATTTTGGTGGCAGGATGCATGCCGGTCGTTTCGATTTTTATGGCAAAAACTTTTACTTCGACTATAATAATTTTTTGATTAAGCTGGACAATGTGGATTCGATGCGTTTTGTTTGTCCCTCACGAGAAAATCCAGAAAAATACGTATTGGTAAAAACCGTACTGCAAAATATATATGGTACTTTATATATAGATAAGGAGACCAATAAATCGGGGATGAAAGATTATCCCGAGTATCCCATGTTTGTGAGCGACCGTGGAGCCATGGTATATTATGATAAACCAGAAATTTTTGGCGGTGTATATAATAGAGAAGAGTTTTATTTTAAAACGGATCCTTTTACTATTAGGAGTTTGGACAATTTCAAATTGGAAGATATTAAATTATCTGGATTGTTTTCATCAGGAAATATCGTCCCCGATTTCACGGATACGCTCACCGTACAAAAGGATTATTCTTTGGGATTTGTACGCCAAAATCCACCCGAAGGTTTTGCGATGTATGGAGGCAAGGGCAAGAACTTTGGACAAGTGGCTTTAAGTAATGAAGGTTTTATTGGTACTGGTAAAGTAGAATACCTTTCTTCAATTGGTTATTCGGCCAGGTATTTTATGTTCCTCGACTCCACCAATGGCATGTTCGAAGAATATACTATTGCTCGTACCGCAACCGTGCCCGATGTGAAAGGTACCGATGTATATATGCACTGGAAAGCAAAAGAAGACCAGATGGATGTGAGCAATCGCGAAACACCGTTGGACATTTTCAAGGGCAAGGCCAATATGTATGGCACTGTAACCTTAACACCCGTTTCATTGGAAGGGCGTGGCCGATTAGAGTTTGATAAAGCTATATTGGCATCACAAGTATTCGACTTCCACCCCATCGCCGTAAATGCGGCAGTATCTGATTTTAAGATAAAAGGGGATGATACAACGCGGATTGCATTTTTATCGAACGATGTAAATTCATTTGTTGATTTTGAAAAACATTATGGCGATTTTAAATCGAACAACGAAGGAGCCAATACCTTTTTCCCTATCAATGAATACCGCACAAACCTGAACGACTTTAAATGGGAAATTGATGCACGCAAAATTACACTTTCAAAACCTGCAGGCACTGACAACCCACATTTTATATCTACCAAGTTCGGACAAGACTCTCTCAAATTTACTGCGGGCAAGGCAACCTATACTATGTCGAATAATATTTTGGATATTAATGAAGTGCCTTTCATCAATGTGTGCGATGGTAAAATATATCCCGATAAACAAAATGTGGTTATAGAATCGGAAGCATATATGCGTCCTTTGCTTAACTCTAAACTTACCTGTGATAGTGTGAGCGAATATCATAAACTATATAACTGCGAAATACAAATCCGTGGCAAATACAAAATGGAGGGCGGCGGTTTTTATGACTATGTAGATTCGAAAGGACGCAAGCAAGTAATACATTTTGAAAAGATAACGGACAACCAACGTGGACGCATAGTGGGTACCTGCCCTATCAATGACAGGGACAGTTTTTTGGTGGGGCCCAAGTTTGGTTTCAAAGGCAATATAAACCTATTGTCCAATGCGTTGTTCTTAGAGTTTGATGGATTTGTGCGACCCATACACGAGCTTTGGTCACTCAAAACCGAGCCTTACCAGTTCACCCGCCGCATCAATCCCGATTCAGTAATATTATCATTTAGCTCACCCAAAAACCAATACAAAGCTGACCTGTTTACCGGTATAGCTTATAATGCCGATTCGCCCCATGTATATGCAGGTTTTTCGTGCCGTAAAAGATATTTTGGCGATGTGGAAATACTGCGTGCACACGGCGTATTGTATTATGATGAAGAATACCAACAGTTTGTTATAGCCGATTCCGCTCGTTACCAAAAAAAATCATTACGAGGTCCCTACTTCTTAGTGAAAGAAGCTACCAACGAAACTTATGCCGAAGGACGATTTAATTTTAACTTCAAAATGAGCGATATTAAAATAGAGGCTGCTGGTAACTGTAATGTAGCGATGGGTGATACGATTACCGTGAATTTTGAAACAATGCTATTGTTAGATTTCCCATTCCCAAAATCTGCATTGAATAATATGTTCGACAATTTTGAAGCAGATAATGAAAGGGCCAAAACAGTTAGATATGGAAGTGAATTCTCCAAGAAATGTGTATCTGAATTTTTAGATGATAAAACATTTGAAAAATGGCAGAAAAAATATACGGAAGATGAGAAATTTTTGGTAGCGGATGCATTTGAAAAATCATTGGTTTTTGGAAATATGAAACTGGAATGGCACAGCAAAAGCAAAAGATATATATATGATGGCGAAGCTGGATTAACTGCCATCAACAAAAAAACATTGAACAAATTTGTGAAAATAAAAATATCAATAGAAAAGAAAAAGCAGGGCGATATAATGAATATATATTTGCTTACCAATAAAGGCACTTGGTATTATTTCTTCTACAGCAAAGGCACACTGGGTGGCCTGAGCAGCGAGGCTAAGTTTAATGAAGTTATAATAAAAGAAGGACCCAAAGTAAAGTCGCCAGATATCCGTATCAGAGAATCGACCGAGAAACAAAAGAATAATTTCTTGAGAGATTTTCCGGGGTGGTAGAAAACAGCTGTTAGTAATTAGTCGTTAGTCCCATGCGGCTGCCACAGTGAGCGAAATGGTATCAAGGCTTGCGGGCTAGTTGTAAAAAAAAAATTGGAGGATTATATGTATGTTTTATATGCCGTCTTGTATAACAAATTCTATCCGGTACTATATTCTATAAGTAATGGTATTAGAATTCCGCTTTCAACATTTTTTTGATCAATTGTTCCAGCTCATCTAAATTTTGTGTAGCATAATATATTCTTTCCATTTTCACCCCATGGTATTCATGAATAATAAAATTCCTAAACGAGCGAGGTATATGCCAAGGGTACTTGTACTTTTCGAGTATGGCGTTGTCAATATAGCGAATAGCTTCGCCAATAATGAGGAACTGGTATTGAACAGCACTCTGTAATTTTATATCATTTACAAAAAATTTCTCATCAACATTTGCCACAAAATCGCGAATGCATGCAATAGCTTTTAATATATGTTCGGCTCTTTCTTTGGGGGTTGGCTTATCCATATATTTTCACTAAATCTTTCTTGGCTGTTTTAAGTGCAAAGGGCAGCAGGCATCCTTCTTCCACTAGGTCTACTTTCCTTTTTGTTATTAGTTTCAACTGATATTCAATATCAGCAAAATCGAATAAACTAATTTTCTTTTTGCTATCGAAACGCAACATTAAATCAATATCGCTTTTATAATTTTCGTCTCCCCTGGCAAATGAGCCAAATAACCATGCGGCTGTTATTCTGTTATCTTTTTTTAGATAATCTTTTAGGGTTTCAATAATTAGTTTTTTATCAACCTTCGTATAGTTGGTATATGATACTTGCTCCTCGGCCATGTGCAATGCTTTAATGGCCAAATCTTCTTCGCCAATTTCATATACCACACGCTCACTTAGGTATAGCACCATTAGTTCTTCCAAACTGTGTTTATATAGTTTTGCAAGTTTCTTCACCACTTCTTTTGTCAAACGTCTTTCGCCCCGTTCCATTTTGCTAAGTATGGCCACATCAATATCAATAAGTGCAGCCACCTTGCTAAGTGGTAACTTGTTTTCCGTTCTCAGTTTGCGGAGCCTGTCTCCAATGTTTTCTGTTGACATTTTTATTGTTGACTATTTGTGTCAAAAGTAGTTGTCTTCTTTTAATTTTTAACAATAATTTGCTAAGGAATTATCTTGCTAAGGAATCAGTGTGAGTTGTGAGTTGCGAGAAATCAGTGTGAGTGTGAGTTTTGAGTGTGGCATACTCTTCACTCACACCCCTCACTCACACTGTCTTCTGTCGTCCTGCCTCTGGTCGGTCTCGTTTTAAGAACGAGACCGACCAGTAACGTGCTCACTAAAGTTTCATATATGTTTTGTGTGTGGTTAAGTGGAAGGCCCAAGCTATCATCTCGGTATGTGGTTTGGTCTCGTTTACTAACGAGACCAAACCACAGGCAGTGGGTATATCAAGGGTTTTTTAATTTTACAAGAAATTATTCCCAAAAATAAACTACGTTTGTACTTTAATTTCAAAACTATGTGTAAAAAACTAACTATACTTTTTCTGTTAACTATCACTATCATGTTTTCGCTAAGCAGTGAGGCACAGGCACAGGCACCAACGGTAAAAGCTGTACCTGCCAATAGGGTTACCTACTACGGTGCCAACCTCAATGTATTGGTGAACCCCAAAAATGACAGTACTACCATCAGTTTTGAGTACGGGCTTGACACTACCTATGGCTCGACAGCAAGTATATCTGGGAAATATACCGGCAGCACCACACTATTTAAGACAGCATCCATTACTGGTTTAACTCCCGGCAAAACCTACCATTATAGGGCAAAGGCAATATCTGCCAACGGCACCACTTATGGCAGCGACAGAGTGTTTATTACAGGCAGCAGCTTCTCAAAATCTAGAGGAGCCCATACCGTTACTGTGGGAAATGACGGCATTGTGTATGCCTTTGGCAAAAATGGTGGTGGCCAATTGGGCGATAGTACCACCACCAACCGAACAACCCCAATACGCATAGCAAAGGGAGCCTACAGCGGCACTACCTATCTGGGTGACAATACCAACAACCCCATCATTTCAGTTTCGGCGGCAGGGCCGGATCAAAGCATAGCCCTTGCAGCCGATGGGTCGGTGTATGCCTTTGGTCGAAATATTGATGGCCAATTGGGTGATAATACCACCACCGACAGAACAACCCCAATACGCGTAGCAAAGGGAGACTACAGCGGTACTGCCTATTTGGGAGACAATACCAACAACCCCATCATTTCAGTTTCGGCAGGGGCGTCGCACAGCAGCTAAGGCTTCGTTGCGTCGGCACGACGAACAATGAAGCCTTAGGTTGCACCCTTCCATTCGTCAGGGCAGGCTATACCTTTGGTAGTTTTAAGT
>JAYVCI010000120.1:0-3607 GCA_043750035.1 Chitinophagaceae bacterium
AAACAAGGCACAGCCACTGGCAATACCCATATATAGTTTGGTATAATAAAGATAGTACAACCAAGCCAGTGATAAACAAATAACAATACTAATAGCTATGGAATAACGACCCAAGTAATCCCTCTGAAATACAAGAGCCATGGATTCATATACAAATACGGATGATAATGATAATGCCCAAATAAATACATGCTCTTCTATTGGAATACTATATAAATAAACACCGGTGATATAATCGGTATTAAAAAACCATACCCCCCACTCAATAAAAAAATGTTCCCACACTATCATAAATAAATATACCACAGCAATAGCAGGAAACACGAATTTCCATTTGCTTACAAAGTTTATTTTTTTGTGGAAACTAAAAGCCAGTAATGGCAGTAATATAATAAGATCGAGAATCCAGTATAGCGACATAAATATTAAACGACACTGCAAACATAGGCTATTCGTAAAATTAAATAGTTATTTTTCGTAACGCATCCCATACATCTCACCATAGTCTTTCAATCGCTCACGCAGTTGCTTGCGGGCTGTGAAAATACGGGTCTTAACAGTACCAATTGGTATATGCAGCATCTCTGCAATTTCATGGTATTTATATCCGGTAAAGTTTAAAGTAAAGGTCTTGTTTAAATCTTCAGGTAGTTTGTTTAACGCATTTTCCAAATCATGCATCACAAATTTCGATTCCCCATAATTAGGAACTGACAGGGCAGGTGTATCTAAATAATAAGAATTGTCTGTACTGTCAATAAAAGTATTACGCTTCATCATCCTGCGGTAGTTGTTGATGAAACTATTTTTCATAATGGTAAACAACCACCCTTTCAGGTTGGTAGCATCCACAAACTTCTCTCTGTAGGTCAAAGCCTTCAACAAAGTTTCTTGGGTTAGGTCGTTGGCATCTTCAATGTCTTTGGTAAGCTGGTAGGCGTAGCTACGTAGGTGGCTTCTCTCTTTGGATATGGCGGATGTGAATTCTGGTGCAGTCATAATGTTTAATGTATCTCTTTAATTCTTCAACAAAATTGACCCTTAATTTTCAATCTTCCAAATTTTTGTTTCATAATTTGGGTCAAAAGGTAAACATTTTTATTAATTGCTTGGTTTTCAATATCCGAAAATATTTGATTCGAAGCTGAAATGAATTTGAAGGTGAAAGATATTCACAGCCATGCCTTCAATATTATTTAAAAAAAAAAAATTTTAAAAATAATTTGGATTAATAAAAATCTTGATTATATTTTAAGCCTGCTTTAACTATCAAATTTATGAAACTTAACAAGCTACCCTTTACCACCACCCACATATATATATATATACTCCCACAAGGGTTATAGCGAGGTTCGCCTCACCAATTATTTTTTATCGCCCCCCCATTACCTCAAAATATTTCTGAGCAAAACGGAAATATACCCTTGCTCAGTAATCTCCATTTTATATTTTAACAAATTATAACCACTACCAATATGAAACCTTTTACATAGCTATATAAAATGAAAACAGCCCCATATAGAGGCTGCTTTCCGGGACTTTGCTTTCCCCGCCTTTTTTATATAGTACCCCTTATAACCAACACAATTGCGAAACAGATTGGCCATAAGGTTTAATGATAGCACTGTATTATATGGCTGGGCAAAGATACTCCGATAGCTATCGGATTTATAATTTTTTGAATCAATTAATTAAAAAAAACTTTACTCAAATGAAAAAAATACTATTTCTTATTTTAACAACAATGCTATACTTAAATAGCACATTTGCTCAACTACGCAGTGCCGATATACTTAACGACAGTAATGGGAATGCCATTTGTTACAAATATCAATTTATTATAAAATTTAATCCTTCTATTTTGAAAAAGTCTGTAATAAACGATACGAGTATTAAAAGCGGATTGGTTAGTGATTTTATAGATTCTACTTTGTTGGTATTTCTAATAGAAAACAACTATTTAGATACCTCTATTTCAAACATGACCATGACTAAAATATTCCCTACCATGTCGACTAACGACACATTAAGTATAGCTAGGGATAGTAGTGTTATAAAAGTACCTGCATATTGGTCAACATTTTTATTGTATTGGAACGCTAACAATGCATCCAATATGAACTACCTACAAGCGGTTGACTCATTAAACAACTTAAAACCTTTTGTTGAATACGCGGAACTAAACTATTTATATAAATTACAAGGAATTGCTAATGACTCATACTTTCTTAACAGTCAGCGTTCATTATTTGTTGCATTTGGTGTTGATGGCAGCATATATATAAAGGACGCTTGGGACTATGCTTGGGGTACTGATAATGTAAAAGTTGGAATATATGATGGCGGTATCAATTATGGGCATTTTGATTTAACAGATGACTATTCTGGTCACTTCAGTAAAACAAGGGTAAAAGGTGGCTATGATTATTATAACCTTGTTTCTATTTTTACCAATGGCAATAATGATCGCGATGGGCATGGTACCGCCATTGCAGGTATTATTGGTGCAGTAAAAGATAATGGACAGGGTATAGCTGGTATAGCAGGGGGTGATGGTGCACAACCGGGAGTTAAAATTTATGATATGAAAATAGCAGAAAACGGCAGCTACATAACTTTATCTAAAGTTGCAAATGCAATATATCAAGGAGCTTTGTCCTATAACAATAATGGGAATGGATTGAATGTAATGAACCACAGTTGGGGTGGTGTTGCAAATAATGTAACCTTAACTAATCAATTTAACTTTGCATTCAGGAACGGTTGCACCCTTGTAGCGGCTTCAGGAAACAGTGACCCAAATCATGGTATTACAAATACAACTAAAATGTATCCTGCCAGCTTAAGGAAAGACTGGGTTATGAAAGTAGGTGCAAATGATGGAAATAATGCAGTACCAGCTTTTTCCATATATGATAACGATTTAGATTTTGTGGCACCAGGTGTTCAAACTGAAATAAAAACTATTGACTATAATAACGACCAAGGCTATAATTTTATACAGACTACAGGCACTTCATTTTCAGCAGCTCATGCATCAGGCATGGCAGCACTTATGATTAGTTATATAAGTAATAATTCTTTGGCCCCAAACAGTTTGAGCCACGAGGATGTTGAGCAATTGATAGAGAAAAATGCCAAATTAGTAAATCAAAATAATCAGACTTATTCAAATATAAGCGGTTATGGTAAAGTTGATGCTGGTAATACCATCAAAAAGATGCTGTTGCCCAAGTACCAAGTAAAACATTATAATGCAAAAGTAAGCAATAGTACTGCTGTATTAACTGGAGGTAATACTGGTGCTGCTTTCAATCTAACTTTTCCGGCAAAAGGATTGAGTTTAGGCACTTATATAGGCGATATTTACAAAGTTACAAGCACATTTTCGCTAAACTTGCCATCAACCGCTACTGTATTGGGGGTTTGGGCAAGAAATAGTGCCAGCGATTTGTATGCCCATAGTGGTTTCGTTTTTCCATTTTCCGATATTACAATAACAGCACAGAGCAGCTAAGGCTTCGTTGCGTCGGCACGACGAACAATGAAGCCTTAGGTTGCACCCTTCCATTCGTCAGGGCAGGCTATACCTTTGGTAGTTTTAAGT
>JAYVCI010000121.1:0-7752 GCA_043750035.1 Chitinophagaceae bacterium
CTTTATATATCAAATGGACTTGGCATACGCTATAGCTGACCTAGTTGTTTCGCGTGCTGGGGCAAGTTCTATATCTGAGATTGCCTTGGTGGGTAAACCATTGGTATTGGTGCCTTCGCCCAATGTGTCAGAAGATCATCAAACAAAAAATGCGATGGCATTGGTGAATAAAGATGCTGCCATTATGGTGAAAGATATTGATGCAAAAGACAATCTAATTAATAGTTGTATCAGTTTGATTAAGGATGGGCAATTGCAAAATAAATTATCGCAAAATATAAAATCATTTGCAACTCCGCATGCGGCAAAAGATATAGTTTTGGAAATATTAAGTTTGGTAAAATGAATTTAAAGAATATAAAATATATATATTTTTTGGGTGTGGGAGGCATTGGGATGAGTGCACTTGCACGTTTTTTTAATGGAACAAATATTCTAGTTTTAGGGTATGATAAAACAGAAACACCCTTAACACAAGCACTGCAAACAGAAGGAATTGATATAACATTCGATGACCAAATAAAAACATTAAAAAAACAACTAAACAATTTAGAAGAGCAATATGCCAAGTACTTTGGGAGGAAATTAAGTATTAGTAAAAACAATATATTATTTGTGCGGACTCCCGCTGTCCCTAAAGAACACAAAGGATTCAAGTGGCTTGTTGACAATGATTATAATATTATAAAGCGTTCTGAATTGTTGGGAATTATTAGCAAAAACTATTATACCATTGCAGTTGCAGGAACTCACGGTAAAACCACTACCTCTACTATGATAGCACATATACTTAAAAACTCTGGAGTAGATGTTTTGGCGTTTTTGGGAGGTATATCAACCAATTATCAAACAAATTATATAGCAAATACTGGAGAATATCCATTTGTAGTGGTTGAAGCAGATGAATTTGACCGATCTTTTTTACATCTCAAACCAGATGTATCAGTAATTACGGCTACAGATGCAGACCATTTGGATATATATGGAAACCATGCAGAGATGGAGAAAACGTTTATCGCATTTTCTAAAAAGACCAAGAAAGAAGGTGTATTATTTGCAAAAAAAGAGATACCCATCCTTGCTCAATTAAGGAAACCAAATTCTACTTATAGTATATATATAAATGCAGATATCAATTCTGAAAAAATAAAAGTAGTAAATGGAGATTATATATTTAATTATAGCGATGCAGATGTGAAATGGAATAACATAATATGTGGTTTGCCCGGTTCACACAATGTGGAGAACGCTACAGCAGCAATAGCTGTGTGCAAATATTTGGGATTGACAGAGAAACAGATTAAGAAAGGCTTAAAAACATTTGCGGGAGTGAAGAGACGTTTTGAATATATTATTAAGGAAAAAGGCTTTGTATATATTGATGACTACGCCCACCACCCAGAAGAATTAAAAGCTGCCATTAATTCTGCAAAAATGTTGTATCCAAATAAAAAAATTACAGGAATATTTCAACCCCATTTGTATAGTCGCACACGTGATTTTGCAAAAGGATTTGCCGAGAGTTTGGATTTGTTGGATGAAGTTATACTGTTGGATATTTATCCTGCACGCGAAAAACCAATGAAGGGTGTAACTTCTAAAATCATTTTCGATTTAATGAAAAATAAAAACAAACGACTGGTTGATAAAGAAAATTTGATGAAGGAGATAAAGAAATACCAGCCAGAAGTATTGTTGACATTAGGTGCAGGGGATATTGATACATTTGTAGGGCAGTTAAAAAAGTATTATAACCGCACCCAGCCTTCCCTGAGGGGAGGGGCACGAGTTGTGTAAAGAATTAATTAGTAAAAAATCAGACATTATACGCATATACATTGAACAAGAAAATATATAAAATATCGAATATTACATTATGGTGTTTGCTGGTAGTAAACTTGGTTGTTTTTTTAAGTTTTACGGGGAGCCAGCAAAAGCATATTACTTGCACCAATGTTAATGTTGATATTGACAATCAAACGAGCGGAAATTATTTTATAGATAAGGCAACAGTTGATAATATTATTACCAATCACTTAAATATCCATTCGATAATTGGTACGCCAGTTATTGATTTGAACCCGCATGTGTTGCAAAATTTGCTGTTAAAGAATCCCTATATAAAAAAGGTAAAAGTATATAAAGATATTCCCGGGAACCTAAATATACAGATTATTCAAAAACGTCCTTTGGCAAGAGTATTTACAGATAAATTGGACTATTATATAGATGAGAATGGGGGGAAGTTTACTTTTTGTAATAGTTATACTGCGAGAGTGCCAGTAATTACCGGGCACTTTTTTGAAAACACAAGTTACACAGATTCAATGGTGACGCCAGTGGGCAAAATGGTATATAATTACCTGAAGGCCATTGATACCAATGCGTACTTTAAGTCGCTAACAGAGGAAATATATATCAATGAAGAAGGCGAATTAACGATAGTCCCCAAAATAGGTCCGAGTGAGATAATTTTTGGGGACGACAAGGATTTGTCTGATAAACTGAACAAACTGCATACTTTTTATTCTAAAGTTCTCAACACAGTAGGCTATAATCATTATAAATCAATTAATTTGAAGTTCCGAAATGAGGTGGTGTGCAAATAGCCTAAACCTTTGATAAAAAAGTTATTATAATATATCATGAACAAAGAAAAAATAGTAGTTGGGTTAGATATCGGTACCACTAAGGTGTGTGCAATAGTTGGCCGCAAAAATGAATTCGGTAAAATTGATATTTTGGGCATGGGTCAGGCTTTATCCACAGGGGTAAATCATGGAATGGTAACCAATATACCCAAAACCGAAGATGCGGTGAGCCAAGCTATTGCTGAGGCCAAAGCACGTTCAGGAATTGATATAAAAGTAGTACAGGTTGGTATTGCTGGTCAGCATATTAAATCAACACCCAACCGTAGTTTGTTGGTGCGAAACAATATTGATACAGAAATTACCCAAAGCGATTTGAACCGATTGGCAGATGATATGTATAAAGTGGCCTTAGCTCCCGGTGAGCAGATTATACATGTATTGCCACAAGATTATACCGTTGATGGCGAAGCAGGGATTAGTGACCCTGTGGGCATGGCAGGTTTGAGATTGGAAGGAAATTTCCATGTAATAACTGGGCATATCACTGCTGCAAAAAATATATATAAATGTGTGACCCGTGCAGGATTGCATGTAGAAAATTTAATATTGGAACCACTTGCATCGGCAGAGGCAGTGCTTACTGCGGAAGAGTTGGAAGCAGGCGTGGTGTTGGTTGATATTGGTGGTGGAACTACCGATGTTGCGATATTTCACGAGAATGTAATCAGGCATACTGCTATTATACCTTTTGGGGGCAATGTGATAAACGATGATATACAAGAAGGATGTATGGTGATGAAAAATCAAGCAGAGCTTTTGAAGATAAAATTTGGATCTGCTATTCCAGAAGAGAATAAGGAAAATGAAATTGTATGTGTTCCAGGATTGCGGGGCAAAGAGCCTAAAGAGATTTCTGTAAAAAATCTTTCGCGTATTATTAATGCCCGGATGGAAGAAATTATCAGCTCGGTGGTATATGAAATTAAAGCATCGGGACTTGAGAAAAAACTTATAGCAGGTATTGTATTAACGGGTGGTGGTTCGCAATTAAAACATTTGCCACAATTGGTAGAGTTCCATACAGGTTTGGATGTGCGTGTGGGATACCCCGATGAGCATTTGGCCAAAGGAATGGTTGAGGAAGTGAAGAGCCCGGCTTATGCTACAGGTATAGGTTTGGTGATGAAAGGACTAAATTCTTTAACCTCACAAACGAACCCAACTATAGTGCCTGACAAAGTGGAAGAAGCACCTATTATAGAAGATGTGAAAACAGCAAGACCCAAAGGGCCTGGATTGGTGAGCAAACTTGCAGAATCATTCCGCAATTTGATGAAGGATGAGGAGTTGGAGGATTATAAGCGGGAAAAGGGAAACTAATTAATGATTAATGGAGGAACACATTATATAATATAAATAAAAACTACCATGATACAATTTGATATACCAAAAGATAAGCAAAACATTATAAAAGTAATAGGCGTGGGTGGTGGTGGCGGTAATGCCGTTAACCACATGTACAACCAAGGTATACGCGGGGTTGACTTTGTGATATGCAATACCGATATGCAAGCAATTGAGGCAAGTCCTATACAATTAAAATTGCAGATTGGCCAAAGTTTAACAGGTGGTTTGGGAGCAGGTTCAAACCCTGATACTGGAGAAAAAGCAGCACAAGAAAGTATAGAAAGTATAGTTGAATTATTGGGCATCAACACCAAAATGTTATTCATCACTGCCGGTATGGGTGGTGGAACAGGAACGGGTGCGGCACCTATTATAGCACAGACTGCAAAAGATATGGGGATACTTACTGTAGGTATTGTTACTACACCATTTAAAGTAGAGGGAAACCGCAGAAGAACCTTTGCTGATAGTGGATTGCAACGTATGAAAGATTCGGTGGATTGCTTATTGGTGATCAATAACGACCGCATCATGGAATTGCATGGCAATCAAAAATTCAGCAATGCATTTGCACACGCCAATGATATATTAACCACTGCTGCAAAAGGAATCGCAGAAATTATTACAGTAACAGGATATATAAATGTAGACTTTGAAGATGTACGAACCGTTATGACTAATAGTGGTGTAGCCATTATGGGTACTGCAACTGCCGAGGGTGATAACCGTGCACTGAATGCTATAGAAGCTGCGATGACGAGCCCACTTTTGAACAATAATAAAATTAAGGGAGCGAAGAATATATTGTTAAATATAACAAGTGGTACTGATGAAGCATTGATGACGGAGATAGAAGAGATTACCAATTATGTGCAACGCGAAGCAGAAATTACCACTGATATTATATTGGGACTTACGCAAGACGAATCATTGGGAAATAAAATATCAGTAACTATTATAGCAACGGGATTTGAACCTGTTGAAAATAAACCAATCGAACAACAATGGGTGAAAAGAAATTTGGTGGAAGAAAATAACCAACCCGTAAATAATAATACTCCTGCAAATAAACCACAAGATATTATATTAAATGAAGAAGAGCAGCAGTTTGAATTGTTTGATTTGAATGCTCCACAACCCCCAGCAGAAGAGCCTGTGGCCGAACATATAGAAGAGAAAATAGAAACACCAGCTCCAGAAGAATATATAACTCCCGAGATGCGTGAAGATAAAGAACGCGTAGAAAAATTGAAGCAGCGTATGGTTGAGATGCGTAAACTTAGCCAAGATATTCGCAACCCGCAGATGGTTGATGAAATGTATAATGTACCTGCCTATATACGCAAAGCAATAAACCTTGAAAAAGTACCACACTCGTCGGAGAATAATCTGAGCCGTGTATCGTTGGTGGAAGAAAAGGAGGAAAAGAAACACGAGCTTAAGCAGAACAATTCTTTTCTGCATGATAATGTGGATTGATAGGCCGCATTAAAAATATTAGTATAATAATTTAAGCTCCAAGTGGGGCTTTTTTTGTGGTGGTAGGATTTATAAATATATTAACTTACCCAACAATTAAATTTTTTATATAATTCCCATTTATTCGGTCCATTTTTTTTATAGATATAACAGCAGCCACCTGCACATAGCATCCCACAACTATAGGATTTATAAACTATAGCAAATTTTTTATCTTTTGTAATTAAAGGTCTTATATAGTGATTCACAGTAGGGTGTCCTATATCATAATAATCTTCATTTTTAACAGTATCTCTTGGGTTAGGAATGAGTTTAATTGATTTTGGAATAAAGTTATCTGACCAATAAGGATTTCTATTTACATTTCGTAAATATTCGCATTCTTCTTTGCTGAAAAAATCTCTAAGAGTTTTTTGATACTGCCAAATATCGTTGCTATCCCTTTCGTTAAAAAAAGCATTTCCGAAATTTCCAATATTTTCTTCAAGTGTCTTTTCTCCGTTATGTTTTCCAAATTCCGAAGAGTCCCATTGGGTCATTAAATCCCAATTGATAAAATCGATAATCTCATTTGTGTCTAATTCTTCAGGTTTAATATATTTTTCTCTTGGGCAAAATTTAAAATCGGAATGCCCATTTATAGATTTATCTTCAAAAATTAGCTTATGAGAACTATCACTAGAGCGTAATTGGAAAATGAAACCTGAATCAAGTATTTTCTTTTGTAAATGAAAGTATAATCCAGAGTCATTGAAATCAAAATCATATTTCTTATCATCAATCAATTTGCAGGAGTTTGATTCAAAAGAATGTTTATTTTCACTACTAGAACTGACGGTTAGAATGATTGGCGGTGAGTTAAGATATATATTATAACCTACTAACCTGCTTTTTATATTGTCGATGATTATTATGTCACCTCCTATGAGTTGATCTTTGGGTAGGATTATTTTTCTTGAGTTTAGATTGTATTTATAAAAAGTATCTCTATTAAGAAAATATGCTGTATACGATACTACTTCCGTTTTTAATTTATAATACCAACATTCTCGGTCATGCGGCCCAAATCCGGCCCAAATAATTTTCTGGATAAATAATTCCCCTGGAGCTATTTTTCCTGAGGCAACTGTCCCGAACAAACTAAATAGTTTTGGCAATTCTTTACAAACCAATTCCACCGAATCTGCAATCTTCTTCTTCTTAATATGCTTTAAATAAATTTTACAATTTCCCAAATGTGTTGTGGTAAAAAAATAATTCGTGTCTTCTTTTTGTATTTCACCCTCATTTGAGAAAACTATATATTTAGAAGTATCGTGATGTGGGAATTCAATCTGGAAAGGGATGCCAATGTATTGGTATATAATATTTGATTTGAATTGGAGGAGATGATTTTGGGCAATTGTATATTTTGATGCAAGAATGCAAAATAGTATAATAGATATTTTGGAAAGGATTTTCATTTAATTATATAAACGAATATGTTTTGGTTTTATTGTGGGAGAATTTGTTTGATTAGGAAGCAAATATAGTTTACAGTAACTAAAAGCAAGTTGTTAGGGAAAGACGGAGGATATAATCTTACTGAGCACACACTCAATGGGATTGCCGCGTCGGAAGCCTCCTCGCAATGACGGCGGACATTCTGCCGTATATGTATTCAGGCGTCAGCAATCCCGATAGCTATCGGGACATAATTCATCTCCCGATATTTATCGGGACATAATTCATCACTATTCTTATATTTGCAGGATGAAAGCCAAAATAGGAGGCAAGGAAATTAAAATCGAGCAAAAGGCAGAAGGACTGTGGGTTGATGGACAGTTGGTGCCATTGGAATTGCTGAGTAAAGATGGTGATAACTACTATTATAACCTGAGAGGACGCAACTATAAAGTAGAGATAGTTGAGCATGATGCTGATACAAAAGAAATTGTGGTGAAAGTAAATGGCAAAAGGACCACGGTTAAATTGCAAGACAGGTACGATGAATTATTGGCCAGCATGGGAATGGATACCAAAGCAGGGAAAAAGCAAGGACAAATAAAGGCTCCAATGCCAGGCATGGTGTTGAAACTCTTGGTTCAAGAAGGTCAGCAGATTACGAAAGGGGATAGCTTGTTGTTATTGGAAGCCATGAAGATGGAGAATATCATCAAATCGCCTGTGGATGGGCAGATTAAGAAGATTTATATAGCAGAAAAGGATAAGGTGGAAAAGAATCAGGTGATGATTGAGTTCGGTTAATCTTCTTTTGCCGTCGTTGGGTCAT
>JAYVCI010000122.1:0-2846 GCA_043750035.1 Chitinophagaceae bacterium
TTGCTGAAATATACTATGCATAAAATACTAAAAAATAAATGGCGATATATGACAGAAACTATTTATATTTGACCCGATGAAAATCATGCACATTTTTTACATAACACTTATTGCAAGCATAGCTATAATAACAGGCTGCAAAAAAGAAGCAGAGCCTGTGCCCGAACGCCCCATACCCGAGTACAAACTGCCCGATGATTTTTTAAGGTATTTTGCTTTTAAGCCGGGGAGTTATTGGGTGTACAAAAATACCAAGAATGGTATGTTGGATACCGTGACGGTGACCAAATATGGGTTTGGCTACCATACATTAATTAATGCTACAGATGGAAAAGCACTTTACAAATATGAGAGTTTCGATGGTGAAATGCATAGTAGTGCTTACCCCGCGGATTATTTTCTACATGCAGAACCATTGCGAGGCAGCATCGATGTAAATAGCCATGGCGTTTGTTATACATTAAATCTTGCATCAAATGGTCCTTGGGGAGGGGGGGCAGATGATTGGATAATGTTTCATGCATTTAATAAATGGGCTTCTTATGATATATTGAGTGGTAAAATCATATTAGAATCAATAGATTCAAATATGAAAGTTTCTCAAAATAACTATGATAATATTAAGGTATTTTATTTGGGCTATTCTTCAATGTTTGGACAATCTAAATTACGTTTATTTTATGTAAAAGAAATAGGCTTGATAAAGAGAAGCAATTTAGATAACGGTGATGATTGGGAAATGATTAACTATAAAACATATTACTAATAAAAACATATGAAATACAAATTACTCTTTTTATCAATTCTATTAATGGGATTGAAAACATTTTGTCAAACGAACAACACAAACAAGCAAAAATATTGGGACTACAGGGATAGATTCAAGAAATGGTATATCAATGTGAGCAAAGACCCCGGAGGTTCACAGCCTATGGAAGCAAGGGGCATGAGCAGGTTTGGAGGCAATTACACAAGTGGCAATAATTATTTTTCCAAAAAAACAACATGGATGCAGTGGGGTGATAATGTAACCATACATTTGGGTTATTATATAGCCACCCTTGCCATGGAGTACAAGCTTTTGAAGAAAAATGGACAAGACACTAAAGCTACTTTGGCAGAAATATATTATGCTTTAGAAGCCTTAAATAGGCTTGATAGGCGATCTGATAAATATCTGATAAACGATTCCATGCCTAACAATATCGACGGGGTATTGTTGAGAACAGATGTTTCAAAAACTAGCGTTAATGACTGGCTCAACGAAGACAGCAGTTTTATAATAGACAGCAAGAGCTACCGCACCTATAACGAGCTTTACGATTACTGGCCAGACAGCCGTTTTGATGCCGCCAAGGCTATAACCGACAGTATCCCCTACAACCCCTTGAACATAATGAGCGTGGACGACGCATCGGGCATAGCAATGGGCGTGGTGTTCCTTATAAAATATGTGGACAATGTATATGTAAAACCCACCCCGCAAGATGCGGGCTTTTATATAGTGGACGAGGGCAGGGCCATACTAAAACGGGTGGTGGATATGGTGAGCCGCACAAAATATGTGGATTCGTGCATGTTGTTTGGTGGTAAAACAGGCGATGTTAATTTTAACTGGGCTTTTGAAAACCCCAGCTCCGTTGCCCCTGAAACAGATGATCTTATTTTAAAACTGTACTCAAACAAAATACCTATCGGGGGCAATTTCTGGTGGGGCAATGCCACCGCGTTCTCTATAGTGTGCAACAAATATCTGGGCACAAGCTATGGCGACTCTATTGTAGCCACCAATTGCAAGACCAACAGGAATATGGCCATAGCCGGGATAGTACTTACAGCAGCATGGCCGGGCTATGCATTGGCAAAAGAGATTTTTGACAATGTTACAGATGTTTTAAAATACAACATGTCCACAATATCATGGGCCGAAATTAAAAACAGGCCCAACAATTATCTTAACCGAGCTGTAATAAATAACCAGTGGTATGAAATTAACAAAACCATGAACTCTTTTACCACATCAAATATAATAAAGGAGACGAAAGTATGGGATGAGAAGGGGAGCAAAATGGTTTATACTTATGTGGTAAATATGGGAGTGCTTGCTGACGAACTTGAAAACTCGGATATAGTATATTATAGTGAACTAAATGGCTGCAAAGAAACCGAATTGATGAACGCCCTGCTGAACGGGCATAACCTGGTGTATTATACCAAAGCATTCTATGATACACTTTTAAATGATGCACCACAATTTATAAACCCAGGCACTTACGGGCTTGATTCTCCACTTGTGGGCGGTGCACAGCCACGCTACTACAACTCTAAATATTGGCATGGGGATATTAACTGGCACGAACCATATAGAGAAAGTATTTATTCGGGACTCCAGACATGGGGATCAAGAAATGGATTAGACTATATGTTTCTTTACAATATGTATCATTTATACTTCGATTCCACCGCAAGCTATACCGAGGCTCCCTGCGATTGCTATAAGTACGTTACCGATAGTATAAACAACATGGAGCGTATCATATCTGACCACAAGGTATTAAAACGCATACACCCCGATTATAGACAAAAGGGAATTAGAGACCCGAGGTATATATCGCAGAATACAACAATAACAGATTTTGGTTCTTTGACAACTTATGCTGATTTATATATATGTCATAGACCTGACAGCAGCCCCACATGGCTTACCAGTACTCATGATTTTAATGTAGGACACCCAACAGATACACAAAAGGTTTCGGACTTAGTTATAAAAGTAGGAAATGGCGTACACTTAGATGTAAATGACAATCAGGGTATACTTACTGTGTATAAAGGCAGTAGGTTGC
>JAYVCI010000123.1:0-10252 GCA_043750035.1 Chitinophagaceae bacterium
CAATTTTCGGAGCAAGTGGTTTGATAAAGAATGTAAGTTTTTATCATCAAGACAAAAGCGGGGGTTCCGTGCTTCGCAGACACATTTGTGCAAGGTGGAAGTTCAGTTCTCCGAATAAAGTTTAGGGCTAAAACTCCCCGCCATCGCAACCCCTCAAACGTTATGTCAGAATGGAAAATCGTTTCAAAAAGAAAAAGGCGGAATCGATGAAGTTGCAACCGCTATTAATTTGCATCAGGAATTGGAATTGCTGAAGCATTATTAGGAATCAACCCTGTGATTGAAATCAAGGGTTTCATGGGACGTTTTTAAAAAGTGCGGAAAACAGGAGATTTTTATTTACGTTGCTTATGTTATTACTTTTCTTCATAATACTGTTTTTTTATTTTGGCTCCTCTTCCACAATATCAATATCTGCAATTTCAGGTAATATTAATTTTGTTTCAGTTTGCGTTAGTGTTTCAACATCTTTTAATCTTCTTTGAATTGCTTTTGTTCTAGTACCCATCAGCGACTCAATAGTATCGCCAGCAGTGGTAATATTCTTATGTGCTTTGTCTAGCAATCCGCCAAATGCTTCAAATTCTTTTTTCACCGCACCCAATACTTTCCATACCTCGCCACTTCTTTTTTGGATGGCCAGTGTTTTAAAGCCCATTTGCAAACTGTTTAGTATAGCTGCCAATGTTGTTGGTCCAGTTACTATAATTTTATAATTGCGTTGCAAATCTTCTAACAAACTTGCTTTGCGAACTACCTCGGCATATATACCTTCGAAGGGTAGAAACATGATACCAAAATCAGTTGTGTTTGGCGGGTCAATATATTTATCATGTATATCTTTGGCCATTTTTTTAATGGTGTTTTCCAAATTCTTTTGGGCTTGTTCTATTTGTATAATATCTCCCAAATCGTAAGCGGTTTGCAATTGTTCATATATATCTTTGGGAAACTTGGCATCTATGGGCAGCCACACTACTGAATTGCCATCATCACGCCCCGGTAATTTTATAGCAAATTCCACCAAATCAGAACTACTTAGGTTGGTTTTAACATTGGCTGCATACTGTTCCGGAGCCAATACTTGTTCTAATAACATAGCTAATTGTACCTCGCCTATTCCGCCACGCATTTTTACATTGCTCAATACTTTTTTCAGCCCGCCTACATCCTGTGCCAGTGTTTGCATTTCGCCCAATCCTTTTTGTACTTCAATTAATTGTTTGCCTACGGTTTCAAAACTTTGCCCTAATCGTTCACTTAATGTTTTTTCTAATTTTTCTTCAACTGTTGTTCTTATAATATCGAGTTTTGTTTCGGTAGTTTTTACCAATTCATTTTGCTTAATTTCCAACTGTGCAAATTTTTCTTTTTGCAAATTATTAAATGATTCCACATTCTTATCAAAAGTTTCTTGAAATCCTTTAAACGCATTTATCAATGCCTCACGCATCAAAGTATTATCCTTTTTTGCATCGTCAGTAAGTGCTTTTAATTTCTCTTGAACCTGGTTATTTATTTTATCGAATTGTAATACATTGGTATCAGAAAATTCTTTCAGATTTCTGGTAAGTTCTTCTCTGTTTGCTTTATTATTGGTATCCGTTTTTTCAATTAGAGCACTTACTTTTTCATCTAATGTTTTGTTTATTATTTCTAATGCTTTTTGATTTTGCTCCGTGATTTCTTTTAAGGTATCACCCAGTTCTTTTTTAAATTCTTTCAGTGTGCTATTCAATTCATCCCGATTTTCTTTTGCCATACGCGAATTCTCTTCACGGTTAATTCTAAAATCTTCTTTTAGATTTGATTCGATTTTAGAAAGATTTGACTGTATATCAACAAGTTTAGGTTCTAATTGTGGAAGTTCGGAAGAATTATTTTTACTTCGAAAAGCTATAATAAGAATTATTGCTATCAGCAACAAAACACAGATTGTTATCAATAAATATATTTCCATGGGTTATTAGTTGTATTAAATATTATAGTATATATTCTTGTGGCCTCTACAGGAATCGAACCTAGAATAAGAGAATCGGAATCTCTTATTCTAAAATACAAATATATTGTAAATTGGTTATAATTGAATATTATTTTTTTACAATCTCCCATTTGCCCCCCTTAGCCCCACCAATACGTTTGATGATATTATTCTTTTGCAATATTTGAAGATTCCGCTCTATGGAACGCTCTGCAACGCCTATTTTAATTGCAAGTTCAGGGATAGTTATTTTTTCGTTTTCCTGTATATATCCCAATATTTTCCCCGACGTTTTCCCCGACGTTTTCCCCGACGTTTTCCCCGACGTTTTTAGGGCAGAGTTATTCATTTCTAACCAAAAACCTGAAGGTTCAAACTTGAAAACAGGTGCAGGTATATTATACTTTTTACACTCATTAATTATCTTTAACGTGCCTCTTCCCCATGCTTCAATTAATCCTGCACGGAAAAAAGTATTTGAAATTTGTGGATTAAATGGTTCTGAAATATGTTTGTTCATCAAGTTCTTTACCGTCCAATTTTCAGGCAATTGTCCTGAGTTCCAAAAAATAATTTTGTCCTCGTAAACGCTTATCTGTATGGGATTTCCACTGCTATAATCTTTATGTGCAATAGCATTAATCAAAGCCTCACGCAATGCTGGTTGGGGAAATGGATATTCTTCAATTCTGTTTACCCCTTCATATCTAATAAAAGCCTTTAAGTATTTTGTCAAAAGTAAATCCATTGCTTTATCTACCTGCTCAAAAAGATTTCCATGAATGGTATCTTGAAAAAGCAAATCATCGTCTGTTCTAAAAAATCCTATTTTTATATATGCCCCAGTTATATATTTTTCTGGGTCGGGATGAAATAACAAAATGGCCCCTCTTTTAAGAAACCGTCCATCCATTAAGCGTAAATTATCTATAAGTAAGTTGTTGTTTTCTTTTAATATAGTTGCATCCAGTCGTTTGCTTTGAATAGCCTCCTTTTTAAATGAATCAATAGTGGTTTTACTTAAATCTTTTACTGCAACTTTTGGAACTGGCACACCATCCCAATGTTTGCCCTGTTTTTGCAATATAAATTTATCTAATGCCAAGCCTTTTAATTCTTGTTTGGTACTTCCACTTCTATAATGATACTGGCCTCTATAACTTACAGGATGCGGGTAAGGTTCTACTTTTATTTCTATATAATGTTTGCCCTGTTTTGTTTTTAAATTTACATCTATTGTTATACCCAAAATATCTCTTACTTTATTGGGAATATCTTCCAATAATTTTCTGGCATTTGGAACACCTGATATAACTCCTTTATCATCTATGCCAATAAATAACTTGCCTCCATTCGCATTGGCAAAACCACCTATCCATTTGATATATTCATCTTTCCAATCCCTTTTGTATTCTATATTTTGGCTTTCTTTCATACAAATATTTTGGTGGGATTCAATATATATTTAACAATTTTTTTGTGGCCTCTACAGGAATCGAACCTGTACCAAGAGAATCGGAATCTCTTATTCTATCCATTAAACTAAGAGGCCAGAATTGGGATACAAAGATATTGGGGAATGGGGGAACAATATTATAATGTATAAAAATATCGTCATTCTGAGGAACAGAAGTGATGGTCCATCCATTTGGTCGGCGACAACGCACGACCAAAGGCAGTGCGGATATGCTCGGGAATTTCGAAGTATCCGAGCACACTTCAATGGGATTCTTCGTCTCGTCAGAAATTGGATATAAATTTTATAGGCATATTTCTGACGAGACTCAGAATGACGGCGTAAAATGTGGAATTTCTTCGTTGCTTCGACGGCGTATACACATACTAATTTGCTACCCGTTTTTCCAATTCCAATAGCTCATCTCGCAACATTGCTGCTTGTAAAAAATCCATCTCTTTGGCAGCTTGGGCCATGCGTTTGCGGGTTTGGTCGGCGAGCTTTTGCAGTTGGTCTTTGGTCATGTATTGTATAAGTGGGTCGGCTGCCAGTGCTGGGGTTTCTGCTTCGGCATAATAACTTTCGTGGGTGGGTGCATCTACTCTAAAGTCGCTTAACGATGTTTGCTTGAATATATCTTCTTTCGATTTGATTACTGTGGTTGGTGTAATGCCATGCAAAGTATTATAGGCCATTTGTTTTTCGCGTTTGCGTAAGTTATCATCAATGGTGCGTTGCATGCTGTTTGTAATTCTGTCGGCATACATGATAACTTTGCCCCGGGCGTTACGTGCCGCCCGTCCTATGGTTTGTATCAGCGAACGATCGCTGCGTAAAAATCCTTCTTTATCGGCATCCAAAATTGCTACAAAAGAAACCTCGGGTAAGTCCAATCCTTCACGTAATAAGTTCACGCCTATCAGTACATCAATTACGCCCACACGCAGGTTGCGTAGTATCTCCACACGGTCGAGGGTTTTTACTTCGCTGTGTATATAACTACATTTTATATTCAATCGTCCCATATATTTGGTGAGTTCTTCTGCCATGCGTTTGGTGAGTGTGGTCACCAAAATCCGGTCTCCCATTTTAATCCGTTCTTCTATTTCATCCAACAAATCATCTACCTGGTTTACCAAGGGGCGAATTTCTATAACAGGGTCTAATAATCCAGTGGGCCTAATTAATTGTTCCACCAAAACGCCTTCTGAACGGGCAACTTCATAATCTGAAGGTGTAGCACTCACATATATAGTTTGCCCAACCATCCCTTCAAATTCATTAAAAGTAAGTGGTCTGTTATCTAATGCACTGGGCAATCGAAAACCATGCTCCACTAATGTGGTTTTTCTGCTTCTATCTCCACCATACATGGCACGAACTTGTGGCATACTCACATGACTTTCGTCCACCACCAATAAAAAATCTTCAGGGAAATAATCTATCAAACAGAAAGGCCGGTCGCCTGCATTTCGTTTGTCCATATACCTGCTATAGTTCTCAATGCCGCTACAATAGCCAAGTTCACGCATCATCTCCAAATCGAAAGTTACTTTTTCTTCGAGGCGTTTTGCTTCCAAATTCATACCCAATGATCTGAAATATTCTACTTGTGCCATCATATCATCTTGTATATGATTTATCGCACTCATCATCGAATCACGGTTTGTAACATATATATTGGCGGGAAAAATTGCCATCTGATCATGCTTCTCCAAAGTTTTTCCGGTTGCTGGGTCGAAGGAAGAAATTGCCTCTATTTCGTTACCGAAAAATACAATTCTATAGGCATAATCTCCATAAGCTACAAATACATCTACATTATCACCCTGCACCCTAAAATTGCCACGGTCAAATATCGCAGTGGTGCGGCTGTAGAGGCAATCCACCAATCTATATAATAAAGTATTGCGGCTCATTTTCATACCTGTGTGCAGGCGTATGATAGAACCTTCATAGTCTTTTGGATTACCGGCACCATATATACAAGAAACCGAAGCAACCACTATGATATCTTTTCGTCCCGATAATAAAGTGGACGTCGTTCTCAACCTCAGTTTTTCAATCTCTTGGTTGATGGCCATGTCCTTTTCTATATAGGTATTTGAGCTGGGAATGAATGCTTCGGGCTGGTAATAATCATAATACGAAACATAATACTCTACGGCATTGTCAGGGAAGAACTGTTTGAACTCGCCATAAAGTTGAGCCACCAAAGTTTTATTGTGGCTTAAAATCAGCGTAGGTCTTTGAATTTGTTGGATTACGTTGGCAATGGTAAAAGTTTTTCCACTACCTGTAACGCCCAGCAAAACCTGTGAAGGGTCGCCTCGCTGCACGCCTGCCACCAATTGGCGTATGGCTTCGGGTTGGTCGCCAGTGGGCTTAAAGGTGGAGGTGAGTTCAAATTTCATAAACGGATTGCAAAAATAAGTGATAATTTTGAGGGAAATTGATGTAATTCGCAGGAAATTGTTAGAGAGCTTAAAACATATAGACCACCAATTGTTTAATTTCATTAACCACAATTTATCAAATGGTTTTTGCGATTGGCTATTTCCTTATCTGCGAATCATGTGGTTATGGGTTCCGTTATATATAATTCTATTCTGGCTATTATATAAAAACTACGGACTTAAGAAAACAATATATATATTAATTGGATTTGGAATAACCATAGCAATAAGTGACGCTTTGATAGCCAATAGTTTCAAACATTTTTTTGGGCGGATGCGTCCTTGCCATTATCCTGATATTGATGGCTTAGTTCCCATTATTCGTGACCATTGTGGCAGCGGGAAAAGCTTTATATCGGCACATGCCACCAATCATTTTGCTATTGCCTTGTACTATATATGTCTTTTTAAAAGTACCCACAGATTTTGGTTATTGTTATGGGCAGGATTAATAGCTTTTGCGAGTGTATATATTGGGGTGCATTATCCTGCGGATGTGGCTGTGGGGGCGGTGTTTGGGATGATGATTGGCGGTGGTGTGGGGATTGGGGTGAAGAGGTTTTTATTATATCTAGATAAAACAAATACTTAAATACTAGTAGAATTATTTACGAGAAATTTTAAACTAATTATCACACTTCTATATCATACCTGCTCACAAAATCCACCACTCGTTGATCTACTATAATATCTTTTTGTTGAATACGTTGCGTTAGCGTAATCCCATCCAAAGTTCTGCAACGGCTTAGGGCAACATATAATTGTCCGTGAGAGAAAGTACCGCCTGTTAAATCTACTACTACATTGTCAAATGTAAGTCCTTGGCTTTTGTGTATAGTCATGGCCCAAGCGAGTTTGAAGGGCATTTGTGTGAAGGTTCCTTTTACTCTTCGCTCTACTTTATTTCTAGTTCTGTCCCAAGCATAATCTACATTTTCCCACTTGTCTCGCATTACATCTTTTTGTTCGCCATTGCTCAATTCAACTATCACCAGCTCTTCTTTACATTCTACTACTTTTGCAATAGTTCCATTCACCCAATGTCCTTCAGGATTATTTTTAATAAATACAACTTGAGCTCCCGGACGTAAAAATAAATCTTCATCTGTGGGCATGTGTCTTAAATTTATATCTCCCTCAATGGCTGCGGTGTAGCGGGTTTCAGGGGCATTAATGCGAGCCAGTTGCATATCGTTGATGGATGATGCCCTTGAATTTAAAGTGCATAAAGCTATGGTATAATCATCGCCCTTAAATGAATAACGTGGATTAAATCTGCTGTTCAAATTTTCCAATGTATCATAGTCGGCTTCATTTTTTCTTATCTTATCCAATAGTCCAATAAAATAGGGATCACTTTGTCTATATACTTTTTTCAATTCCAGGCAATGCACAAAATATTGTTTGAATACACTCGCACTGAAAAAATAGGGAGAATCATAATGCTGACCATACATATATTTTTCCAAATCTGTATTGGTAACCACAGGTTCTAACTGGAATGGATCACCTATCATCACTACTTGTTTGCCGCCAAAAGGTTTATCGGGTTGACGTAAATTCAATCGTAAACTCTGGTCTATGCCATCCACCAAATCAGCCCGCAGCATAGAGATTTCGTCTATTATAATAGTATCAACATTTAACAATACTTTTCCGCGTGGGGTGCTTTTACCAAATAATTTTATCTCTTCATCACCAGGCAATATTGGTCGCAAAGGAAATAAAAATGCAGAATGGATTGTTTGTCCGCCCGCATTTACTGCGGCAATTCCTGTGGGTGCCAATACCAATACATTTTTTTTCGTTTGCTCCACAAATTCACGCAGCAAAGTTGATTTACCAGTTCCTGCTTTTCCTGTTATTAGAAAAGAATCATTGGTGTTTTCCAAGGCGTCGATGGTGCGGCCAAAGGTGGGATTGTCATTATGCAATTTTACATTTTCCAATTAATGTTTTTTATTTTTTTGTTGATGTCATTCTGAGTTTTATCGAAGAAAGACATCAACAAAACAGCAGGATTTTTATTTTTCCCATCTATAATAATTTGTCTGTCTTCGATTAACTCAGACTGACAAATTATTGCAGTGCGAAATAAAATTCTGCAATACCTCATTCATTTTCTCAGGTTCTTCTATCATACCCATGTGGGCAGATTTTTCGAAAGTTTCGAAGGTGCAGTCTTTAATTTGGTTGGCAATTTTTTGGATGTCTTTATATATAATAACTTTGTCTTTTTTGCCTGCCGTTATTAGAACAGGAACACTTGATTTTTTTAATACTTCTGTCAGATCGGGTCGGCTACGCATGGCTAGGGTAGCGGCCATCACGCCTGCTTTGGGGGTATTGCAAGCACTTTCGGTGGTATTTTCTATGAGTTCTTTATCCTCAAAATCGGGAGCGAATAAGGTGGGTATTAAAGTCTTTGCAAAATCGGGTGTGCCGTGCTCTTCTACAAAACTATAGGATTTGAGGCGGTTTTCTTTTTTCTCTTCAGTATCGGCAATGGAGGTGGAGAATAATAATCCAAATCCTTGTAATACATTGGGAAATAACTGGGCAAATGCCAAAGTAACATAACCCCCCATACTGTGGCCACAAATGATGCACTGTCTAATATTTTCTGCATCGAGCATGGCCTTCACAGCCGCTGCCATTTGCGATAAGGTAACCTGACGGATGACGCTACTGCTGCCGTGTCCGGGCAAATCAGGGATAATGAGTTTGTTGGTTTTGCTCAGTTCCTCAATTTGCATATTAAATATACTGGCATCCTCACAAAAACCGTGTAGCAATACCAATACAGGGCCTTCGCCTTCTACGATATAGTGGAGTTTTTGTCCACGTGCCCATGTGATAGTTTTGTTCATAAACAGATGCAAAAATGCAGCTATTATTGCATGAATAATTAAATAATTTCTACACAATGACATTAACACAGGCACAACAAAATGTGGATGAATGGATTAAAACCATTGGCGTCCGCTATTTCAGTGAGCTTACTAATACCGCAATACTGATGGAAGAGGTGGGCGAACTGGCCCGCATCATGGCCCGAAAATATGGCGAGCAATCGTGGAAAGAATCTGACCCCGAACCTGATATGGCTGATGAAATGGCTGATGTGTTATGGGTACTGATGTGCTTGGCCAATCAAACAGGCGTAAATTTGGAAGAAGCATTCGCAAAAAATATGGAGAAGAAAACTAAAAGAGATAAGGATAGACATTTGAATAATGAGAAACTTATATGATATATATAATACCCCCTGCCGTCATTGCGAGGAACGAAGCGTTGGCATGTGCGGTTGGGTGACGTGGCAATCTCAGGAGAAACGTGCTTCCCCTGAGATTGCTTCGTCGTTCCTCCTCGCAATGACGCTACATACGAAGCCCTCGCAAGACTCTGTCTTGTGAGCAAATGATGCAAGTCTCCAGACTTGCGGACAGAATACTGCAAGTTGAAAATATACAAAATAATAATATAACAAATATGAGTAACGCATATAAAATGAGAGATCCCGAAGGAATATATTTCCTCACTTTTACAGTAGTTGGTTGGATAGATATATTCAGTAGAAAAGTATATCGTGATTTGATGATTGATAATATAAAGTTTTGCCAACATAACAAGGGTTTGATTATTCATTCCTGGGTTATTATGACCAATCATATACATTTGATTTCGTCCGCAGGCGAAAAACCGTCGCTTACTGACATTGTTCGTGACTTAAAAAAATTCACCAGTCGTGAAATCATCAAGCTTATTGCGGATGAAAACGAAAGTAGAAAAGATTGGATGCTGCGATATTTTGGATGGCGAGGTCGCACCAATCCAAATAATACAGATTATCAATTCTGGATACAGGATAGTCACCCTATACCATTATATACTAATGATGTGATGCAGCAAAAAGTAGATTATATACATTACAACCCCGTAAAAGCAGGTTTTGTAGATGAGCCGCATCATTGGGCATATAGCAGTGCAAGAGATTATATAGGACAAAAAGGTATGTTGAATTTAAAGATTATTGAGTAATGTGATTACTTTGTATCGTCAGTCTGGAGACTGACTGTATGGTACTCACAAGTTACGCTTCGCTAAACTTGCGAGGGCTACTGATGTGCTTGGCCAATCAAACGGGTGTGAACTTGGAAGAAGCATTTGCAAAAAATATGGAAAAGAAAACGAAGCGAGATAAGGATAGACATTTGAATAATGAGAAACTTATATAATATAATCACAGCGTCATTGCGAGGAACAGCGGGCTAGGCTTAGCGTTGAGTGACGAAGCAATCTCAGGGTAAGCACGTTTCTCCTGAGATTGCTTCGTCGTTCCTCCTCGCAATGACGACA
>JAYVCI010000124.1:0-6473 GCA_043750035.1 Chitinophagaceae bacterium
CTTCCCAAAAGGCGTTATTGCAAATAGTAACAAAATAATAAATGAGATTAATAACCGCCCAAGCCTATAACAAGGCTGAGAACGGGAGATTAGAGATTGTTGAACTGCCCCAGAAATGGGGGGGGGTAAGATGCTGATTTTCATGTTGTTATAATTAAGTGTTTTCAAAGGTGAATTACAATAAGGCAAATGTAATGTATTGGTTGTAAAATACAATTTGAACTTATCGGGGTCAAAGGAAAGCATAAAAAATGATAAAATACCTAGGAAATCACCTAATTTTTACCTGGGATATTTCCTAGGGTGTACCTAGGAAATATCCTAGGTAGTTTTTTTATTATTACATAGTGTTCGTTCAGAAAAAGTACAAAAAATTTGTAGCTGTTCAATAAAAAAACCATAGTAGATATAGAAAAATTACCAAGCTCATAGCGGATACACGCATTCAAAATTCATACATTACGTACCTCAATAATATAGTATTCTTACAGAGAATATTTTTTTAAGTTCCCAGTCCAACTTTTTGAGCAGACATATTAGCATGTTTTAAGGCAATTTTTACTACCTAATGTCCCGAATAAGATTGGGGACTAACCAACCCAAATGGTGAGAATTATTCCACCAACACCCTCACCTTCCGATAGCTATCGGAATCATTACCAACAGAAAGTATATATAATCCTTTGGGTAAAGCACCAACAGATATAGTTTGTATAAGCCGTGCGTGGTTGGTCTCGTTTTTTTGAACGAGAACAACCACTTGCAGTCCTTTTAAATAATATATTCCATATTGTTTACGTTTGATACCCCTAACATTATCATATAAGAATATCAAAAAATTTTGCCCCTTAAATATTCCTATCTACTTTTGCAGCCCTTAATTCTAAACTCATACGAATGACTTATAAAGAACCTGCTCCATTGAGCAAAACCCACCTCAATCCTTTCGAGTCCATGATGTCACGTTTTGACATTGCTGCAAAAGCACTCGGATTAGACGACTCTTCCTATAATGTATTAAAATCGCCCGCCAAAATAGTGATAGTAAACCTGCCCGTGGTAATGGACAATGGCAAGGTGCAAGTGTTTGAAGGCTACCGCGTGATACACAATGCCAACCTTGGCCCATCAAAAGGCGGCATACGTTACAGTATGGATGTAAACCTAGATGAGGTGAAAGCCCTAGCAGCATGGATGACCTGGAAATGTGCCGTAGTGGGCATTCCTTATGGCGGCGGTAAAGGTGGCGTTAAGTGCGACCCACGTAGCATGAGCAAAGGCGAACTGGAAAGACTTACACGGGCATATACTGTTTCAATGATAGACGTGTTCGGTCCCGAAAAAGATATACCCGCACCCGATATGGGAACAGGCCCACAAGAGATGGCTTGGTTGATGGATGAATACTCGAAAATAAAAGGCTATTCGTGCCCCGCAGTTGTTACGGGTAAGCCGTTGGTGCTTGGCGGTTCATTGGGCCGTGTAGAAGCTACCGGCAGAGGGGTGATGGTTTCTGCCCGCAGTGCCATGGCCAAAATGGGAATAAACCCCGTAGGTGCTACTACTGCTGTGCAAGGATTTGGCAATGTGGGTTCTATATCTGCCAAACTTTTGGCCACGCAAGGTCTTAAAGTTGTTGCCATATCGGATGTTACCGGTGGTTATTATAACCCAGAAGGAATTAATATAGAAGAAGCAATTGCCTATCGTGAAGGAAACCAAGGAACTTTGGAAGGTTTCGAGGCACAGAAAATAACCAACAATGAATTGTTGACTTTGGATGTTATCCTTTTGGTTCCTGCTGCTATGGAGGATCAAATAACTGCAGACAATGCAAATGATATTAAAGCAAAACTTATTGTGGAAGGTGCTAATGGACCAACCTCGTGGAATGCAGATGAAATATTGAACAGCAAAGGCATTATGGTGGTTCCCGATATATTGGCAAATGCGGGTGGTGTTACGGTGTCTTATTTTGAGTGGGTACAAAACCGCCTGGGTTACTATTGGACAGAGGAACGCGTAAACCGCCGAGCCGACCGTACCATGAAAATGGCTTTTGAAGCCGTGTATGCTGCTGCCCAAAAGTATAATGTTAACTGGCGTATCGCTGCCTATATAGTTGCTATCGACAAGGTAGCCAATACACAAAAATTCCGTGGCGTATTTTAATCGTTAGATTCGACAACTTGCTTTTGCCATAGCTGGCAAAGTTGTCGAATCGAGTTTACCTGATACCTGATACTAGCTACTTGATACCATATACTAACTACTTTATACTATTATGATACACAAAGAAGGATTTGCTACAATTTTTATCGTTACCTTGGTATTGGTAGGGCTGAACTGGGGATTGACTTTAATTACCAAAAACGAATTTATTACAGGATTATTAATGCTGGCATCATTGGTAGTGTTTATGATTGTGCTACAGTTTTTTCGTAACCCTTCACGACATACGCCCATAAATGCAAATGATATTATAGCACCCTGCGATGGCAAGGTTGTAGTAATTGAAGAGGTAGAAGAACCCGAATATTTTAAAGACAAACGTATACAGGTTTCAATATTTATGAACCCTTTTAATGTACATGTAAACCGCAACCCTATTAGTGGTATTGTAAAGTATAGTAAATACCATCCAGGCAAATACTTGGTAGCATGGCATCCTAAAAGCAGTACAGAAAACGAACGCACCACTATTGTAATAGAACAACCAGAAAAAAAACAGGAAGTACTTTTTCGCCAAATAGCAGGAGCCATGGCCCGCCGTGTAGTTAACTACTCACAAGAAGGTGAGCCTGTGATGCAAGGTGCAGAAATGGGATTTATTAAATTTGGAAGCAGGGTTGATCTTTTCTTGCCACTAGGTACTAAAATAAAAGTGAAATTGGGCGATAAAACAGTGGGCGGAGAAAGCATAGTGGCTTCTTTTGCTTGATTGTTATTTTGAATATATATATTGATCTGGTATTATTCCGTCGTTCCACGCAGTTACACAAAAAGACTTATTAAGTGAATACAAAAACATATATCCGTATCTTGGGTTTTGCCCGCAGTTCGATGAGGATTGTTCCATTATATAGTATATTTACTTTAATGAGTATTGTATTTGGCATGCTCAATATTGTGCTATTGATACCCTTGCTCAAAGTTATTTTCGACAAGGCCCAGCCCAAGCATTTGCCAAGCCCTACATTTAACAATCCCATTCAGTATTTGATTGATTATTTCAACTATTGGTTCGATAAAATATTGCTTGAAAACGGCAGCTTGGGTTCATTGTATTTTGTATGTGGTGTAGTAATGGTTTCCGTGTTGCTGGCCAATATATGTCGCTATTTGGCCCAAAGAACAATGCTTAAAATTAGGGTAAATGTAATTAAAAACCTCAGGCAGGCCATATATGATAAAATCACTTCGCTCGATTTGTCATTCTTCAGCAACCAACGCAAAGGCGATCTGATGTCGAGCATGAGCAATGATGTGCAATCTATTGAAGACACTGTGGTTTCGAGCCTGCAAGTAATGTTTAAAGACCCCTTGATGATTATTATATATTTCGTCATGTTGTTCTCATTATCGGCCAAGCTCACGTGGTTTACTATTATAATATTACCACTCACAGGTTTGTTAATTTCTCAAATAAGCAAACGGTTAAAAAAAGATTCAGTGGAAAGTCAGAACACACTGGGCAGTTTACTTTCTATTACCGAAGAAACGATATCAGGCACCCGTATTATTAAAGCTTTTAATGCCCAACATTATCTGCGTGCAAAATTTGAGAGCCTCAATTTCCATTATACCCGTACCCTTAAACGCATGTTTTACAGAAGGGATATTGCCTCTCCCCTAACCGAGTTTATGGCTTATGGGGCTATTATAGCTATTATATTATATGTAGGCCCCTTGGTATTGTCTGACGAAAGTGATTTGACCGCCGAAGTATTTATTGGCTATATCGTGTTTTATGTGCGGATATTGGATCCTGCAAAAAATATCACCAGTGCTATAGCGGCGATACAGCGTGGCTTGGCATCGGGCGAAAGAATTTTTGCTATTATGGATGAAGAACAACATATAATAGAAAAACCCAATGCAGAAGAAATTAAAAGCTTCGAAAAGGATATCATATTTGAAAACCTCTCTTTTGCTTATACCAAAGGCGATACGGGCCATGTGTTAAAAGATATAAATCTAACCATAAAAAAAGGTCAAATGGTAGCACTAGTTGGCCACTCCGGAAGCGGCAAAACCACATTGAGCGATATGCTGCCCCGCTATTACGACCCCAGCCAGGGCTGCATAAAAATTGATGGGCACAATTTGAAAGATGTTAAACTTCATGACCTGCGAGACTTGATGGGTGTTGTATCGCAAGAAGCAATTTTGTTCAATGACAGTATATATAATAATATAGCTTTTGGATTGCCGCATATAAGCCAAGAGCTAGTGGAACAAGCTGCCCGTATTGCCAATGCCCACGATTTTATTATGCAAACGGCAAATGGTTATCATACAATGATAGGAGACCGTGGCAATAAACTGAGCGGTGGCCAAAGGCAACGGCTTTCCATAGCCCGTGCAGTACTAAAAAATCCACCCATATTAATATTGGATGAAGCCACCAGTGCCTTGGATACTGAAAGTGAAAAAATAGTACAAGATGCATTGTATAAACTGATGCAAAACCGTACCAGCATTGTAATTGCACACCGACTTAGCACCGTGCAAAATGCAGATATGATTGTAGTTATTGACCACGGTGAAATTGTACAACGCGGAAGACATGAAGAACTTATTTTGCAAACGGGCATATACAAACAGCTAAACGATTTGCAGAAGTTGGGTTAAGTTGTGCATAATTTTTTTACCAGTTTAAAACGTCTTTCCTATCTTTGTTTTGTATTTTCTGCATGAAACATATATATAACACTATCATACTTGTTTTTATCTCAACAGCATTGGGTATAGCAGTTGCAGGGGCACAGACTCCTGCAAAAACAAGTAAAAAATTAAATTATCTGCAAAAGGATGGCTATGCAAAAGCCATAAAATATGCTGCTACTGAAAATAAACCCGTACTCTTATTTTTCAATTCGCACGATTGCCACCAATGTGAAAAATTTAGTATCGAAGTGATGGAGAGCGATACTTTTATCAAATCCATTAAAGGGAAATTTATAGCAATAAATGCTTCTGTAAATAATGATGATGCTAAAAAAGCAGCAATCAAATTTGGGGTGATGAAACTTCCACTATTGGTGATGATGCATACCGCTAACCCTGAGTTTTTTTATATATGCGAAATGACTTTGAATGCCGACTCTATGAGCAAACAGGCAGATGCATTTACGGCATCAAAAAACTTATATGACCAAATTTTGCTCATGTCCAATACCAATAAAATTAGTCTCGATTCTGCTTCTGCTGCTATTGCACGCAATTATGCCAAACGTGATTATGCCAAGTTTAAGGACGATGCAGTTGTATTACATTGCAAGGCTCGAACTTTGAATATTAAATTTTTTGCCAAGTTTAAAGAGATATATATACAAGAGTGGGAAATACAGAAGCGAAAAGCAGCAGCAAAAAAACCTTAAAGGTACTAATCGTGGGGCCAGCACATCCTTTGCGGGGCGGGCTTGCCACATTCGACGAGCGTCTCTGCAAAACTTTTAACGACCTTGGCCATCATTGCGAAATTCTAAATTTTAGTTTGCAATATCCCAATATATTATTCCCAGGCAAAACACAGTACAGCGACGAACCTGCCCCAAAGGATATTATAATACATACCGAACTTAATTCGGTAAATCCATTCAATTGGCTGTCGAAGGGATTTAAATATAAAAAGAAATATTATGATTTTTTGGTATTCCGTTTTTGGATGCCATTTATGGGGCCATGCTTGGGCAGTATTGCACGATTGGTGAAATCGAACAATAAAACCAAGATATTAGCCATTGCCGACAATTTGATACCCCATGAAAAAAGAGCAGGGGATATGCTTTTCACCAAATATTTTATCAATACTACCCACGGCTTGCTTACCATGTCTCAATCGGTAATGCATGATATTGATATACACTTCCCGGGCAAACCCAAAGTATATAACCCACACCCCATGTACGATTCGTTTGGCCCTGCGGTAACTAGGGAGCAAGCATTGAAAGAATTAAACCTTGATCCCGAATTTCGTTACCTATTGTTCTTTGGTTTTATTCGCAAATACAAAGGCTTGGATATATTGTTGGAGTCGTTGACCAAAAGTAAATACTTTGACAAAGCAGCAACACCAAAAAAAATTAAACTCATCATCGCTGGCGAATTTTATGAAGACTCGAAACCATACAATGATTTGATAGAAAAGTACCAATTACAAGAACACCTTATTTTACATACCGATTTTATACAAAATAGCAAAGTGCCCAATTACTTTTGTGCAGCCGATATGGTAGTGCAACCTTATC
>JAYVCI010000125.1:0-2938 GCA_043750035.1 Chitinophagaceae bacterium
CTTGGTTCATCAGGAAATCAATATATTTGGTTATCTTAAAATCCCAATCTGTCTTGGGAGGCTCAAAAAATAATGGCTTCTTAGTGGCAAATTTGTAATGCACAAAATTATAATCTTTATTAAAATATATTTTCTCTTCTATATAACTGGTAAGTGCTGATTCAAAATACCGCCAACGGAATTTGAAATAGGCCGCTGTTTTTTCTAGGGGCTGAAATATAATAAACCGATCTTGTGGCCCTGAAGTATCTTTCACATATCTTACAATAAAAACATTCCTACTAAGTGTTTTACTAAATCTATCCCAACAGGAGCTAAAACCTGTGCTGTCCAATGAACCCTCGGGATGGTCAAACTGTAATTTATTGAGCGGAGGTTGCTTATATTTTTTCATAAAAGCAGTATCGTTTGTATTATATACTGCGAGGTTGCTCCCTGTGTTTACTTGTATGCCAAATCTGTTTGGGTCGCAGGCAAATGAGATATCCCATTCATGAATACTTCTGGAAGTAAAATTGCCCGTTTCGCAATCAAAGAATACCACGTTCTGAAATGAATCGCCCATATTAAATTCTGCCACAACACCATCGGCATTATTCTCCAACTGCCATTTGGGGTCTTTCTTCATGCATGATTGCACTAACAATAGAATCATTGCACAGTATATATATATGATATGTTTGCTTATTAATTTCACGATTTTAGCATTTTAGAAAAATCATATTTAAAAGTAATAAAAAATATTCGTCCCATTCCAACAGGGCTTTGGCCTGACTGTGTATGAGCTCCATCTTTTAAAGTAGAATTTACACTGGTAACATTCATTAGGTTCTTTATACCAGCCACAAATTGTATATGTTGTTTGGTAAATTTTTTATTAAATGATACGTCCATCCATTCCCAAGGATTAATGTATGCTACTGCGATATTGTTATTTTCGTCGTAAACATATTTTTGTTGTTTGCCATTCACTTTATAAAAAAACGAAACACTGCTATTATACTTCTTAAATTTATAATCGGCATTAAAGTTAATTTCATGATAATAAAAAAACTTGTTTGTTTGGTTGAAATAATTGTTTAATCCTGTTCTTGAAACGCCAGTGCGTATAGTAAATTTGGGACTGTAATAAGCAACCTGCAAAGTGCTGCCCTTGCTGGAAAACTTGTCGATGTTCACATATTTATTTAGGTTTGTTGTTGCATCCAACTGTAACAAGGTTATCATATTACTTAACCTGTTATAAAAAGTGGATACATCAATTTTAAAGGAACGGTCATTCTTGAGCGGTTTTGTATAACTATAATTGAACTGCATATTACCTGAGCGTTCTGCTTTCAAGCTATCATTGCCCAATACAATATGATTGGCATCCACAAACATAAAGGTAAGCTCTTTGAGGGTGGGTGCACGAAAGCCTTTACTGGCAGAAAATCGAATGACATTGTTTTTGTTCAACTGGTAACGCATACCAAACATAGGTGTGACAGGAACTGTAAAACGGGTATTATATACAAACCGAAACCCAACTTTTATATCTAATTTTTTAGTGGGTTTATATTCATTATTAAAAAACAGTGCATAGTCATTGATATAGTTTTTAGCTCCACCAAATTTTTTACCTGCTGCATGGTCTGAGTTTATATCATAACCAAACTGGCTGGTATAATTCCCCTTTTTATTTTGTCTGATATAACTTCCTCTTAATTGTATCAATGCAAATTTTGTAGTGTCCTGATTTTCCTTATTCGCAGATAGAATTTGATCTCCACTCACCAAATCTTTCACGTATTCGTTTCGTTTGCGTTGATAAAAGCTATAGGAATTTAAAAAACTGAGTGCTCCTCTTTTGCCAATCTTCCTGTCCGCTTGCCAAATTAGCTGCGACCTATTGGTGATGAAGTGGTCGTCAATACCCTTGGCATCAAAGGGAGTTACATTGGGTGAGCCCAGGCTTAGCAAAAACTCTCTATAATAGTTTGCCGCAATACGGTGGGTGGTTTTGCCTGTATTAAAGTTATAATATATATTGGTAAAATATTGCTCTTTGGGTTTCCATTGCATCTGTCTTTTATAGCGGTCTTCATTGGGATCCCATCCATCAAACAGATAACGGCCAACACTAATACCCAAGAATGATTTTTTTATTTTTGTAGTTCCACCAAAGTCGTAATTATAATTGCCTTTGCTGTCGTGATATATATTTGCATTGATATCATACAGATTTTTGGAGTTCTTTTTTGTGATCAAATTAATTACCCCTGCACTGGCATCTGTACCATATATTACTGACATGGGGCCTTCTATAATTTCTATACGTTCTATATTATTCAGGTTTATTTGATTCAAGTCTATATTGCCATCCAAACGACCAATAACAGGCACACCGTCCATCAATATTTTTACCTGACTTCCGCTAAGACCTTGCATACTTATACGACTTCCCAAAACAGCATCCTGGGTAATACGAAAATTAAGCTCGTTGGTTAGCACATCTCTTAAACTAACAGCTCCCATCTTATCCATCTTGATGCGATCAATCACTTTCACTTTCTGTACCGATAAATCTACTGTGGAATTTTTCATTTGCCCTGTAACCACTATAGAGTCCAAAGGGGTTTGGGCATATATAGTCCCATATACCAAAAACAAACAAAGCACCCCAATGAGGTGCTTTACTTGATATATATATATTATACGGGACACGATTGGTAAAGTTAAATAGTGTTTAATTGGTAGTAGTTTTGAGACTAAGCGAATGATAAATAGTTTATCAATGCTACATTATTCTATCACCAACTTCTGTGTTTGCTGGCTATTGCCACATTGAATGGTTACCATATACTAACTATTTCATAGCATAGGCGACATTTTTTTCACAAAAAAAGGCGGCTACTAAATTTGTATTTTTTTGCAAGTCGGTCATTGTTTGTTTTAC
>JAYVCI010000126.1:0-2271 GCA_043750035.1 Chitinophagaceae bacterium
GTACCGTGGCCGCTTGTGGACTATGCGGCAATATGCAGGATTTTCAACTGCCGAGGAATCGAACAAACGCTACCATTATTTGCTGAACAATGGCACGATGGGATTGTCAGTAGCCTTCGATTTGCCCACACAGATTGGGTATGACAGCGACCACGCCATGAGCGATGGAGAAGTAGGAAAAGTAGGCGTAGCCATCGACTCGTTGGCTGATATGGAAATACTGTTCAAAGGAATTAACTTGGAGCAAATCACCACTTCCATGACCATCAATGCAACGGCTTCTACACTTTTGGCGTTTTATATAGCATTGGGAAAGAAGACCGGATGCGATGTGAAAAAACTGGGAGGCACCATACAGAATGATATTTTGAAAGAATACGCTGCCCGCGGTACTTATATATATCCACCCAAACCAAGCATGCGTTTAATAACGGATGTGTTTGAATATTGTGGCAAGGAAGTGCCCAAATGGAATACCATTTCTATTTCAGGTTATCATATTCGAGAGGCAGGTTCTACGGCGGTGCAAGAACTTGCATTTACGTTGAGCAATGGCAAAGCCTATCTGAAAGCCGCCATCAACAAGGGTTTAGATATTAATATATTTGCTCCACGATTATCGTTTTTTTTCAATGCACATAATAATTTTTTTGAAGAAATTGCGAAGTTTAGAGCTGCGAGAAGAATATGGGCACATATAACAAAAGAACTTGGAGCCACAGAACCTAAAGCACAAATGTTAAGGTTTCATACACAAACTGGAGGCTCAACTTTAACAGCACAACAACCACAAAACAATATAGTGCGGGTTACTATGCAAGCATTGTCGGCAGTGCTTGGAGGCACGCAGAGTTTGCATACCAATGGTTTTGATGAAGCACTAAGTTTGCCTACGGAATCGGCTGCAAAAATTGCACTTAGAACACAACAAATTATTGCAAATGAAAGTGGCGTAACACATACGGTTGACCCACTCGGAGGAAGTTATTATATAGAAAATTTGACCAATGAAATGGAAAAATTGGCTTTAGATTATATAACAAGAATTGATGCGATGGGCGGTTCGGTTTCAGCTATTGAAGAAGGTTTTATGCAACGCGAAATTGCAGCCGCAGCATATATACATCAGAAAAATGTAGAGACAGAAAAAAGTATTATAGTCGGTGTAAATAAATATACCCAACCCGATAGCCAAGACACACCTATATTAAGAGTGGATGATAGTATAAGAGAAGGTCAAATAAAAAGATTGAATGAAGTAAAAAGCCAACGTGACCAAGCTAAGGTAAATGAACTCTTGCAAACACTGGAACAACAAGCCAAAGACGGAACCAATTTAATGCCAACTATTATAGAGAGTGTATCGAATTATGCTACCTTGGGTGAGGTGGCGGATGTGTTTAGAAAAGCTTTTGGGGAATACGAAGGATAATTATAAATGATGAATGATGAATGATAAATGATGAATGATGAATGGGGTTTGCGGTTTTTTTATTTCATCTTTCATCCATTTTTCTGCAAGTATAATAGTTCCGTTTGGTAATTTTACTTCGTAGGGCTTCCCTGAGCTTGATGATTTGCTGCCTATTTTTTCTATAAAATCATTTACAGTATGAATATCATTTTTGGCGTAGTCCCATTTGCTACGCAGGTGTGCTGCGGCTTCCGCAGGTTTGTGCTCGTCACCGTTTCGTATGAAGGTGAGATTGGTATGGGCAATTATATATAATAGTTTTTCTATTTTTTCTTTCTCGGTTAGTACATAAACTTTTTTGTTTGCAGAGTCTTTTGTGATAGTAAAAATTCCATTATCTTCATCTAATAAATGATTGATTAATTTTTTACATTCTATTATATATCCCACTCCATCAAATTCAAATACAAAAGTATCACCTTCGTGTATCGATTGTTGTAATATGATATTGCTGTTAGAAAGTGTAATAACCGTTTGCTTGGCAGTGATGTCGTCAATTTTTACGTGCAGGTTTGTACGATATCCTGCCACATCTATGCTGTGTCGTTGTAATAATGTAATGTCCATTCCGCGTGCGGGTAATTTCAATCCGTGGGGAAGTGGGGCAGGCTCTATCACATTACTATTTTTGCACGAGAATAATAATATAATAGCTGATAGTGTGATAAAGTATTTCATATGTTTTGCAAATATAAGTGATATACTAACTATTTCATAGCATAGGCGACATTTTTTTCACAAAAAAAGGCGGCTACTAAATTTGTATTTTTTTGCAAGTCGGTCATTGTTTGTTTTAC
>JAYVCI010000127.1:0-8295 GCA_043750035.1 Chitinophagaceae bacterium
GCACTTTGAGTTTTAAATTAAAGCCAATAACAATGGAAAATAAAATTAGGGTTGTGGAATTATTTGCTGGTGTTGGTGGATTTAGGTTAGGTTTAGAAGGATGGAATAAGAAATCAGCATCATCTAATTATAGCAAATACCTAGATTCAAACTATGAAGTAGTATGGAGCAATCAATGGGAACCTTCCACAAAAGCACAACACGCTTCTATGGTTTATGAAAATCATTGGGGCACAGAAGGACATCGCAATGAAGATATTTCTTCGGTAGATGTTTCACAAATTCCAGATCACGATTTATTAGTTGGGGGATTCCCTTGTCAAGATTATTCGGTTGCAACAACATTAAAAAACTCAAAAGGTTTGATTGGAAAAAAAGGTGTTTTATGGTGGTCGATACATAGAATATTAAGTGAGAAAAAAAGAAAACCAAAATATCTTTTCCTTGAAAATGTTGACCGACTTTTAATCTCTCCATCAGGGCAAAGAGGTCGAGATTTTGCAATAATTTTACAAAGTTTAAATGAGTTAGGGTATGCTGTAGAATGGAGAATCGTAAATGCTGCAGACTATGGATTTCCTCAAAGAAGAAGACGTATATTTATACTTGCTTATTTAAAAGGAACTTCTATTTATGAAAACTTAAAAGAAGTTTCTCCAACAGAATGGATATTAGAAGAGGGGACTTTGGCACAAGCATTTCCTGTAACATCTGACAACACTTTGTTCCCCACAGAATTTAAACTCAAAGGCGACATTGTTTCAATATCAGAAAATTTCAATAAAAATGGAACGACTGGACTTTTTGAAAATACTGGCGTAATGATTAATGGTTTGATAACAACAATAAAAACCAAACCAAACTATGAAGGAAATTTTACAATATTAAAAGACCTAATTCAAAACGGAGAAGTGACAGAGGAGTTTTATATCGATAAAAATGACCTTGATAAATGGAAGTATTTAAAAGGTCCAAAGAAAGAAATGCGAACCAATGCACAAGGTTTTGAATATAATTATAGTGAAGGTGGAATGATTTTCCCTGATCCGTTAGACAAGCCATCAAGAACTATAATAACAGGAGAAGGCGGAAAATCTGCATCAAGATTTAAACACGTTATTCAAACGCCTAAAGGCTTTAGAAGACTTTCTCCTGTTGAACTTGAACGGTTAAATATGTTTCCAGACGACCATACAAAACTTGAAGGAGTTTCTGACACAAAACGAGCTTTCTTTATGGGAAATGCTTTGGTAGTTGGAGTAATTGAAAAAATTGGAATCGCTTTAAAACAAAAAATTGAAAATGAAGTTGCCTTACAATCCTAACGACAAAAATTCAATTCTTAAATATGCAAAGCTACTTAAAGGAAAAACTTTGAGAGAAGCTTGTGATGAAAATATTTTAAAGCATAACTATTCAGGCAAAGGAAACTTCGGACAAATTCTAGAGAAGTTTTACTTTTTATACGAGCCAAATTCCGACTCTGAACCCGATTTTGCAATTGCTGGACTTGAACTAAAATCAACACCATTAAAGCAATTACAAAACAAAGAGTATCGTTCAAAAGAACGATTAGTTTTAAATATCATTAACTATCTTGATGTTGTAAAACAGAATTTTGAAACCAGTACGTTTTGGAAAAAGAATGCAAATATTCTTTTGATATTTTATTTACATAAAGCTGGTTACGACATTCTGGACTATTTAATAAAACTTGTTGATGAATGGAATTTTCCAAATACAGATTTGGAAATCATCAAAAAAGACTGGCAACTGATTAAACAAAAAATTGCAGACGGTAAAGCTCACGAACTTTCAGAAGGTGACACGTTTTATTTGGGTGCTTGCACCAAAGGAGCAAATGCAAACACAACAAGAAAGCAACCTTTCAGCGATATTCCTGCAAAACAAAGAGCGTATTCTTTGAAACAAGGTTATGTAAATCATATTATTGCTTCAATTGCAAATGAAGCAACAGGAATTTATGGCAAACTAATTCCATCAGTAGCCATTGCAAAAAAGCAGACCATTGAAGAAATTGTAATTTCAAAATTCAAACCATATTATAACAAAACAGTTGAACAAATTCTTAAAAAGACGGGTGTTAAAATAAATACAACAGCTAAAAGTTTTTATGCAAATCTTACGAAAGCTATTTTAGGAATTGAGCTGAACAAAGAAATAGAGGAGTTTGAAAAGGCTGAAATAATTGTAAAGACAGTTAGACTAAAAGAAAACAATTTACCGAAAGAGGATATTTCTTTTCCGAATTTTAAATACGAAGAAATTGTAAATGAAGAATGGGACGAATCAAATTTCAAGGATATTTTAGAGCATAAATTTTTATTTGTTTTCTTTCAATTTGAAAACGAAGAACTTGTTTTACGAAAAGTAAAATTTTGGAACATGCCATATGCAGACATTTTAGAAGCAGAAAAAGTTTGGGCGAAAACAAAGGAAATTGTTTCAAAAGGGAAAATTGTAAGAGAAGTTAAAGACGGCATTCGTTACACAAATTTTCCAAACAAATCTTTCAATTCAGTTTCACACGTTCGACCACACGCCACTAATGCATCAGACACATATCCTTTGCCGAAAAAAGACAAATTAACGAAAGCAAAAGAATATACGAAACATTGTTTTTGGCTTAACAACACTTATGTAAGAGACGAAATTTATAATAAATAATACCTAAAACATTCTCCAAAAAAATCTGTTCCGACTAATAACCCCCTGTTGTAATTTGCAACACTAATTATCATTATGAATATATGTATCATCTCGGGTTCCCCCCGACTCAATTCCAATACCATCAAGCTTGCTAAGGCTATTGAGAGCTTGGCCAAGGAACATCATACAACCAGCCTAATAGATTTTTCGCAGTATGATATTCCTTTTGAAAGTCAGGCGAGAATGGAGAAAGGCAAGTTGAGCAAATTCCAACAACACTTATATGATAGTATGGAAAAAGCACAATTGATTTATATACTTTCTCCTGAATATAATTGGATGCCCAGTGCCGAGATTGTGAACTTCTTTAACCAAATGACAGGCAAAGAATATTCACCCATGTGGAACAATAAAGTATTTGCACTTGGGGGCGTTTCCAATGGTCGTGGTGGCAGAATGCCAATTGTACACATGGGTAGCATGCTAAATAAAGTTTTGGGCATTATGCACCATCACAGCTTTATCTGTCCCAAATATTTTGAAGCATTTAGCATCCACGACCATTTAGATGAGATGGGCAACTCGAAAGGAATTGATGCGTATGATAAAAGTTTGAAGAACTTTTTGGAGATACCCGTTCAGTTTGCGGAAAGATGGAATAGGTGAATTACGAAACACTGCCTGTGGTTGTGTCTTGTGACCAACCACTCCACTACTCTCGTTTCGTAATTCGTAATTATTCAACCTTTTACATTTTATTTGAAAAAGTTTTGAAGCTTTAGTGGGTATAGTGCATTATGTATGTACCTACCGAATAAGATTCGGTACGCTAACAGCCATGGCTAGTAGACCCCAAACCCAAATGAACACAGCACAGCACACGCCCAGCGACGATGCCCAACGGGTAGACGCTGCACGCCGAGACCCGGCAGCATTCGAGCCGCTGTACAATCGGTATTACAAAGATTTGTTCCGATTTGTACACCGACGGCTCGATAGCAAAGATGAAGCGGCTGATGTAACCCAACAAGTTTTTTTGAAAGCCTTACAAAAGTTGGAAACATACAGAGACAAAGGGTTGCCATTTGTGGCTTGGTTGTTTCGCATTGCAGTGAACGAGATGAATATGATGTTCCGCAAAAACAAAGTGCAACGCACTATTAACCTGCAAAGCGATGAACTACCACCCCTGTTAACGGAAACAGACACACAGGTGCAGGACGATGAACTATTATACAAAGCCCTTAACCAACTTGATGCCGACGAGCTGTGGTTGGTCGAGATGCGGTTTTTTGAGCAGCGGCCATTTGCCCAAATTGCTCAGATTATCGAAATCCCAGAGGCTACTTGCAAAACTCGGATGTACCGTGTATTGGAAAAATTACGTACCATTTTCAAAACCTTTTAAAAAAGAATTATCATGAACAAGTATAATAAAAACCGAGCTGATATCGGTGATGAAGAAATAGAATCAACCAAAAATTTTGGCAAGTTGATGGACACCTATAATAATGCCAGCCCTACACCCAAAGTAAAAGTATATAATAAACCTATGCTATGGGGTGCTGCCGCAAGTATTATAGCGGTAGTGGGCATTATAGCTTATAATTATATAAAAACAGATACTACAATAGTTGCCACCAAAGCATTTGTAAATCCACCAATTGCAGGGGTTAACATACCTGATACTACCTTAAAAATAAATGCAGAAACTGGAGGAACAATTACTTTACCCAGTGGAAGTATGATAGAAATCCCTGCCAATGCTTTTGTAAATGCAGATGGAAGTATAGTAAAAGGAATGGTGGATTTAAAGTATAGAGAATTCCGCAAACCAACTGATTTCTTTGTATCAGGTATCCCGATGACTTATGATAGTGCAGGTACCAAATATACTTTCGAGTCAGCAGGGATGTTTGATTTGAATGGTTTTGCAGCCGATAAGCCAATTAAAATAGCAACTGGAAAAAGTTTGAATGTGAAGATGAGCTCTAAGTACAAAGAAGATAGATATAATATGTATCTATTGGATACTGTTAAGAAGAGCTGGGCATATTTGGGTAAAAGTGAAATGGAAAAACCTGAGGTGAAACCTGAAACAACTGCTTTGGTTGAAGAAAAGAATATTGCGGATTTTGAAAATGTACCAACAACTACTATAATAAAAGCACCTCCTATCACAACTCCCAAAGTAAAAAAATCTAAAGAAATTGTATTCCATCTCCCCATGACCAAAAGAGACAGTGTAGAATATACAAAAACAAAAAAAACTTTGAAAACTTTGGAGGTAATGAAACCCAGAAAGTCCACATTTGCCAAGGAAACCCACCGTTTAAAAATTGACACAAAAATGTTCCCTGAATTGGCCATGTATAAAGATGTATTATATGAATTAGAAACAGATAAAGTACTCTTCCCCGCAGATGTACCTGATGAAAGTATTAAAGTTTCCGAAATGGTGAGAAGCAAAACAAATCCTGGATCTTATGTTTTCACGCTTGTATATACCCCAACTAGGCAAGATCCTAAATATTATAACAACATCATAGGAACACCCGTATTTGATGAAGCAGGTTTTGCAACAGCAACAGAAACCTATACTAAAATATATAATAAATATACCGATAAATTAAAATCTTTGGAAGAAGGCGATGCGATTGTATTACCAGCAGATTTTAAACTGGTAAAGCCCACAAAATTAGTAGCTGCAAAAAATACATTTAAACTAGCAGTAAACCCCAATCAGTTTCCAGAGCTAGGTGTATATAAAGATGTGGTATTCGAAATCCCCGAAGTACAATTTAGCAGTTTGCCGCCTAACTTTGAAGACACCACCTATGATAATGTGAGAATATATAGAAGCAAAAACCCTGGCTATTATGATTTTACTTTGGTGAGAACATACATTCGCAAAGACCCGAAGATATATAATATCACCAACTGTCGTCCTGTGTTTAAGGAAAAAGATTATACCGCAGCTATGGCAACTTATAATAAACTATATACCCAATATCAGAATAGATATAAAGGAAAAATGATTAGTGAAGACCGCGAACAACAGCAATTAAATGAAGCTGAAGTGCAAGGGCAACAAGCTTATGCAAAATACGAAAAATCGAAAGTAGAATTTGCAAAAAAGCAAGCAGAAGCATGGGAAAAACAAAACAAAGTAAGTTATATACAAAGTGTAGGTTACCGTGTTTTTCAAGTACGTGAATTTGGGATGTATAATAGTGATTGCCCCAGCAATATGCCCACCGGAGCAACAGTATTGGCAAGCGTTACCGACGATAAAGGCAAAACAATATCCTATAATTCATTATATATGGTCGATCATAGCCGCAATGCTTTGTATACTATATATACCAGTAATGGAAAAGCAAATTTGAGTTATAATCCAGAATCATCAACCACTTTTTGGGTAGTGACATCGGATGGGAAAATAGCCATGCTAGAACCAGAGAAAGTACAGAAATTAAATCCCCAAAAGAAAGGAATAAACCAACTTACATTTGCCATGCGTGTGAGCGAAAAAGAAATGAAAACTGAAAATGAAATTGCTGATTTTTTGAATTTGAATTAATACTCATTGTCAGTCTGAGTTTATCGAAGACAGAGTTCGAAGGGAATTGTTTCTATGCTTCTAGCCATATGAACATACTGTCTGTCAGTCTATTCCGATAGCTATCGGAATCATCGAAGACGACGTTCGGAGGAAGATGTGAGTAATGTTATTATAAAAAGCAATCTCTACTTTGTCGCCCTTCGATAAACTCAGGGTGACAAAAGTGCAACACAATAAAAAACAAATTAATACGTTTTATAATTGTGTCAGTACAGATTGAGGAGTTATACCGATGTGATATCTGTAATAGTCCAATCTTCGTTTCACTCGATTGTTCTAAACAGCTATCCAATCTGCATATACCACTGTAGGTTTTATTAAATATTGGCATATTCAATAAACCACATTGGTATTAAATTAAAGGTGGAAGCCACCTTGGTATTGAGGTGGCTTTTCCTTTTAGAAACAAATAAAATATATCACAATAAAAATCGAAATAATACGTTATAAAGATATGTCAGCATACAGATGCAGGCGTTTTGTAAAAGGCTGGGAGCCACTCATTTTTTGGGTGGCCTTCGCCTTTTTGCCCAATAGTATTTTTGCTCAAAAAGATTCTGTCCGTATCATCAAAGTGGTTGCACCCAAACAAGAAATTACGGTTGTACCCGATGTGAAAGTATTATATATAGGAATGAAGCAACGATTTGTAATCACCAACTCCATTGGCAAAATAACGAATATAAAAATGGAAGGTGCAAATGCGGTTTTAAAAGACAGTGAATGGATAGTGGAAGGCGTAAAGGACGCCACATTTGCAAACATGCATATATATGGCACCAATATAAGAGGCGAAAATGTATTATTACAAAACAAGAAATATATAGTTCGTCCGGTTCCGAAACCTCTAATAAAAGTAAATGATGTAATACCTGACAGTGTTGCTGAAAAACTAAACCTAATGGCTTACGGACACCTGTCAGCCAACTTCCCCAAGGATGATATATTTAGAGGAGGTGTGGTGGAATTTAAAATGGTGGTATCTAATAAAAACAAATTCGATACTTTATATGCCAAAGGAGCTGTGTTCACCAAAGAAATGAAAACAGCTATATCAAAACTTAAATCTGGGAGTATGATTAACTTTATCAATATCCGCTACCTGCTCACGCCCACCAATCAAATATTAAAAGCAGATGACATTAGAATATATATGAATGCGACAGCAGTGCTGCGTTTTGGAGGTTAGTACCATCCACTATATCAATTATAACACAACGAATTTCTTACTAAACCTTTGCCCATTCTGGTTCACGGCAGTTATTATATATTCTCCAGGAGAAAGAGCGGACACATCCGTTTCGAAATAATTAGAAGGACTCCCTGTAGTGTTAAAATCCATGATAAGCCTGCCCAGATGGTCGTTTACTAAAATACTTTTTATTGTATTGGGATATAGCAGTTTTACCTGCAATTTATCTTTTGCTGGGTTGGGGAACAATAGCAATACTTCTCCTTTGTCCGTTACATTGGTAATGTTTTTTACAGATGCGGTACCTAACCAATTATAATAAGGATTGAATAATAAAGTATCGGTATCGAAAGGCGGTTTTATTTTATAACTTTCTTTTTTCTGAAGTGGAAATAATTTGAAATCATAAATTTGATTCCCGTTTTTGCATTGTAATTCTACAGGGATATGAAAAAAGCTTACGGTATTGGTTGACGGGCTTTGTTCCACCATAATACTCAACTCGCCCGATGGTAAACGCTCCCACACGATATTAAAAATAGGATAGCCTTCGCCGTAATACCATTCAGAAAAAAATGTATCGAGCTTTCTGCCTGTTGTTTTTTGAAATTCATCAATAAAATTTGTGGTGACTGCATAACTCCCACCACGGTTATTCAAATGATTTCTACAGGCTAAAAAGAATAACGAATCACCCAAAGTTTGCCGTAACATGTGCAATACCATCGCTCCTTTACTATATACCAATCGGCTGTCGAATATTTTATAGGCATTGGTGGTGTCCTTGCACAATACTGAACCTCCGGGC
>JAYVCI010000128.1:0-10608 GCA_043750035.1 Chitinophagaceae bacterium
GGAAATGGAACGAGCCTCCCCCCCGGGGAGGGTGGAGGGGTCCCACGCTCCAATTTCTCCAACAATGTCTCAATTGGCTCCGACCTATTGGTTTCAGTATTATACCACGAATGGTAGAGTTTAATAAATATCCATTGGGTCCATTTGTAAAAATTAGGGTCACTCGTTTTTACTTGTCGGCTCCAGTCGAAACTAAAACCGAGCATGTTCATTTGCTCACGGTAGCGTTTGATATTCTGTTCTGTCGTGATTGCTGGATGTTGTCCTGTTTGTATAGCATACTGTTCGGCAGGCAAACCAAATGAATCGTAGCCCATGGGGTGCAATACATTATAGCCTCTCAATCTTTTATAACGGGCATATATATCTGATGCGATATAACCCAGCGGATGCCCCACATGCAGGCCGGCACCACTTGGATAGGGAAACATATCCAGCACATAAAACTTAGGCTTTGCAGTATTTTCAACTACTTTATATATTTGGTTTTCTTCCCAATATTTTTGCCACCGTTTTTCTATTTCTTCAAATCTATATTCGCTCATCTGCTATAAAAGTAAGGGGCAAAGTTAAGTGCAGAAAGTATGTCTCACAATTTGCTTTTAGGTTTCCGTTTCTGTGGCTAATTTCTTTTTCCAACTCATCCATCCTATAATACTCATGAGCCAAAATATCGCAAACAGTATCATGGTATAATTCAATCCACGATCATAATACATATATATATAAACTGTATTCACAACTAACCAAACCAGCCAATTCTCTATTTTTTTGCGAGCTTGAAGATACTGTGCGGCAATGCTTCCCACAAAAGTAAAACTATCTAAATAAGGCAATGGGTCTTTGGTGTAATTAATTAAAAACTGAGCCAATACTGGAACTAAAGAAACGAAAATGACCAGTACAATCATCAGTTCTTTTATATTACTATATGATGGATATGTAATCATTTTATTTTTAGTTTTGATAGCCCAACTATTCCAGCCATACACCAACATGCCTATATAAATTATTTGCAAAGTTCCATCTGCATAAAGTGCATTACTGTCGTGCAAAAACACAATTCCATAAGCAATTGAGCTTAAAATAAGCAGCGGCCAACACCAAACTACCTGCTTGGTACTAAGCCAAACCCCCGCCAATCCTGCGATTGCACCAAATATTTCAAGAAAAAGGAGCAACTTGTCCATTCTGTACCGATTTTTGCAACAAATAACAATCAAAAAACATGGCTAAAAAGAACAAAGAAGAATTTTGTTCCTTCTGCGGTACCCCCGCCACTCCTTTTTTATTTATGCTGGCAGGCATTGAGGGAGCATTAATCTGTGAATCGTGCATACAGAGTGCGACAGAGATATATGCAGAAGCAAACGGCAATTCCAAAAGTAAAGGGAAAAGCAAGGAAGGCAGTAGCCATAAAGAACTGAAGTTACTCAAGCCGCATGATATCAAAAGGCATTTAGATGAATATGTAATCGGACAAAACCAGGCAAAGAAAGTATTGAGCGTGGCAGTTTACAATCACTATCAACGTATGAATGCCAAAGGCCATAAACATATTGAAGTAGAGATTGAAAAATCAAATATTCTTTTGGTTGGAGAAACAGGGACTGGCAAAACTTTACTAGCAAAAACATTGGCTAAAATCCTTAATGTGCCTTTTTGTATTGCTGATGCTACGGTGCTTACAGAAGCTGGTTATGTGGGCGAAGATGTGGAAAGTATAATAAGCCGTTTGCTACAAGCTGCCAATTATGATGTGGCCCAAGCTGAACGTGGCATTGTGTTTATTGATGAGATTGACAAAATATCACGCAAAAGCGACAACCCCAGTATTACCCGTGATGTAAGTGGCGAAGGGGTGCAGCAGGCCTTGCTCAAAATATTGGAAGGTGCCGTAATCAATGTTCCCCCACAAGGTGGTCGCAAGCACCCAGAACAACAATTTGTGCAGGTAAATACTGAGAATATATTATTTGTATGCGGTGGTGCTTTTGAAGGGATTGATAAAATTATTAAAACCAGAGCCAATAGTCAAAGTATAGGATACAAAACAGCCGATGAAAAACAAACATTTGAGGATAAAGATTATTTGCAATATTTATCGCCCGAGGATTTGCGTAAATATGGGATGATACCTGAAATTATTGGCCGTATGCCCGTGCTTGCCCACCTAGACCCACTGGATGGGGCCACACTGAAACGCATTTTGACGGAACCTAAAAATGCTTTGGTAAAACAATACAAAGCCTTATTTGAACTAAGCGGCAAAACATTGGAATTTGCCCCAGAAACTATCGATTTTATAGTGGACAAAGCCATAGAATACAAACTTGGTGCCCGTGGTTTACGCTCGATATGCGAAAAAATAATGACAGACCACATGTTCGATTTACCTTCGCTTGATATGGTGAAACATGTAACACTGAGCCCCGAATATGCACGACAAAAATTAGAAATATTGAATTTGAAACAAAGTGCAGCCTAACAATTTATAAGTAATATTTACAAAACTAAAACAATAATAAAGAAATGAAAAAAACAATTCTATCAATTATGGCCATCTGCCTTGCAAATGCGTTTGCGTTTTCGCAATGTACCAAAACTTATAGCAGTACCGGCGTGTATCCACCACAATTGCCCGATGCTTACGAACAAGTACAATATAATCAAGAAATTGATTTTACTTTCCCTGTGGATACTGTAGTGCAAGGGTACTCAGTGCATATAGACAGTTTAATTATATACAAAGTAGTTGGATTTCCGGGTAGCAATTTTACCTTCAATTGCAATGTGAAAAATTGTACCTATGTAGCTACTACTGGCATGAAATATTACCAAGGTTGCTTTATGATAAAGGGCACCGCTCCCAAAGGTTCATCGGGCACCTACAAATTAAAAGTAGATTTGGAAGGTTATTTCTCAACCCCATTCGGCTCACAAACATATATTGTAACCGACTCATCTGTTAATCTTAATGTGAATGGCTGCAATACAACTGCTAAAGTTAAAACTACTGGCAATACTATGTTTTGCAAAGGAGGAAGTGTAAAACTAAACGCATCAGGTGGTAACAAATTTCAATGGTTAAAATATGATGTTGTTATGCCAAATGATACTACAGATAGCATTATCGTAACTACTTATGGTGTTTACAGAGCCTTAGTATGGGATGCAGCTACAGGCTGTTTCGATACTTCATCTACGAATATGATAATTGTATTACCAGTACCTACCAAGCCTACAGTAACTGCTGGTGCTACAACAATTACAACAAGTGCGACCGGTGTAACTTATCAATGGTATAAAGATACTACTTTAATAGTTGGGGCTACTTCGCAAACATATACACCATTAACTAATGGCAAATACAAATTAAGAGTGATGAATACAGAAGGTTGTGTGAATTTTAGTGATGCATACGATTTCAAAAATACCAATATTACTGATATAATCGGATTGCATTCATTGAATGTATTCCCTAACCCTACAAGTAATATGGCTAATTTAGAATTCATTTCTGCTACCAAGCAGGCTGTTCAAATTTCTATTATAGACGTAAACGGAAAAATTATCATGACCCAAAGTATAAATAGCAATACCAATAAAAACACCATTGCACTTGATTTAAGCAGCTATGCCAAAGGAATCTATTTGGTAAAACTACAAACCAATAATGGCCAACAAATACAACGCCTAACGGTGGAATAAATAAACATTTTCAATAAACTAGAAACGGGCACTATAAAGAGTAATCAATTCTTTAAGTGCCCGTTTTTCAATTAAATCAATTAAAACAAATTAAGCTAAATCACCTAGCCCATCTATATCATCATCCATATCTTGTGGGTACATATAGCTTTTAAAACGTGCTATAACTCCCGTTAGTACCAGTATATAATATATTGCAAATAAAAGAGCCAGTAGTATTATGAAGCCATACCCGATATAATCTCGGGTAAACCACAATGATAATCCAGTGGGCGGTTTTGTTTCATTATCCGAAACTGGTAAATTAATACTATATTCACCTGCATTTTTACTGTTTTGCGAAATCAAGTGGGTTAAACTTGCAGGATTTTTTTTGTTTAAAATGGTTTTCACACCGCTGCTGTCGAGCAATTGTATTACTTTATTAAGCAATTTTTCATCGGTGGAATATTTTAAAAACGTCTGCCTGTCTATACCATCCGTAACAGCCCACAGAGCAAATTGACCGGTGAGGTTTTGCATATCGTCATGCTCTATCCGGTTCACCACTTTCAATAATCTACTGAGACAAACTGAACCTATCTCGTAATGTATTCCTCTGCGTGGCACCTCCTTATTTATTTCGGCACACATCGCATACAACTTGAACTTAAATTTCTCTTTGCCCAATAAATCAATTTTAACAAGCTTGGTGATAATTGTATTTTGAACAGTGGTATCGTCACTGTACAATTCCAGCCCATTATCTATTTGCAGATATATATCAGAATCTAGCTTGTTTTTTATTTCACCTATAATGCACTTTCCATAGTGAACACCATTTTGGTCTATTACTTCCTTGAATGCTTTTTTGTCAAATGCCCCTTGTAACTTTAGGGTAATCCAGTCATTATCCAAAGCTGTTTGAATAGGGACATATTGCTGCGAAAACAACACAGAACCCCAACAAACAAAGGCCGACAGAAATATGATATGTTTTAGTTTACTACCCAACAAAAGCCATTATAGGCGGGTTCAAATCTAGTACAGTACACGGGGCTACAACCGATGAAGTTTTAAACTTTTGACACTGTTTTTTTTAAATGTGTTTGCTTTTTTAGACAGGTAGTATCAAGTAGCCCAGCGATTCTGCATGATGCACTAGTGTTGTGTTAATTGTCGATTGACGTATAATACCGAAACTGTATTTGTATTAGACCAATAATTGTTTTTGGGCAAGTGACCTAAACAAATACAGCACTTCCCTCCGATTTTTTTGATTAATATGATTGGTGTGATTAATATATATAATACTATTACTGCCTCTGGTTGGTGTTGTCACCAACCAGAACGGGAGCATACTTTCTGCACTTGCCCGCACTGTCTGAAATATGATTTATAAGATTAATATGATTGGGATGATTTATTATATAGTGCCTCTGCTTGGTGTTGTCACCAACCACAGACTATATTTTATTTTTTATTTGATACCAGGTGTTTCCACCTGACATATTTCTCTGTTCATAATTATATACAAATAACTACTCTAAAAATTTTATGGATTCAGATTGTTTTTCAGTTTAACAGGTTTGCTCTTCTTACGCATAATAATATTGAGACTTTCTACTGCCAATGAGAATGCCATAGCAAAGTATACATAGCCTTTTTCTATCTCTTTATGGAAACCTTCCATCACTAACATAAAACCAATGATTAAAAGAAAAGAAAGGGCCAACATTTTCATACTGGGGTGGCGGTTAATAAAGCGGCTAACCAAACCTGAAAAGGCCAGCATAACTAGCATGGAGATAATAACGGCAGCAACCATTATTTCTATAACACGCGAAAGGCCAACAGCGGTAATAATTGAATCAAATGAGAATACAATATCAATTAATATAACTTGCATTACCACCGCGGTAAATACACTCTTTGCATTACTGTCGAAATTTTCGTCTTCGCCCTCCAGTTTGTTATATATTTCCATAGTAGTTTTATATATCAGGAAAAAACCACCACCCAATAAAATTAAATCGCGGGCACTGAAGCTAAAGTCGAAAAGTGAAAAAATTTCTGCGGTCATGCCTGCTAGGTAGCTGATAAAGGCCAATAGTATTATCCTAATTATTAAAGCCAGCGAAAGCCCGATAGCACGTCCTTTTGCCTGCTGGTGAGAGGGCAGCCTGCTAGTTACTATTGATACAAATATTACATTGTCTACGCCCAAAATAATCTCCATACCTGTAAGGGTAAGTAGTGTGAGCAAATTGTCGGTATTAGTGAATACGGATAAGTCCATTTTTATACTGCAAATTAAGAGGATTTTTTGCTCCCGATTACTATCGGGACTTATTTTAAATTTTGTTCCAAAAAGTCCACATATTTGTTTATGTCGTCAATATCGAACCATTGAATGTTTTTTTCACGTCTTAGCCAAGTGAGCTGTTTTTTGGCATAGTTGCGTGTGTGTTGTTTGATTCGGTCAATAGCAGTAGGCAAATCAATCACACCTTCTATATATTCAAATAGTTCTTTATAGCCAACGGTTTGTAGGGCATTGATATGTTTTAGTTCCAAAGATATTTGTCTTACTTCATTTTCAAATCCCGCTTTCATCATTTGATCCACACGGGTATCAATGTTTTTATACAAAATTTCACGTTCAGGATTGAGGGCAGTATATATAATGTTTACTTGTTGCTTGTATTCACGCCAGGGGTTTGTCCCGAATATTTTTCGGGATTCCGGCAAAGCAGTTTGTGGCAATTCCGCAATTTCTATATGACGCATCAACCTTTGCGGATTCAACTGATCACTTTTGTTCAAGGTATTGTAAATGTGTTTGGGAAGTCTGTCAATCAGTGCTTTTAGTCCTTGCGTTTGATATAATGATATTAAGGAGTTTCTAAATTCCTCATCTTTTTCAGGGAAGAAATCTAGTCCGTCCAATAATGCTTTTATATATAATCCCGAACCTCCGCAAACGATTACCAGGTTGTGTTTCCCAAATAAAGATATGATTTTATTGCCCACATCTCTTTCAAATTGCCCCGCATTCATTTCCTCTTTCAAACTCAAATTCGCCACAAAATGGTATTCAATTTTTTCCAAACTTTCTTTGCTGGGCTGTGCGGTACCTATGGGAAGTTCTTTATAAAACTGCCTACTGTCAGCCGATATAATGGGGCATCGGTAGGTATTGGCTATTAATTCTGCCAAAGCAGTTTTGCCACAGGCAGTGGGGCCTGTTATCACTAATAAGTTTTTCAAAAGGTTATTATTTATTTTTGATTTAAGAACAAGGAATGAAGATTTCTGATTTTAGAAGTAATAAAATCGTTAAATTATACCTCTCCCGATAGCTATCGGGACAATCATTAAATAGAATCGTCTAACCCCTGTTCGTCTATCCCCAATTCAGATTCTTCGGTTTCTTCTTCACCATCAACCAGGGTATCATCATCCACGCCTTCGCCCACATCCAAATGCTCACCCAAAAAACCTTCTTTCAAATCTTCAAATTCTTCGTCTTCTACCACAACAAATTTTTTGTCGGAATATTGTTTGGGTGCTAAACCTTCCTGGCGGACCAAAACAGGGTAAGTTGCCTTAGGGTCTTCTTTCATAATGATGCCCGTGAGCTCAACATAGAAACTCCACATTTCTATAAAATCGTAAACATATAAGAATTTTTGGTGCGGGTCTTCAATAAAATCATTGAGGAACGACTTTTTCATGATGGGGATTTTTTTCACCTCTGGATTTTTCATTTCTGCTTTTGTGAGCATGTTTTCCAAAGTAATTTCATCGCCCTTGTGCCATTGGTCGTTGCTTAGGTAAAATGAGGCCATGTGTTTTTGGTCGAACTTGATGGAATCGAGAATGGCTTTGTGCAATTCCAAAAACGACTGCGAAGATTGGATATCAATTACACGACTGATGTCGTCGTAGTCTTCAAAAGTAACAGTAAATCTATATAAGGCCATAAGCAGCTATTGTATTTTGCTACAAAAAACGGGGAAAAAGTATTAATTACGGAATAAATATTTAGAAAAAATGGATTCGGGATTCAGTCCGCAGCGGCGGATGGGGAACCTACATATCGATTGTCTGTTGTCTGTTATCATTTGTCTGCCGTCCCGATAGCTATCGGGAGGCACTAACTACTCTCGTTCTAAAACGAGACTAATCCCCCATCTCATACACCACCAAACCAGTTCTCAACTTCGGTTCTATCCAGGTAGATTTGGGCGGCATAATAAGGTTATTTTCTGCTACGGCTTTTAATTCTTGTATTGAGGTAGGATATAATGTAATTGCCAAATCTGCTTTGCCACCATCTATAATATGTTGCAGTGTTCCTATACCTTTGCCACCGTCAATAAACGATAAGCGTGAATCTGTTTTACTATCGGTGATATGTAATATATTTTTCAATAAATATTTCTCAACAATACTTACATCCAATTTGCCTAATATATCTTCGGGCATATATTCATCTTTCAAAGTAAGTTGATAGGCTTGGTCTTTTATATATAATCCAAACTCTCCTTTTTGCAGGGGCTGGAAAGGCAGATTTCCGCATGTAAAAACATCAAAGAATACTTTCACATTATCTAAAAAGTCTGTTTCATAAACTTCAGGATCTTTTACCAAACGGTGATACTCATATATAGTGAGTTTGGAAAAAGGAATCAAACAAACTGGAAAAAAATTGAAAGCTGCTTCTCTATCATCACTCGTCCTTCTTCGAGATTGGCAATATGCCGCAGCACCAGCAGAACGGTGATGCCCATCGGCAATATATAACTGTTTCATCGCCGCAAATTGTGCCGTAATTTCTGACGTTTCTGCTATATCATTTACGGGCCACAAATTATGCTTTATCTGATCGTCGCTAATGAAATTATATTCAGGTTTACGCATGGTTATTTTTGCAACAATGCGGTCAATGGCAGCATTATCGGGATACGTAAGGAGTACTGGGCAACCAATAGTTTTTATATATTGCACATGCTCCATCAACTCATGCTGTTTTTCAGTTAATGTATTTTCATGTTTCAATATCACACCATTCAAATAATCATCAACCGATGCCGCTGCTATTATACCTGTATATGCTTTGGAGCCTACAATATTTCTATATATATAATAGGATACTAATTCTTCTCTGATTAAGACACCCTGCTCCAATAATTTTTCCAAATATTCCCTCCCAAAAGTATAATGTTTCTCAGGATTTTTTTTTTCGTCATCGAAATGCAAAAAAGGTTTTACCACATTCAAATAACTATTCGGATTTTTCTTGATATGTTTTTTCGCCTCTTCCCTATGCCCCGATTCAGATGACGCGGAAACAATGTCTGCTATTTCTTTTGCAGGACGGATAGCTTTGAAGGGTTTGATGGTAGCCAAGGGGATATTTTATATTTTACAATTAATATTTTTTATTTTTTAGTAGTCTATTTCCGTCGGCTTCAGCCAACGGAAGCTGACGTATGGCTCTCTCAACTCTCAACTCTCAACTTATATATTATTTCTTCCTAAAAAACTCTATAATTTTCTCAGCCAATTCTATTCCTATTCTATTCTGTGCTTCCATGGTTGAACCTCCAATATGTGGGCTCAGCGACACATTGGGCAAAGAAAATAATTCTGATTTAACCGGCGGTTCTATTTCAAAAACATCGAGTCCTGCAAATGCTACTTTACCAGTTTTTAATGCTTTTAAAAGTGCTTTTTCATTTATCACACCACCTCGTGCACAATTGATTAAACCTACTCCAGGTTTTAATATTTCTATCTCCTTCTCTCCTATCACAGCTTGGTCGCCTTCGTTAAAAGGAACGTGCAATGAAATAAAATCTGCTTTCTTTAATACTTTATTTTTAGTAACGGTTTTCAAAGGAATTTTAACCGCTTTATCTCTCAAGTTTTGATGGAAATAAAAACTGATTGTTACGTCATCTACATAAGGATCATAAGCCAATACATCCATGCCCATGCCCAACGCAATCTTGGCAACCTCTTGTCCGATGCGGCCAAAACCTATAATACCCATAGTCTTGCCACGAAGCTCAACACCATTGGCACAAAACTTTTTGAGATCGTTGAATTTATTCGGAGCATCAATAGTCATTTCATAATTGGTATGATTTATATATCTCGCCATCGAAAATATATGTGCAAATACCAACTCGGCCACTGAAGCAGATGATGACATGGGTGTATTGATTACACGAATGCCTTTTTGCTTGGCATAATCCACATCAATATTATCCAGCCCCACCCCGCCACGGCCAATCAATTTTAAATTGGGGCATGCATCCATCAATTCTTTGCGAACTTTTGTTGCACTACGCACAGTAATACAATCATAAGTATTTAGTTTTTTCGCCAATTCTTCTTGTGGAATTTTATTTGTATCCACACTGAATCCAGCCTTCTCCAGCATTTTTTTTCCGGTGCTGTCTATTCCGTCGTTTGCGAGTATTTTTATCATATATTATAGTCGTTAGTCAATTAGTGGTTAGTGGTTAGTGGTTAGTGGCTGATGCCAGTAGCAAATACTTGATACCTGATACTAGCTACTTGATACTAATTAGGAGTTCTTCTTCTCGAAATCGTGCATTACATTTACCAAAGCTTGTACACTTTCAATAGGCAATGCATTATATAACGATGCCCTGAATCCTCCTACGGAGCGGTGGCCTTTTATGCCAGATATACCTGCTTCTTTGGCTGCAGTCATAAATGCTTCATCGAGGTCGGGTTTGGTCATTACAAAACATACATTCATTTTGGAGCGGTCTTCTACTTCGCAAGTTCCTTTGAACAAACTGTTGCGGTCTATTTCATTATATAATAATTCAGCTTTTGCAGTATTGCGAACTTCCATGGCAGCAGTACCGCCCATCT
>JAYVCI010000129.1:0-3612 GCA_043750035.1 Chitinophagaceae bacterium
TCTGTTTGTTGCTATGCAACCAATTGCGGAGGTACAGATACTTTCTGTAAAAATATTGTAGTTATAGCTCCTACTAAAGCACCGGCTGTCGATTTCAAAACAGATTTATCTAGTAATACATCGAGTTGTCAAACTGCTTCAACCACTACTGTTACTGTTATACTAGGCGACACACTCTCACTTTTGGACGAATCCGATTTCGGACCTACTTCATGGGACTGGAGTATTAGTAACAATAGCAATGTTACTTGGGTTGGGTCAAGTGCAAATACGGACCAAAATCCATCAGTTGTTTTTAGTGCCACTGGTAATTATGATGTTAAATTAATTGCAACAAATTCAATAGGAACAGATACTTTAACAAAGACGTCTTATATAAATGTGATAAGTCCATACTGCACGCCGTCAGTCAGTTCTGTTTCTTCGGCAATTGCTATTACCAATGTGAAAATTGGCTCCATTAATAATGCAAGTTCAGCAGGAAGTGTAGGCTATTCAAATTTCAGTTCCACACAGAGCACCTGTATGGCGTTAGGCGGCAAATACCCTTTCACAATTACAAAAAGTAGCAACATCAATGCTACCAATGTTAATCTGTGGGTTGACCTAAATTCAGATGGTGATTTTGATGACCAAGGAGAACTTGTTTCCACTCAATCGGCAAGCACCAGTATAACTTTTAGCGACACTGTAAAAATACCTTTATCAACTAAACTTGGGCAAACACGTTTGCGTGTGGGCATAGCTTACAATACACAAGCAAATAAAGCCTGTGGGCCAAATTATTTTGGAGAGTTTGAAGATTATGGTTTATATATTACCAATGATATTTACCCACCTGTAATTAGTCTTATTGGAGACTCAGTAATTGTTGAGCAATGTGATACTTATACTGATTCTGGAGCTATAGCATGGGATGATGTTGATGGATATGTGAACGTTACTTATGCAGGAAATATTAACACTACTTCATTGGGTAAGCAATATATAACTTATACTGCACAAGATAAAGCAGGAAACAAAGCTATTCAGGTGGTTCGCAAAGTAAATATAGTTCCAAGCAAGAAAGGTCCAGTTATTACAATCATTGGCCAAAATCCAACTTATATAAATGTTAATTCTAATTATTCGGATTCGGGTTTTACGGCTGTTAATACTTGTGGTAGTAGTAATAGTATTTCATATACTTCTAACAACAATGTTAATACAAGTGTGATTGGCACCTATCAGGTTAATTATAAAGCCAATGATACAAATGGATACTTTAGCAGTGCTTCTCGTACAGTGATAGTAGGTGATTTTACTGCTCCCGTGCTAACTTTAAATCCCGATTCTGTGGGCAATACGGACACCATCTATGTTAATGTATTTAGTATTTTTACTGACCCTGATGCTAGTGCTACTGATAATTATTATGCCGCATCTTCTTTGAAAAAACAGATTACTGGAACTGTAAATACTAGTTTTCTGGGAAGTTATATAATCACTTATTCATTCACCGATGGTTCTGGTAACACTGGTTCAAAAACAAGAACAGTGATTGTTGTAGATAAAACAGCACCAACTATCACAATGCTATATGGAAAAAATATTAACATAGAAGCAAGTAGAACAGACTCATTTGTAGAACCAGGTTTTACAGTTTCCGACAACTATTGGTTATCCAGCAAAGTGAGTACAATAATAACAGGTGGCCCTGTCGACAAGACACAAGTTGATTCTATCTTCACACTTACCTATACCGCTACTGATGGGTCGGGAAATATTGCTACGGCTACCCGTAATGTTAAAATAGTAAAGACAACCAAACCCACAATTACACTAATAGGAAACACTATTGAACATGTACTCAAAGGGAATAATTGGATTGACCCAGGGGTTTCATACAATGATAGTTTTTATTCTGTCGCACAGCTTACACCTGGTTTTACCAAAACAGGCACAGTTAATACTGCTGTAGAAGGACTTTACGCTGTCAAATACAAAGTGTGTGACCCCATACCAAATTGTTCCGATGAAATAACTAGGTTTGTACAAGTCATATATTGGGAGAGCATTATAGCAAATCCCGACCAAAATTCTTTTACTATATATCCCAATCCCTCTAATGGTAATATAAAAATTAGTACTACTGCTGCTAATAATTTTAATATAATAAAAGTGTTTGGAATAGGAGGAAACTTAGTTAAAGAAATACGCGGCACAATAGGCAATGGATATGAATTAGACTTAACCGAATTACCACCAGGAATATACCAACTTAATTTTATCAGCCCCAATTCAAGTACTGTAAAACCAATAATAATAACAAAATAATAAATATATGAGAGGGAGACATCTATTTGACTAAATTTGCCCCTCTTTTTCAACTATAAAATTAACCCAATAAATTATAATGTCTAGATTTACTCAATTCTCAAAAAAACTCAAACTGGTTCTCGCAATCGGTTTGTTCATGTTTGGAGCCCTGTCGTCTGACACGGCCAACGCTCAATCACCCTGTAAACCAAGTGCCAATGTTAATGGCCGGTGCTGTGGTGCAGGTTCGCCCATTGGTTTGGGTACCGTTACTTTTGGAAGTTCCATCAGCAACACCACATCATACTCTGCAAGCCAAAACTATTATGATTTTACCAATTTAAGTGCTTGTGTTACTGCGGGTAGTAGTTATTCTATGCAAGTTGATGCAGCAGGAAATACATACGACCATGCAATATGTGTTTGGATCGACTGGAATGGCGATGGTACTTTTGCCACTTCAGAAATTGTATTGAAAGACAGTTTTGTCCAAAATGGCGGAAGCCTTTCTGGCAATGTAGATGTGCCATCAGCCCAAAGCAGCGGTATTTACCGCATGCGTGTAATGGGCGACTATTATTCTTATTATGCTTATTCAAATCCTCCAACTTATAACCCTTGTCAGGGTTACTATGCTGAGTACCATGACTACACCATCAAAGTAGCAGCTACTTCGGGTATCGATGTTATAGCAGCTTCTATTACAAGCCCTTCTAGCAATAGTGTTGTATTGAACCAAGACTTTGATATTGATTTAATTATTGGCAACCTTGCCAGCACTACTATTGACACTGTTGAGGTTGGCTACATAATTGACAACGGCAGTGCAACCACAAAAACAGTTACAGGCCTTGCTCTTGCATCTTGTACAAATTCATCGGCTATAAATATTACCACCACTGCAAAAGTTACCACAGCAGGAAGCCACACTTTAAGGGTTTGGGTGAACAAGCCAAACGGAACCAATCCCGATGATGACCCAAGTAACGATACGATAACAACTTTCCTATGTACTTCTTTGTCAGGCAATTTTACTATTGATGCAGGCTCTGCCGCTTCCAACAGTAATTTTGTTGACTTTACCACAGCCGTGGACAAGATCAACAAGTGCGGCATCAGTGGTGCCGTTAAATTTACCGTAGCTTCCGGTACCTATACCGAACAGGTCACCATCGGAGCTGTCAACGGAGCATCCTCCAGCAACACCATCACCTTCGACGGGGTTGACGCGAGCACACGTACTATCACTTCTGCAAGTGCAGGTACAACTTTTAAACTCGATGGTGCATCCTACGTTACCGTAAAGAACCTCAC
>JAYVCI010000130.1:0-25421 GCA_043750035.1 Chitinophagaceae bacterium
CAGGAATATACAACACTCGATAACAAAGCAGCTAAAACCCGTTCCGATTTCATGGTACGCTTATTATATCCAAAAAGCCCGATTGATCTGTTATTTGAAATTAAAACACAAAATGAATCCAAAGAAAATTTGATGCTTGATTATGGATTTAAGAATGAAAGAGAGGAAGTAAGGACTTATTATAAGGACGACAGGGCCAATTATTTAAAAAAGGTATATGCTATTCCTATCTGCTTTGGCGTGCTTGGCAATAAAGAGATGGTAAAAGAAGCTATAAAAAATTATCCCAAAGGATATAAAGAAAAAAATCCGCTTACTGATTTTTGTATCATTTATCACAACAGTAAAAAGAGCAAAGGGCTTTGGGTATATGGAAAGGTTAATACACCACAGGGAGCAATACTATATTCTTAAATTCGCATTATGCTTTATTTCCCCAATGCAAAAATAAATCTAGGACTGAGGGTGCTACGCAAACGCCCCGATGGGTATCATGATATAGAAAGTATTTTTTTGCCTTTGCCTTGGTGCGATGTGTTGGAGATAGTGCAAACCGATAATTTTAATAGCGATAAGATAACCTGGAAAAATTATGGCCTGGAGATCCCCGGAAATACCAATGATAATTTAATTTCAAAAGCATATAATATACTCGATAAAGATTTCAAGTTAGCTCCTGTTAATATAAATTTACTAAAACAAATTCCTATGGGAGCAGGCATGGGCGGTGGTTCTGCCGATGGTGCGTTTGCCCTAAAAGCATTTAACCAGCTATTCAATCTAAATTTGAGTGAACACCAACTGCTGCATTATGCATCGCAATTGGGTGCTGATTGTAGCTTCTTTATCAACAACAAACCTGCTTATGTGAATGGTATTGGCGATAAGCTGGAAATAATAGATTTTAAATGGCCTTGTAACTATATATATATTGTTTGCCCACCTTACCATATTGCTACTGTTGAGGCTTACCAAAATATGATTCCCGATGCAGAATACGATAGTTCATTAATGGAATTGGTAAATGCACCCGTACAAACGTGGAAGAATATGATTCATAACGATTTTGAAGCATATGCGTTCAAGCAATTCCCAGAAATAGGTACTGTAAAAGACAAATTATATAACGATGGGGCTCTCTACGCATCAATGACGGGAAGTGGCTCAGCAGTTTATGGGTTTTTCAATGAAAAACATATAATCAATTTGCCGGAAAACTATATTTGTAAATGGTTGGAAGTTTAATAATATAATCTCCTAATCAATTTCCTCGTACTTATTCTTATAAAATATCCAAAATATAATAGGAAATACCAACAACGTTAAAACAGTAGCAGTTACCAAACCCCCAATAATAACAATAGCCAACGGCTTCTGACTTTCAGAACCGATACCTGTTGACATAGCAGCTGGCAATAAGCCCAACATTGCCATAAGAGCTGTCATAACCACAGGTCTTATCCTACTAATCACACCTTGTTTAATTGATTCTTTCAGCTTTATTTTCGTTTTCAAATTCTGATGGAAAACAGATATTAGTATTACCCCATTCTGCACACATATTCCAAATAAAGCTATAAAACCAACTCCTGCTGATATACCGAAATTCATACCTGTTATATGCAGTGCGAGTATTCCTCCAATCAATGCAAAAGGCACATTCAGCAATATAAGTCCCGCATCTTTGGCATTGCCAAAAGTGATAAACAATAATATAAATATCATAATTAAACTAATAGGTACTACCTGACCCAAACGCTTGGTTGCACGCACTTGGTTTTCAAATTCACCTGTCCAATCCATACTATATCCTTTGGGTAATTTTACATTTGCATTTACCTTGCCCATAGCCTCATCGATAGTGCTACCAAGGTCACGCTCACGCACAGTAAACTTCACTCCTATGAAGCGTTTGTTCACATCACGGTATATAAATGCGGGCCCAGTTATTTTATTTAAAGTGGCGATACTACTCAATGGAATTTTATTTCCTTTAATAGTCGGCACTTTCAGATTCATGATATCATCTTCTGTTTTTCGATGTTCCGCTTCATATCGAATTCGTATATCAAATTTGCGTTCCTGTTCATATTTTTCTGTTACAGTTTTACCACCGATGGCCATTTCAATTACTGCTTGTGCATCACTTTTTGTGACACTATATAATGCCATTTTTTCTTCATCAAGTAAAACGCTCATCTCGGGCTGACCTATATTTCTTAGTATTCCTATATCTTTAATGCCATTAACATCTTTTATTTGCTCAAGAACCTGATTAGCGATATCATTTAGTTTGTTCAAATCATCTCCAAATATTTTCACCGCATTATTAGCATTCATACCTGCTACAGCTTCAGCAACATTATCTATAATAGGTTGCGAATAGTTATAATTTATTCCCTGAAAGACTTTTAGTTTTTTATCTATTTCTTCAATCAATTGATCGGTACTAATTTTTCGTTCCCAATCATCTTTTGGTTTTAAATTTACCTGCATCTGTACATAGTAAAAACCAGATGGATCGGTACCATCATTACTGCGTCCTGTTTGCGATAGCACTCCATTCACTTCGGGGAATTCACTAATTTTTTCACGAAGTTTATGTACAATTTTCACCGTCTCTTTCAGAGACATACTCATCGGCATTTTTGCCTCTACCCACAATGCTCCCTCGTTTAATTGCGGCAGAAATTCCGTCCCTAAAAACTTAGCTGAAAACATCGTGATCAATAATCCCAATAAAGCAATAGTGAGACTTTTCTTTTTATGATTGAAGCACCACAAAAATCCATTGGTAGTATATTTAGTAATGAAGTTTACGAAGAAATTATTTTTCTCTTTTACATTTTTCTTAAGCAGAATCGAACATAAAACCGGAACCAATGTGAGCGTAAATAAAAGTGCACCTATTAATGCAAAGCCCAGCGTATAAGCCAATGGCGAGAACATTTTTCCCTCCACTTTTTGAAATGAAAATATAGGAATTAGTGCAGTTATTATAATAAGTTTAGAGAAGAAAACAGCCTTGCCCATTTCGCCACCCGTTCGCTTAATAAGCCCCATCTTCGACAGTTTGTTGAATTTCTCCATTCCAACTTTATGCGAAAGTGCATCTAGGGTAACAAATATTCCTTCCACCATCACTACCGCCCCATCTATTATAATACCGAAATCTACAGCACCCAATGAAAGTAAATTAGCACTCATGCCTTTTAGCCATAAACATATAAATGCAAATAATAAAGCAAGCGGAATAATAATAGATACAATAAGGGTAGTTCGCCAATCGGCCATAAACAAAAACACGATTGCAGTAACAAGTATAATACCTTCCAATAAATTGTGCATCACTGTTTCAGTACAATAATTCATCAGCACATCTCTATCATAAAACGTTTCCATTTTTACATCTTTCGGAAGAATCTTGTCATTGATTTCTGCAATTTTCTCTTTCAGTCTACCCAATACTTGTGCAGGGTTTTCTCCCTTTCGCATCACCACAATTCCTTCTACTATATCATCCTCATTGCCCAGGCCCACCTGACCCACACGCGGTGCACCACTTTCCTTTACAGTTGCAACATGTTTCACCAATACTGGCACATCACCATTTTGATCTATAATAATATTTTCTATATCATGAATACTCGTGAGCAACCCTATTCCACGAACTACATATGCTTGGTTATTTTTTTCTATGATATCACCACCTACATTTAGATTGCTTTTAGATACCGCGGTATATACTTCAAGTGGTGTAATTCCATATTTGGTAAGTAATGCAGGAGTAACTTGTATTTCATATATTTTTTCTTCACCACCAAATGCTACAAGGTCTGCAACACCTGGCACTGAGCGAAGCTGCCGATCAATTACCCAGTTTTGTAACTCAAGCAGCTCACGGCTTTTTTTATTTTTACTTCGCAGTACATAGCGAAATATTTCTCCTGTGGGGCCATAAGGTGGTTGCACATCAGGCTCTATACCTTCTGGAAAACTAATAGTTCGCAATTGGTTATTAACCTGCTGTCGGGCAAAGAAATCATCTACACCATCCTCGAATATAATTTTCATTACATTAAGGCCAAACATAGTAATACTTCGAACATTGGTTTTTTTCTGAACCGCTGTCATTGCCACTTCTATGGGGCGAGTAACAAAACGCTCAATTTCTTCGGCACTACGGCCGTTCCATTGTGTAACTATAATTATTTGTGTATTGGTAACATCGGGGAATGCCTCGATGGGAGTGTTCAAATAACATACTATACCAGAAATTACCAGTATAATAACCATGAAAAACGTAAAGAATTTATTTTTTAGTGAGAAGCCTACGATGCCATTGATGAATTTGTTCATTGCCGAATGTGTTTCTTAAATTTATATATTAATCGTTCAATGCATCGTATATCAGCAACTGATTTTTGGAAATTAGTCGTTCGCCATCTTTTATACCACTATTGATATATGTTTTTTCTGTTTGCGATTTATATATATCAATTGCACGGGTTTCTATATTACATTTATCATGATAAATCATTACATAGTTTCTACTCTTGTCAAATATTACAGCTCTAGATGGGACAGCTACCAACTGGTTGGCCTCAGCGTATCTTACAATAACACTGGCAAACATTTCAGGCTTCAGGGCATAGTCATCATTATATATTTTGATACGCACCTGCATCACTTTGCTCTCAGGATCCAATACTTGATTAATGCGATCGATAGTACCGGTAAAAATGCGGTCGGGATAGGAGAGGGTGGTCACCTCAACTGGATAACCTTTTTGAATTTTTGCAATATCAGATTCATATACATTTGCCATTATCCATACTTGATTCAATTCGGAAATTGTAAATACAGGGGTGTTAAAATCGCCACGAATCTGCATTCCAGGATTGATATTTTTATCAACTATATAACCTGATATAGGAGCTTTAATAGTATACCCCAATGAATCACCAACTCTATATATACTCAGCACTTCATTTATGCGTGTTACCTCACCTTTTGCTTTTTGTAATTCACTACGGGTATTTATAATATCTTTCTCAGATGCCAATCCTGATTTATACATATCTTCTAATGCAGATAAGTTTTTCTGGGCAATGCTCAAATTACTTTTTGATATATTCAACTGATTTTCAAAATCAGCCATTTCTGAACTTCGCATATAAGCCAGCTCTTGTCCTTTCTGCACGTAATCGCCCAACTCTACTTTTAAGCTCATCACCACGCCGCCCACAAGCGGGAAAACACGTACTACTCTGTCTTCATTAAAGGTAACCTTGCCGTTAAGTTTCAATTCATTTTGCACTACCTCCATTTGGGCAGTGTCAATTTGTATATTGGTCATCATCGTATCCGATATACAAAACGAGCTTTCCTTTTCATCAACATCACCGCCACTTTTGCAGGAATGTATTATTACTGATGTCGCAATTGCCAGTATTATATTTAATATTTTAATATATTTATTCATTAGTTATTAGTCCATTTTTTATAATTAATTAATTAATGGTATTGCAATAATATAATTGAGTTCTTCAATCGAATTTATTCGCTCGAATTGCAATTGGTTATAATTTGTCACACTGTTTTTATAGGATTCATAAAAGTCTATAAACTGAAGTAAGCTGATATTTCTTTTACTATAGTTTACTTTAATGCCATCCATCATTTTATCAAACTGTTGGGTATATTTACTGTCAAATTCCTTATATAGTTGATTGTTTATTAATACTTTTTTATAAACTTCTTCTACTTGTTTGTCAATGGTTTGCTGATAATTTTTAAATAATAGTTCACTTGTTTTTATTCTGCTCTCAGCAGCTTTTATATTTCCTTGGTTACGGTTAAAAACGGGTAAATCAATATTCAAATTCAAAGCCCAATAGCTGGGTGCATAACTACCATTTCGATCATAAACTGTCCCCAATCTAACATCGGGTGTAGCATAAGCTTTTTGCAAAGAAAGGTTGAGCTTCTCATATTTCTGTTGCGATTCTGCAATCAAAAGATCTGGTCTGTTAGCTCTTGCTGAATCTATAAGTTGTGTAAGTTGTAATTTAGAAATATCAATTTTATTCAGTTCGTCAATTTCAACTATCGGGTTTATGGTATTCTTAAAATCTGCTCCCATCAGAATACTTAAATTGGTTCGTAGGTCATTAATCTGCAATCGAACATTGATGCTTTCATGGTTCAGCTGAAATAGAAATGCTTTAAGACGTACAACTTCACTCTCAGCAAAATTACCTTTCTGTAATTGTATATCATATGCTTTTACAAGTGTATCAAGTTCTCCAATTTCAGTTTCATATAAGGCAAGCGATTTTTGTAAAAAATATAAATTATAAAAGGAACTATGCAGTGTATATCTTAGAGTTCTCAATATATCCTGAAACTGTTGCTCAGCAATTTTTATATTGATTGCTGCCAAAGCTATCTGTTTGTTTCGTTTGCCTGCTAAAAGGAATAGTTGCTGAAATTGAAATATATTCTCACCATTTGTACCATTAGGTTTTTTAAATCCACCTGTAGGGAAGTAATCTCCAGTAATAGAATTGCGAATATTTTGTTCAATATATATATTTGGATTGGGGAATAATGAAGCTTGAAGCTTATAAGCCTTTTGCTCAGAAATATTATACTGTTGAGCCAACAGCAAAAGATTGCTTTTTAAAAACGCAGCCTCTAAATCGGCAAGCTTAATGTTTGCCGTTTGTTGAGCTAGAATTGTTTGAAAGGAGAGTATCCCTATTAATAAATAAATAAATTTTTTCATTTTGTTTTTTGTAATATCCAATGGGGTTGATAATTTGGAGAACAAAATGAGCTATCATGATCGAATCGGAATCAGATTTTTTTTGTATTTATCAGAAAAGTATATAAATGGAGTCTGGCCCATAATATTTAAAGATTCACAATAAACAAATGCTGAATGAATATACCAACATACAAAAGCTGATTGAGAAAAATCACACAGATGATAACATCCATAAGCATCTTCTTCTTCCTCTATCAGTGTATACAAACTTTGAGCTGACTCAAAGTTATGCGTCTGTAAATTACTTATAGTGCATGTATTTGAAAAGCTGACTTCATTTTGTGATGATATAATTGCCAACCCTAATAATATTATGGACAAAAGAAACGCCATTGAACTCTTTGTGAAATTTTTTCGAAGGGTCATCATAAGGAACTGCAATTATAGGGTATATTGACCAAATAATTTCTATAATAGTGTTTAATCAATACATGATATCACCACAATCAAACATCGTATATATTAATTCTTTAACTCAGATTACATAAAAAAGCCCAATACAAATAAGTATCGGGCTTTAAAAATTTTATATATTCGGTTATATTTTTGTAATCCTTTTGGTTATCTTAGATGCGTTGCCATTGCTAAAGGTAACAATTTCCATCAAATAAATACCTGAGGGCAAATCAGAAAGGTCAATTTCAAATTTAGGGCTCATATTGGTAGTTTCTGTAATAAAAGCATTAATCATTTCTTTGCCTATAAGGTTTCTAAAATGGATCTCAACCTGCGATGTACCCGCTTTGTCGAAATTAATTTCGATATTGATATTTTTACCTACCGGATTGGGGTAATAATTCATTTTGAAATTAGGCTCGCCAAAAACATCGGTGGGCTGGTTCACATCTACCGGGGATGGTATGGGTTTAACAGATGCGGATGCATACTGAAGGTTAAACGCAATAAGAATAATAAGTAGAATATTTTTCATATGTATATTGGTTGATTTTACAAAAGTAGCCTATGTTTGATTTAACTTCCAAATTTATTTTCGTTATTCACATTTATGGATGCTCTCATTAATCTGTCATTGATTGCTAATCCTATGCCAAAGGAGGGTGCAGGTTCCACAAATATTTTATCCACTTTCATACTGTCTATTTTTCTGAGCATCTCAAAAAGGTTCTTTGCAGCCTCATCAATACTTCCCGACTCGGTAAGAATAAATTGGGTTGCCTTCGGTGCAAAGATTTTATATTTTTGGTAATTAAGCAACACATTATTTGGTGAATTTCTTACACCTGATTCTGGGGTTATTTCACCAAAAACCAAAGGTGTTTTAGGTGCATAATGACTATTTAACATACCTGGTGCAACAATGTCGCTAAATGACGCAATTAATGGAGACTCAACAATACCAACCATTCCCATTATTTGTTCTTTGGTAACTACTCCGTATCTCAGTATTTTAGCTTGTTTATCAGCGAATGAAATAATTGTAGATTCCAAGCCAACCTCACATGGTCCTCCGTCTAAAATATAAGCAAGCTGATTGCCTAAATTTTCTTGTACATGATTGGCAGTGGTGGGGCTAATGTACCCAGAAGGGTTCGCACTTGGGGCCGCGAGTGGGAAATCTAATAATTGAAGTAATTGAAGCGTGATGGGGTGTGATGGCACACGCAAAGCCACCGATGAATGGCCTGCGGTAGTTAGGTCGGGCACAATTTGTTGTTTGGGCAGCACCAGGGTAAGCGGTCCAGGCCAAAACTTCTCAGCCAAAACTTCTGCTTTGTCTGGAATATCCTTGGCATATTTCTGCATTTGCTCAGTGCATGATAAATGTAAAATCAAAGGATTGAAACTTGGCCGCTGCTTTATTTCATATATTTTGGCTACTGCCTCTGTGTTTAATCCATTGGCAGCAAGGCCATAAACAGTTTCGGTGGGAATGGCTACTACACCTCCGTTTCTTAGTATTTCAGCAGCACGTTCAATATCTTGACCAATATCGGCCATTAAAAGAAACACTCACAATTAAGCCGCTCAGAGAAAGCAAGATAGATTATCTCACTAATAAATTTCCAATCGTTTGGTTTTAGTATTTTTTCTAAATCGTCCTTTTTTATCCAAAGCATATCATCTACAAACATAGCATCGCCACCAGTTCCAGTAGGGTCATACAATGGACTTATTGAAAAAAGCATTGTACTGATGTTTCCGGTGCTTGGATCGTTTACTATCTTGATAATGAACCCAAAACCCATCAATGAATCCGTAACAAAGGGTACTTGGTATACTGAATCATAATCAAGATCAGGAATGGTTGGGTCTTGTTTAATGCGGATAGAACGGTTCATCTTAAAACGGGTTTTTACGTCGTTCCCTGTCATTTTATTAGCAAACTCCAAATTTTCCCAAGCTGTTACACGGTCAGATATTGCAGCATTATAAAGTTCAGGCCCAAAGGCTTTATATTTTTGCCAACGGTTAGCGAACATCGTGTTAATGGTAACAATGTCTTTGTTGCCTGTGGTGAAATCTTCAATAATTTTCCATTCAAATTCACCCAATAAAGCGTTGAACTGCCCTCCGTTTAGGTAACCCAATAGCAGCATATTATCTTCACCATCTTTCGGACGTTTGTAATACCAAGCGTATAAAGTAGGGTTCACTTTCTTAAAACCCCAGAGCCAAGACCCTTCAAAATTAACCATCTCGGTAGTATCACAGGTTTTGTATTTCTTCTCCTTTTCAAAATACACGTCTTTGGTTACCTTAATGCTGTATTGACCTACCTTTTTTAGTTCGGCAGCCGTATAGGTCTTTTGTAATTTATCGTCTTTAAATACACTAATCTTATTCTGATTAATTGCGTTATAAGTTTTAAGGGATATGGATTTGAATATACCCGAATAAAATCTGGTGATGGCACGTTTAGATGCTTGTACAGCGATTTGATCCTGTGCGTTTAGGGTGATGTTGCCAGAAATTAAGAGAGAGAGAATGATTATTTTTTTCATAAGATTTAGATATGGTGTTGGATCGCTTCTTCCAATAATTGTTCCTTTTTAATGGGTACTACGCCCAAGTATTCGCATACCAAGCCTCCGGCAAGATTGGCCAACTGAACTATACGCTCAACTGGTAAACCCAATGCTACACATAGCGAAGCAACACTGATAACGGTATCCCCAGCACCCGAAACATCGGCAATGGTGCGTAAGTGGGCGGGTATAATATTCCGTTGGCCGTTAACACTAAAATAAACACCGTGTTCGCTCAAGGTAATCATGGATATCTGATGCGGCATTTGTTCCTGCAAATGGGTAATGGCGTGTGAAATTGCATCTCCCTCGGGTTTGATGGGCATTGTTTTGAGGCCATCGGCCAATTCTTTAAGGTTGGGTTTAAACAATGATACTCCTTTATAGGCAAGGAAGTTACGCTTTTTAGGATCGGCTACTGTGGGGATATTTTGCTGTTTGCACAGTGCAATAATCTGCTCAATTACCCGGGGCGTAAGCACTCCTTTATCATAGTCAGAAAAAATAAGGACATTGGCTTGGGGTAATAATTTTGCTACTTTTTCGAGCAATTGGTTTTCCTCTTCTGTATTGAGCAGGTCGGTTATTTCTTGGTCTATCCGCAACATTTGGTGGTTATTTCCAATTATCCGGGTCTTTACTGTTGTTTGGCGTTCGGTAGATGAAACAATACCGCTTTCGTCAAGTCCATTTTCTTTTAATAAGAATTTAAAAATTTGTGCGTCGGCATCATTGCCAATAACTGAGCAGAGCAGTGGAGAGGCCCCCAAAGATTTTATATTGAGTGCAACATTTGCAGCTCCGCCCATTCTGTTTTCTTTTTTGTTGAGTGCCACCACTGGCACTGGTGCTTCTGGCGAGATTCGGTCAACTTTACCCAGATAGTAGGCGTCAATCATTACATCGCCTACAATCAAGGCTTTCAAACTATTAAAGTCTTCAAATATTTGGCTGATTTCCATTCCTTTTATTTAATGTAATTTAGCTAATGCGGTCTTTATACGGTCAACAGCTTCAATAAGTTTCTCATCGGCTGCTGCATAGCTAAACCTCAAACAGTTCTCATCGCCAAATGCATCGCCTGAAACTAGGCTCACATAAGCAGTATTAAGCAAATACATACACAGGTCTTCACTGTTTTTTATATGATGAGAGCCGTCGGTTTTACCAAAGAAAGCCCGCACATCGGGAAATAGGTAAAATGCCCCGCCTGGTACATTCGTTTTTAATCCTGGAATATCTTTCATCATTTCAAGTACGAGGTTACGCCTACGCAAATAGGCATCTCGCATATCCCATGTAGGTTGCATATTGCTGTTCAGTGCTGCAATTGAGGCCCGCTGGGCAATAGAGCAAGCACCACTGGTAAATTGTCCTTGCATTTTTTCGCAGCTTTGGGCAACAATTTTACTGGCACCTATATAACCTATACGCCAACCCGTCATGGCATATCCTTTTGAAACACCATTTACGGTGATAACACGTTCAGCAATGGATTCAAATTGAGCAATACTTTCGTGTTTGCCTACAAAATTAATATGCTCATATATTTCGTCAGATATGATATAGATATGTGGATACCTGGCAAATACTTCGGCCAAGGCCGATAGTTCTTCTTTACTGTACAAACTTCCCGTAGGGTTGCAGGGAGAAGAAAAAATGAAAAGGCTGGTACGTGGCGTAATTGCTGCTTCTAATTGCTCAGGTGTAATTTTAAAATCATTTTCAACAGCAGTGTGAATGTGGATAGGAGTTCCTTCTGCCAATCTGACCATTGCCCCATAACTTACCCAATAAGGGTTTGGTATTATAACTTCATCGCCCGGATTAACCGTACATAATACCACATTCATAATACTGTGCTTGGCCCCAACGCTCACTACTATTTGATCGGTGGAATAATTGAGGCTGTTTTCACGCAAAAACTTGTCAGAAATGGCTTGCCTAAGTTCGATATAGCCTGAAACGGGTGTGTAAAAAGTAAATCCCTCGTCGATGGCTGCTTTGGCTGCATCTTTTATATGTTGCGGAGTTTGAAAATCGGGTTCTCCAAAGCTAAGGTTAATTACGTCGTGGCCTTTGGCAGCAAGCTCCCGGCCCAACTTGGCCATGCCTATAGTTTGTGATTCGTTGAAACGGTTGAGTCTGTTGGCTAAATGCAGCATATAATTGATAAAAGGCTGCGAAGATACGGATAGTGTTATTTTGAATTATAAATTTTGTTAACTGATGTCCAATTAAATTGTCATACCAAATCGTGCTGCCCATCTGAAAAGCTCAGTTCGCTAAACTGTATATCCTCCATCAATTTTTTTTCCATTACCAAATTATATACAAAATCCATTTGCTCTTCTTTACTCAAATGTGAATTGTCCAAAACAATGGCATTATATGCTTGTTGCAACGGGCTTTCCTTACGGGTGGAATCAATGTGGTCACGCTCTGCCAGATTTTGCTTTACTTCATCCATAGTCACATCTTCGCCCTTGGCCTGTAACTCTTTGTACCGCCTTTGTGCCCGTGTTTCTGGATTGGCGGTCATAAATATTTTTAGTTCCGCATTGGGGAATACCGCAGTGCCAATATCACGTCCATCCATTACTATAGCTTTCGATTTGCTCATTTGTTTTTGTAAAGTCACCATAGCATGTCTAACTTCTTTAATGGTGCTCACATTGCTCACATGCATGGAAACATCCATACCTCTAATTTTTTCTTCCACATTTTCACCATTCAAATAAGTATCACTGTTTTTGGTTTCAGTGTTCAAATGAAAATCAATATGGATGTTAGGTAATTCTTTTAAAACAATATCATGCTTTGTATAATCCAAATGTTTGCTCATAAAATAATAAGTAACTGCTCGGTACATAGCACCAGAATCAATGTAACGGTAATGAAGTTTTTTAGCCAAATCTTTGGCCATGGTACTTTTACCGCAACTGGAAAACCCATCAATAGCTATGATTATTTTACGCATAGATTTCACTTCAAATTTGAGGAATTTATTTAACTAAAGCAAGTATTATTTTCTATATTTTGTTCTCAGGTTTTTGAATCACGATTTCAAAGTCTTATATTGCAATCATCAGTATTGTTTGTTGTAATTAATTGGCAGCCTGGTCTATTTGGATACTTACTTTCGCTCATAATTTATATTATGTTAAGTTGCAATTTGAACTCAACAAGTATTTCAACACTTAACTGCTCTAATTTGTTGGGACTGGGAAATCGTTATCAGGAACTGTTTGCGAAATACCCTTTGGCTGTATCACCCTACCTATTCCCGCGAATCTTTGGCGATACCAAGTTTGATCTAAACAATCTAAACGGACTCCAACACTACTTGCCGAATGAATAAACCAAATCTTTCCGCCATCAGTCGAAGCTATAATTCCTGAATGGCTTATATAATAGCTTCTGGTTCTTTTGTTGTAGTATCCAAAATAAATGATATCACCTTTTTGGGCAGTTTTCTCTGTTTGCGGAATGCTTGCTTTCTTTTGTTGGCCAGCTTCGTGTGGCAATTTATAACCAAAGTGCTTGAAGCAATACAATACAAAACCTGAACAATCAAACCCTCTTCCATCTGCCCCGCCATAGCAATACCGAGTGCCTAAATGGCTTTTTGCAAAAGTATAAAGACTGTCGGCTGTTGTTGTATCATTTTTGGTAAATGTGCATTTGGTAAATGAACTGGTATCTGCAGTTGTGCGGGTTGTAACCTTATGGGTTGCCTTGCGTTTTTTATATGATTTTTTATATTTTTTACCTTGTGCACTTGTTGTAGTAGTGAGTGACAAAGCCAATAAAAACAGTATTATATTCTTCAAATTTACTTTCATTTTTTTATAAACGGTGCAAAGATAGACCTAAATATCAAACAAATAGAAACCAAGTGTTTGCAAACAAAAAAATAGACCCAGCCATGACAATTTTTCCCTTATTTGGACTATCTTTGCCGTTCATTTTGAAACGGGTATCCCAAAATATTAATTTGTTAGTTTTGTGTTTCTTAATGTTGGCTGCCTCTTGTAAAACAGAATATAGCCGCATTAGTAAAGACCCAGACATGCAAAAAAAGCTGGAGTATGCCCACAAATACTATAAAGCAAAAGATTTTGAAAAAGCCATGGTGCTGTTCGATCAAGTATCGGCATTTATAACTGGGCAAAAAGAACAGGAAGAGATACAGTTCTATATTGCTTATTGCAATTACAATATGGGCAATTACGATTTGGCTTCCTATCTGTTCAAATCATACCATGAGAATTATCCAAGCTCAAAAAATGCTGAAGAATGCTACTATATGTACGCCTACAGCCATTACATATCTTCTCAGGGATCGGAGCTTGACCCTACCAACAACTATAAAGCTATTGAAGAGCTGCAATCGTTCATTAACATATATCCTGAAAGTAACCGTGTGGAAGAAGCGAACAAGTGCATTGATAAATTGCGTAGTATTATGGCCACAAAGGCATATAATAATGCCGTATTATATTATAAAATACAAGATTATAAAGCAGCAATTGTAGCAATAAAAAACGCCATAAAAGCCTGGCCAGATATTGAACAAAGAGAAGAAATGGAATACCTTGTTGTGAAATCGCATTACGAGCTGGCTTATAACAGTGCTGAGCTATTGGAAGAAGATGGAAAAGTTAAAAAGATAAAATTAGAACGCTATCAAAGTATGATAGAAGCCTATACCCTTTTCAAAGAAATCTATCCCCAAAGCAAGTACCTACAAGGAAAAAAAGGTCTTTTAAATGATTATAACAAAACACAAAAAGAAATAAAAAAACTAAGTTAATATATTTTAATTATGCCCAACAAAAACAAAAACGTAACAACCACTACAATTCCACGCGATTTGCGTAGCATGGAAGAAGCAACAGGCAATCTTTATGAAAGTATTGTCATCATCTCGAAGCGTGCCAACCAAATTGCGGCACAAACAAAAGAAGAAATTCACACAAAAATTGCTTCTTTCCACCACGACAGTGATACTTTGGAAGAAGTTTTTGAAAACCGTGAACAGATTGAAATGTCTATGACCTACGAAAGGCAGCCCAAACCAACTTTGGTTGCAATAGAAGAATTTTTGGACAAAAAAGTCTACCACCGCAATCCTATTAGGGATACCCAAGAGTAAAATAATTATAATATTAAAGGGGCTCAACAACTTGGGCCTCTTTTTTTATTAAATGGATTTAAGCGGGAAAAAAATATTGCTTGGTATTACTGGCAGCATTGCAGCCTACAAGATACCTATGCTTATTAGGGAATTTAAAAAACAAGGTGCCGAGGTAAAAGTAATATGCACCCACGATGCTTTAAATTTTGTTACAGCCCCTACCCTGTCTACACTTTCGTGCAATCCAGTGTATTCAGATTTTATAAAAAATGCCAATGGCGAATGGACCAACCATGTTGAGCTTGGTCTTTGGGCTGATTTAATATTAATTGCCCCTGCAACTGCAAATACATTGTCAAAACTTGCAAGTGGTCAATCAGATAATCTGTTGATTGCCACAGCCATGTCTGCTAAATGCCCTATTGTAGTAGCTCCTGCCATGGACCATGATATGTATATGTATCCAGCTACCCAAAACAATATAGCGAAATTAAAAAACTATGGGCACCATATAATAAACCCCGAACACGGAAAACTGGCCAGTGGTATAATAGGTCAAGGCCGTTTGCCCGAAGAGTTAACCTTGATCAATCATATACAATTAATACTAACAGATACTAAAAAATTTACTGGAAAAACTGTTTTAATTACAGCTGGACCAACCCAAGAGGCAATAGACCCCGTAAGGTATATAAGTAATCACTCCTCGGGCAAAATGGGAATAGCATTGGCAAAAGAATTTGCATTCCATGGAGCCAAAGTTATTTTTATACATGGTCCTATTGCCATGCAACCAAATTTGCAATTTGGGGGTCTTGATATAGAAGCTATCGAAGCAACCGATGGTGAACAAATGTATAAAACGGTTTCCAAATTTTATAAATCATCCGATATTTGTATCATGGCTGCCGCAGTTGCCGATTATAAGCCCACTGTAGTTTCTACCAAGAAAATAAAAAAAGGAACTGAGCGTATAAAACTTGAACTTATAAAAACCACCGATATATTATTTAATCTGGGTAAAAGTAAAAAGAAAGGGCAAACATTGATTGGGTTTGCACTTGAAACAGACCATGAAGAAAAAAATGCGATATCAAAGTTGCAGAAAAAAAACTTGGATATGATTGTTTTGAACTCATTGAACAATAAAGGGGCTGGCTTTAAATACAATACCAACAAGGTTACCATGATTTGTAAAAACGGAGAAAAAATAAATACCCTTCTTAAAAATAAGAATGATATTGCTTTGGATATTTTAAATCAAATATATAAAATACATATATGAAAAAACTGATGCAACTATTTTCGGTGTTTGTATCGTTATTGTTTTACAGAGCAGCATCGGCACAAGAACTTAATGCCAAGGTTAACATCAATGCTGAAAAATTGGGAAATGTTCCTGATAAAACAATTTTTACTGATATGACCAAAGCAATTTCTGAGTTTTTGAACAACCGCAAATGGACCAATGATAATTACCAGTTGGTTGAGCGTATTAACTGTACCTTTTTTATCAATTTAACAGAGATGTCTACCGACGTGTTTAAAGCAGAAGTTGATATACAAAGTACCAGACCTATATATAACAGTAATTATACATCGGCCGTGTTTTTTACTTTGGACAAAGATTGGCTGTTTAAATATAGCCGATACGAAAACCTGGAGTTTAATGAAAATCAGTTCTCGTCTAACTTTACAAGTATGTTGGCGTTTTATGCATATATCATTATCGGAATGGACTATGATAGTTATTCACTTGAAGGTGGCACATCCAATTATATAAAAGCCCAACAGATAGTGAATCAAGCTTCCACAGCTTCTGAGCCCGGATGGTTAGCCTCTACAGGAACCCAAAGCAAAAACCGTTACTGGCTTATCGAAAACTTGCTCAATGCCAGATACAAGGCTTTTCACGAAGCTATGAACCAATACTATCGCAAAGGGATGGACGAAATGCACAAGGATCTGGACGGTGCGAGGAAAGAAATCACCAATGCCCTTACTCAAATCAAAACGGTTTGGAAGCTGTCGCCCAACTTGTTTTTATTACAGTTGTTTTTCTTTACCAAATCGGAAGAAATAGTGAATATATATAAAGATGCGTTGCCAGCAGATAAAAACAAAATAGTAGAATTGCTCAATGAGATTAATGTGCAGAATTCCACAAAATGGCAGCAGATATTAGGTAAATGATTTTTTGAGTAAGTATATAATATGTACCTAAAATCAATATATTATACAATTTTGATTATAGGTATAGTAATCGGTTCTTATACCCCTATCCATGCTCAAAAAAGGAAAAACAGCTCGTATCAAGAGTGGTTCAGTTTGGGTTATGGGTATACTGCCAAGATTGGAAAGAACGACTTATTGGGAAATACTTTTGGCCCTTCGTTCAATATTAAACCTCGCAATACCATTTATATGCATCATATAGGTTTGCAATATACCAAGGCTTTTACGGGTGCATCTATTTTATCCATCGATTATGGATTGGGCTTACCCTATTTCAAATCTGATAAATTTTTGATGTGGGGTGTAACCGCCCTATCGGTTCTTAAGGCAGAGCTTTACTACTCCAGTGCTACTTATGTAGGTGTTAACCTTAAAGCAGGTGCGGCATGGTTCTTTGTAAAAGAAGCAGGTGTAGGTATTGAGCTTTTTTCCAATATTAATTCATTTCACAATATGCATGGTGCTCGTGTTTTGTTAATATTGAAGTAGGGATTGAGACATAGGGGGCTGATGCCAATCAATGGTAGCTTACTTTGTGAATTCTATCTGGTAAGGAGGCCTAATCCAAATTCTGAACATATCTTCGCAACCTGTAAAATGTCAGAAATAACCCCTAAAGAAATTTTATTAAAACGCGTAAGGCAGGCGTTAGCAGAAAAGACAAAAAATCCTTTTCCTGACTTGGAATTGGACTCATCGGTATACCGCGAATTTGATGCTGATTTAGCTGTAGAATTTGCTGAAAACTTTACACAGGCCAAGGGCTCGTTCCTATATAATATTCATATTTTTGAAGCCATTGATAACTTTATTACCCTAAACGAGAGTAAGCGGTGGAGTAAACTGGTATGCAAAGATGAGGTGCTTACAAAACGGTTGGCTGATACAGGAATCGAGTTCCAAAAAAACCACAAAAGCGGCGACTTCGTGGATGCGTTTGTAATTTCATGCGAGTGTTTGGTATCCAAAACGGGTTCAATTGTAATTAACACCAAACAGACCAATATAGAATTAACAGACGAATCTCCATGCCTTGTTGTGTTTGCCTATACCCATCAAATTGTTCGGGAAATGAAAGATGTGTTCACGTTGCTAAAAGGTAGGTATGGCAACAATCCGCCTCGTTTTGTGAAATGGTTAACAGGCCCTGCTATTGAAAACACCATAGAAATGATGGAACTTCCTGGCTTTCGTGGGCCTGTGGAAATATTTTTGTTCCTGATAGATGAAAAATAAATTAGAAATGAATGATGTTTCATAAAAATACCTTTGATTTGTGAGCATTCTTCCGTCGGCTGAATAAAATATAAAATAATAATTAAAAAATATAACATAATATTATATGTCAAATCTTTGGTTAAAAAAATCTATTCATTCTCTTCAAGAAGAGGCATCTCTAGAACATGGAGGGCTAAAACGTACACTGGGTGCTCGATCATTGGTGGCACTCGGAATAGGAGCAATAATTGGTGCTGGTCTCTTCTCTATAACGGGAGGTGCGGCTGCAAATAATGCGGGACCCGGCATCACCATTTCTTTTATAATTGCCGCTATTGCCTGTGGTTTTGCAGGTTTATGTTATGCAGAGTTTTCGTCAATGATTCCCGTTGCAGGAAGTGCCTATACTTATTCATATGCAACTATGGGTGAATTTATTGCTTGGATAATAGGTTGGGATTTAGTACTTGAATATGCAGTAGGTGCCGCCACAGTTTCTATAAGTTGGTCGCGTTATCTCGTAAAGTTTTTAGGATACTATGATATAAATCTTCCTGCGTCTATGACCTTGTCTCCATTTGATTCTGCAACACTTTTAGATGGCACAGTAGTTCATGGAATGATTAATCTTCCGGCTGTTTTTATTGTAATTTTGATGTCGCTTTTACTGATTAGAGGAACCAAAGAGTCAGCTACTGTAAATGGAATTATTGTACTTCTGAAAGTATCTGTTGTACTTGTTTTTATTTTCCTAGGTTGGGGATATATAAATTCTGATAACTATGTGCCTTATATTCCTGATAACACAGGAGTATTTGGAAGTTTTGGAATGAGTGGAGTTGTAAGAGCTGCGGCAATTGTCTTCTTTGCGTATATTGGTTTTGATGCAGTATCAACAGCGGCTCAAGAAGCAAAAAACCCTAAACGAGATATGCCAATTGGAATATTAGTTTCATTAGCGATTTGTACTGTTTTATATATTCTTTTCGCACACGTAATGACTGGGGTTACAAGTTATACAAGTTTTCAAGGTGCTGATGGTATCGCACCTGTAGCCGTTGCGATTGACCATATGGGGACTGCCGGAGCAGATGGAATAATTGTACCTGCCTATCCTTGGTTGAATAAAGCAATAATTATAGCAATTCTTGGTGGATACTCGTCTGTAATTATGGTAATGTTAATGGGACAGTCACGTGTGTTCTTTTCAATGAGTAAAGATGGTTTAGTTCCTAAAATATTTTCCCAAGTTCACTCAAAATTTGGTACCCCAGCGAAATCAAATTTATTATTCATGCTTTTTGTTAGTTTATTCGCTGCATTTATTCCTGCTAATGTAGTTGGTGAAATGACAAGTATTGGAACTTTATTGGCATTTATACTTGTGTGTGCCGGAGTGTGGGTATTACGTAAAAAACAGCCTGACTTTCCACGTGCTTTTAAAACACCTTTAGTACCATTAATTCCCATCCTTGGTATTGCTTCCTGTTTGTTTATGATGGTGTTTTTACCATTAGATACATGGTTACGCTTAATCATATGGATGCTAATAGGTATTGATATATATTTAATGTATGGGACAAAAAATAGCAAATTAGCCAAGACAGTAGAAAACGTCAGTAGTTTAAAGCCATTGTTTATTACGGGATTATGTTTATCGGCGACACTAGCTATAGTTGCAGTATTGCATCACTTAACATTAGAAAAAGGAAAAGATGATATAGTACTGTTTTTATCTTCTACTATAATAGCAGGTGTACATTTACTTTTTTATCTGAACAAATCTCTTACTAATAAGAAATTATCTTAATGGCTAATACCACCCCCTGCATTGCCATCCACGGTGGAGCTGGCACTATTGAGAAATCTACCCTCACCTCTGAACTGCATGATATGTACACCCATGCACTCAACCAATGTATACATGCGGGCTATCATATATTGCAACAAGGTGGTTCTGCCATGGATGCCGTATCAGCAGCAGTTACGGCATTGGAGAATGAACCGCTGTTCAACGCTGGTAAAGGTGCCGTATTTACCCACAGTGGTGGCCACGAAATGGATGCCTCTATTATGGATGGCAGCAACCTAATGGCTGGAGCAGTTACCTGTGTCCGCAATATTAAAAACCCTATTATACTTGCACGCACGGTGATGGAAAAATCAGGTTTTGTATTGTTGAGCAGTGATGGTGCTGAAGAGTTTGCCAAGCTTAACAATATAGCTTTTGAACCCAACGAATATTTTGATACCGATACTCGCTATCAGCAATTACTAAAGATAAGAGACAGCGAGTTTATGCAACTTGATCATAACGTGAACCTAAAAAAGGGAACGGTAGGTGCAGTGGCCCTCGACCAGCATGGCAACCTAGCCGCAGCCACCAGCACAGGAGGCATGACCAACAAACGCTATAATAGAATTGGCGATACGCCCATTATAGGCAGCGGCACTTATGCCAATAATAATACCTGTGCCATTAGTTGCACGGGCCATGGCGAATACTTTATCCGCAGTGTGGTAGCTTATGATGTGAGCTGCTTGATGGAATACAAAGGACTGAGTTTGCATGATGCCTGCGAGCTTGTGGTAAAAGATAAACTCGTGAAACTTGGTGGTGAAGGCGGATTGATAGCCATTGACCATTTTGGTAATATAGAACTACCGTTTAATAGTGAGGGGATGTATAGGGCTTCGCAGATGGTTGGTGGGGAGCGGTTTGTGGGGATACATTAAAACCTGGTAATTCCTTACTTCTTTTGCTCAATAAGCCCAATACATTCCCCACAGCAGGATCAGTCTTCTTATATTTGTCAAAAAAAATAAACAAAATAAATTATGCTCCAAAAATATTTTAACTGTTCATTAAATTTATTAATGATTCTAATCGCACATTCAACCTACACAACAGCAAATGCTCAATGTAACTCCGTGCCAAATTATTGCATACCCAAAGTAAAAACAATAGGAAACTACGGTATAGGAATACAGAATGTAAAGATTGGAACAACTATAAATAATTCTTCAAGTGGAACTGGTGCTCCACCCAACTATACAAGTTATATAAATCAAACAGTTGCCGCGAATGCAGGAGATACTGTTAATTTCTCAATAAAAAATGGGAATTACAACACAACTAAAGCTCTCATATTTGTCGATTACAATAATGATGGCACCTTTGCTTTAAATGCAACTGAAAGGATTTGGCAATCGACAAACACCACAGCAAATGCTGTTGTGTCAAGTTCATTTATAGTGCCTTCTAGTTTAGCTACAGGTTTATATAGAATTAGAGTAACAGGCGATTATGGTTCAGGTCCAACAAATGATCCGTGTAAGTTGAATTATGGAGAAGCAGAAGATTATTCTTTAATGATTACTTCTTCCGCAAAAGATGCAGTAACTATTGACTATACTGCCCCTACATTGTTTATTGCTGGTAATAATACTGTTAAATTTATGATTGGGAATCTATTTGACAGTTCAATCAATCAACTTGATATTGGATTTCAATTGGACAATGATTCAGCAATAACCGAAAATATTTCGGGTTTAAATATAATATCAGGAGGAATTGACACGCTGGCATTTACATCATCATTGTCAATTACAGATACGGGCAATCATGTATTAAAAATTTGGCATAACAATGTAAATGGTGGCGGTACCGTAAATGCAAATAATGACATGATTTGTGTATCGTTTAGAATTATATGCAATTCGGCTTTAAATGGCAGTTATACTATTGACCCAACAGGAAGTGGTGCCACTAATTATGTTTCTTTTAATGAAGCATTGATCGCACTTACCTCTTGTGGGGTTTCTGGGCCAGTAACCTTTAATGTTTCATCAGATTCATTTATTGAGCAGGTAGAAATTCCAGCCATATCGGGGGCTTCGTATGATAACACAATTACTTTCAACGGTACAGGGACGTCAAAAACAATTTTAATATATGCAGGAATATATTATAGCCCTTATACACTTAGACTAAATACTTCTTCATATATTAACTTTAGAAACATGGCTATTAAAAGCACCTCTACCGATAATAGCTTTATTGTACATTATTTAAATTCAAAAAACTGTATTTTATCTAATTGCCTAATTGAATTTACATCATCAACTGCACAAACATCAACTTCAACAAATCTTGCTTGTGTGGTAGTAAGTGGAGATACCAACAGCATCAATTATCTCGCAACGGCATCAGGTTTTACTGACAGTTTAGTTTTTGATAGAAATACCATTAGATATGGTTATTACAATACTTTTATTTATTTGGGTGGAGGAGTATCAAATTCCCTTATAAAAATTAAAGGTAATAATTTTGGCCGTGCTTATAAAATGTCTGTCTGTATCGGATCTGGTGAGTCACATAAAATAATTGACAGCAACTTTTTTTCACTCCGTTCTGGAACATCAAACCAATTCGCAATTTATTCATTAGGCACAGGTCCATCAGACACCATGTTATTTGATGAAATAACCAATAACCTGTTTACAAGCTTGAGTGGCACTGGCATTAGTATTAGTGGCATGGGTGGGAGTTACACACACAAAGGGTTGATTGCAAATAATATATTTCAAGGTAATGTTAGAAACGTCACCAAATTTATAACACAGTTTTCTAGCGGATCAATAGACCACTGGGCTTTATATCATAATACTTTCTATATGGGTACAGGGGGTTATTATACTGTCGCCGTTGATATAGGTGGAAAAAAGGGGTCCTCTATACCCATCAAAAATAATATTTTTTATAACGCCGATAAAAATGCAAATAATCTTGGATTATTTAACTTTAATAATTCAGCAGGTATGGTAGATTATAATGTATATTATACAGCCAATCCGAATAGTGACGTAGCAATGATCGAAAATAAATATTACACTTCAAAAGATATCATTGGAGCACACCCAAATGGTGGCGGTATGCATTCTTTTTTTAGAAACATTAATTTTAATTCGGCAACGGATTATCACCATTCCATTGCTTGCCTAACTGGCGATACAGGACTTGGAGTCATATTTGATTATGACCATAAAACACGAACAAACCCTCCCAATATTGGTGCATTTGAACCTAAGGTGGGCAATAAAATAGATATTGGAATATTTCAAATTACAAGCCCGGCAGGTATAGTAGCCATTGGTACAAAAAATGTAACAGCTATTATAAAAAACTATGGTACCGATTCACTAACAAGTGCAAAAGTATATTATAGCTATAACAATATACTGGATAGTCAGGTATTCACCTTCTCCCCTGCTCTGTATGTGTGCGATACTGCAACAATTAATTTCAATAATAACATTTCGGTTGCGTATGGTTCTTATAGATTAAAAGTATTTACAGCACAAAGCAAAGATTTATTCCCTCAAAACGATACTTCTGAATTTGATTTTTGTGCTGCCCTAAACGGACAATATACTATAAATTCAAGATTACCTGCCTCTAATACCAATTTTGTGTCATTTAGCGATGCAGCTTATCAATTAAATTGTGGTGGTATAACTGGGGCCGTAGTTTTTAAGGTTTCACCACATACTTATAAAGAACGAATAACCATAGGTGACATACAGGGAGTCACTTCAACCAATACCATAGAATTTATAGGTACGCATGTTGACAGTTCTATTTTAACCTATAAAGCCGATAGTTTTTCAAATAAATGTACTTTTAGGCTTATTGGCAGCCGATATGTTAGTATTAAAAACATGACAATTAGGGCAACCGACTCAACCTATGGTTGGGCACTCGGTATAATGGATACACGGTATTGTAAAATTAAATTTAACAAAATAGAATGTGCAGGTAAAGCTGCTAAGTCGTTAAGTAAAAATGTTTGTGCTATAGTACTTTGCCTTTATCTAGAAAGCTATGGGATAACAGGAACAAATATTAACAATGAAATAGATAGTAATGACATTATTGGCGGGTACTATGGAATTGCAGATGCAACTAGTTCAGGTTACTATACGTATATACGTTCCAATAAGATTACAAACGCTTATCAAGCCGCTATATATTGCACTGGTTTGCATGCCGTTAGAATAATGAATAACAGTATTGAAAACAGAGCGAATAAAGATTCATCAATCGGCATTCATATATATAGAACCGCCCCCAATGCGTATGGATTTCATGACGAAATTAAAAGTAATTATATAGATTATGTTGGACAATATGGAATTTGTATATATCAATCTGGTGATAAATACAATATTCAAGCCCAACTATATAACAACATGATTGGAGGTACTTTTTACGGTAAGCAGGATATAGCAGGAATATACATGGATGTGTCAGACAACTGGAATATATATAATAATAGTATATCAATAGCAAATACCCAAGCCTCATCAAATAATGGAATATACTACAAGGGAGATAAACTTAATGGGTGTTCTTTTAAGAACAATTCTATTGCTATAAATACCGTATCAGCTACCAGTGCAATTTGTATGAATTTGCAAAACACCAACTCGGCCTATATAGTTGATTATAATAATTATTACAATGCTTCCAGCAGTAATGTTCTCAATATTTTAGGAACCTATAAAAATAAAAACAATTATAAATTAGCATACCCTAATGGTGGGGGTGCAAATTCGATTGATGGGAATCCGGGATACCTGTCTAAAAGTGATTTGCATGTGGCGGGATCACAACTTACCTCAAAAGGAGACACAAGTGTGAGGGTTTGGAAAACAGATACGAGTATAAGGATTTTAGATGATATAGATGGCGAGAAACGAGATACAAATACTATTGATATTGGTGCCGATATGAATTATTATACATCAAAGCATGACCTTGCATTAATAAATATCTTTTCACCCCAATATGGGCAGTGTTTAGGTGGTTTCAACCAAGACATAACAGTATTAATACGTAATGCAGGGTTAGATTCTATATACTTAACAAACGATACAGTGGAAGTATATGCTGAGGTTACCAATCCCATGAATATAAAAACTTTATATGGCCCTAGTTATTTAACTG
>JAYVCI010000131.1:0-37298 GCA_043750035.1 Chitinophagaceae bacterium
CATTTTAATTCTTTCGTATTTCTCTTTTAGTAAATCATGTTTCTTCATTTGCTTTTTTAAATGCAAATGTACGGTTTATTTCTTTACAAATACTAAGTACTGGTATTATATTCTCTTTTTTTGTCGGAATGGGCTTTTTATTTTAACGATGCACTACGTTTATATTTTTTTAGGACTCATTAATCAAAAATTTTCCCGCACCTTTGTTTCCTAAATTATAAAAAATCCTTTGTTCAAATCTATCAATATAATCTATCGGCAAATTATATTTGCAGCCTTGATGGTGCTATGTTTTATGCCATTCGTCGACCCCCCACTGGCGTTGTTGTTGGGCTTTATTGTGGCCCAAACTATAGGCAATCCATTTAAACAACTAAATAGCAAAGCAACACAGATGTTGCTAAAGGTTTGTGTAATTGGTTTGGGATTTGGGATGAATTTACAACAAGCCCTGCAAGTGGGGAAGGAAGGTTTTGTTTTCACTATATGTACGATAGTGCTCACCTTGGCTTCTGGTTTATTATTGGGCAAATGGTTGCGAGTGGATAAGAAAACGGCTTTCCTTATTTCGAGCGGAACTGCTATATGCGGTGGTAGTGCCATTGCTGCGGTGTCGCCAATTGTAGAGGCTGATGAAAAACAAATAAGTGTAGCCTTGGGGGCAGTGTTTGTGCTCAACTCCGTAGCACTAATTTTATTCCCGTGGCTGGGAAAGCTGCTTGGCATGACTCAACATGATTTTGGTTTGTGGAGTGCGATTGCTATACATGATACAAGCTCGGTAGTGGGTGCCTCATCCAAGTTTGGACAAGAGGCATTACAGGTTGCCACTACAGTAAAACTTGAGCGAGCTTTATGGATTATTCCACTTTCTATTATATCTGCTATTATATATAAACGCGAAGGGAAAGGTATCAAAATCCCTTTTTTTATAGGGCTGTTTATTATAGCCATGTGCATCAGCACCTATATGCCCGACTATAAATATATATATGATGGAGCAGTGCTCATTTCTAAAAAAGGACTGTCGTTAACTTTGTTCCTAATTGGAACTGGGCTTAGTTTGGGGAACTTAAAATCAGTAGGGGCAAAACCATTTATCCAAGCTATTGCTCTTTGGATTATTATAAGTTCCGTTTCGTTGGCGGTGATTTTATCTGTGTGATTTTTAATTCGGCTTCACGTTTCTAGCAATCCTGATAAACAAATTTAGAGACAATTTTTTAATCCTCCAAAGCCACTTTTCTTCTTTAGCTATTATATATAAATACTTTTTCTGTAGCATGGCTTTTATTATTTTCTGGGCACAAATGTAAACAGGAATGCCATTGGCCTGGCCTGCGTCCATTTGTCCATGAACTTGTCCTGTAGCAGTAATTGCCGACAATGATATATTGGTTTGTATCCTGCCCGGGCATATAATGGTAGTATATAAGTTTTTGATGGGTTGTTCTATTTGCAACGTCTCAAAGAAACCATGCAGTGCATGTTTGGATGCCGCATAAGCCGACCTGCTGTTAAAACCGAACAAGCCCACCATACTGCTGATAACAACAATATGCCCGCTACCCAACTTTTCGAAATTGGGTAACAAGGCTTTGGTGACTGCTATGGTGCCAAAATAATTTACCTCCATCAGTTTACGGTCTATATCTATGGGTGTTTCTGCTACCAGTGAGCGTTGACTAATTCCCGCATTGTTAATTAAGATATCAACTTTGCCATATATATATAATACTTTTTCTACAGCAGCTATTATATCATTTGAAATAGCTACATCCAATTTTTCTATATATATATCGTTTGTATAATTTCTGCAAGCCGCTGCTGTTTGTTCAAGCTCAGCAACATTACGCCCTGTTAAAAAAAGTTTGCATTGTAGTTTGGCAAATTCTATGGCCAAAGCCCTGCCAATACCTGAACTAGCACCGGTTATGAATACCACTTTGCCATTTAGTTTTTCCATATATTTATTTGCAATATGCTTCTAAAATAGCTTTCATATATTCATATATATCGGGTCGGTGTTCGCCTATTAAAGTTGAGCTACGCATCTCACCAAGTCTTACTATTACAAGATTGTAGTCGGGTATTACCATGGTGTATTGGCCCAATACCCCACGCATATAATATACTTGGTGAACTTTGCCCTGGTGTTGTACTTTGGTAAGCCACCAACTAAGCCCGTAGAAATCGCAGGGGTTTCCATGCTCATCATTAATTGCAGCGGGTGTTATTGATTGTGTTACCCAGTCTTTGCTTACTATTTGTTTTCCTTTCCAATTGCCTTGGTGCAAAAATAACATCCCTATACGTGCAAAATCGCGTGCATTGGAATTGATGCAACAAAATGCTTTTTCGTTACCGTCTTCTTTGTCGGTGCTCCACGATGCGTCATGATTTGCATGCATGGGTTTCCATAGTTTTTCGGATAAGTAATCGGAGAGTTTTTTACCTGTTGCTTTTTCAAGGATTTGTTGTAATACTATCTGGTTACAACTTTGGTAATCGAATGATTTTCCGGGCTCCGTAACTACTTCGAGTTTATTGGCCAACATTCCCAAATCGTCGCCATAATATGATTCGGTAGTAAGTGAAAAAGGGTTTGCATAGCTTTCTACCCAGTTGAAGCCAGCACTCATCTGCAATAAATTTTTTATGGTGAGCTTGGCTTTATTTCCTTCTTTATAACTTGGTATATAATTACCAACGGGCTCATCAATCGATTTTATTTTACCTTCGTCAACAGCAATTCCTGCCAATATACTCACCACACTTTTGGCCATTGAAAAAGAATTGCTTTTACTATCCGGTCCATAATCTTTCCAATATTGTTCATGGATTACCGAATCGTTTTTAATGGCAACAAAAGAGACTGTTTTAAAGTCCACAAGCCATTTTATGTATTTGCTGTCAATCGTTTGGCTATTATAATCTTTATGCTTCGGCAGCTCTTCGGGATTTGCTGTAGCTACCTTTCGGTTATCAAATATTTTCCAGTCATCAATGTTTTCAAAATTATACCATACAGCTTTGTAAACATAAAACTGACCTGTTACTATTATATATAAATTTGTTAAAATAACAAGTACAACAACAACTGTTAAACTCTTTTTAACCCAGCGTTTCATTTTATTTCTTCATAGTCAGTAAAACCGCCACCATCTTCTTTCTTTTGTGTAATTTCTACTTTACCAGTTTTGGGCTCTTGTGGTTTATTATTATAGTTATTGAACACATATATATTATTACCCCTGTTGCTTCCAGAAATCCAACGGTATATCATATAAAATACCAGCACATATATAATAAACTTGAGCATTTGTATTACTTTTTGCCAGTAATTTCCATAGCCATTTTCACAGCGTTATAGGCGTTAACCACACCTCCTGATTGGCAAAGATCTTTCATCTTTACTTTCTCTTTTTGGGTACCGGGCACTATTACTTTTTTGCTTACAGGAACTGTACTTTTAATAAGAATTTGTTTTACTTGTGCGGCCGTAAGCTCAGGGAAATATGACCATACCATTGCTGCAACGCCTGCCACCACTGGGGCAGCCATGCTGGTACCTTGATAGCTGTCGAATTTATTATCGGGCACAGTAGAGTATATTTGTGTGCCGGGAGCAAACAAGTCCACATTGGTTTTGCCATAGTTAGAAAAAACTGCGGGCAATGTTTTATCCTTTTTGGGAGTTGATGCACCTACTTCAATCCAGGTGGATGCGGTATCTGTTGAGTTGTCATAAACATCGCAGGGGAAATTGTCGTCTTTGTCATTGTTTTTACTATCGTTCCCTGCTGCATGCACCAATATCACGCCTTTGGAAACAGCATATTTTACAGCTTCGTCAACTTTGCCTTTGCCGGGCGAAAAGTCTTTGCCAAAACTCATATTGATAATTTTTGCTCCATTATCAACCGCATATCTAATGGCATTGGCAATGTCTTTGTCTCTTTCATCACCATCGGGTACTACACGAAGTACCATAATTTTTGCATTGTCGGCAATTCCGTCAATTCCAAAACCATTCCCGCGTTCGGCTGCTATAATACCTGCCACATGGGTGCCGTGTCCTGCATTTTCGCCCGCTACTTTGTTGTTGCCATAAATACGCTCATTAATATCATCATAATTATCGCCAACACGGGTGCGGGGATTAAAATCGGGGTTCAAGCTATACGCCAGTGCATGCACAGCATGTTCCGCACCTTTGTCCAACTGATCGAACAAATAAGAATCGGGTGTATTGGAAAGGTGTAAAATTTTCAAGAACAACAATGCTTGTTTTTCAATATCGCCTTCGGGCTTGTATGCTTCAATAGTTTCCTTGCTTATATTGCCTTTACCTATTTTATTTTTGATACCTTGGTATGCTTTCTTTAAGGATTCGATATCGTCAATTTGCTTCTTGTTTTCTTCCACCTTTTTTAAGTGGAATTCTTTGGCTTTCTGGTAAAGCTCATATTCACTGCGGTCCTTCTCCGTTACTTTGGAAGGATCCAAATTTTCGTATTTGTTGCGGTATTTGGCATAAATACGGGTGGCTTCGTAAGTATCTTCTTCTACCATACTGTCTTTGCCGCCAATATAATTCCATCCATTGATGTCGTCTATATAGCCATTGTTGTCGTCGTCTTTGCCATTGTCGGCAATTTCTTTGGGATTAACCCACAACACATTTTTAAGGTCTTTGTGTTTGATGTCGGTGCCGCCATCTATAACCGCCACAATAATTGGGGCTGATTTTTTGTCCTTCAGCAATTCGTTGTATGCTCTATTGTCGCTCACGCCCAAAAGCTTGTCTTTTTTAAGATCCTCGTGGTGCCATCCACGTGGGACAACATTTTTGTTCTTTTTCTTTTTCTTGGCAAATGCAGGATTGCCTAAGCTTCCGATGGCCAATAGGCAGATTAAAATTTTGATAGAAATTTTCATGTTTTTAAATTAAGGGTTCAAAGGTATTACTTTACGACCGAATGGAACGAAAGTTACCTGAAAAAAAAGGGGGCGGGATTCAGGATTCGGGATTCGGGGGAAACAAGTTTTAGCTCCTCTCCCTTGGAGAGGCGGGGGAGAGGTCGTGCGTATGCCCCCCGAATCCCGAATCCGGACCCCTGAATCCCGCCTTATATCCAGAAAGGAGATTGCTTAAAAGTATCCTTCTTTTTAGCACTCTTATTGAAAAGTTTATACCGCACTCCCAAGCTAATCCCCCAGTCTTTTGAGCGGTAATATAAACCACTGCGGGTTTCGTAAAATGTGGTCCCGTTATGGTACTCTGCATATAAATTTATTTTGCAGCCAGCATTGTATTTTACGCCTGCAATTCCATATATATGTTGGTCGAATACTGAGGAAATTTTTGTGTCTACTAATTTGCCATTATACGAAACCATTGTCCCGTCTATATATCTTCCAAAATTTCCATCATAGCTTAGCCATGAGTGGTCTATGATTGTAGCACCTATATTTAATCCCGCACCAATATAAAATGCAAATCTACCTATTGGTTTTGTATTATATAGCCAAGCTGTATTTAAACCAAATTGTGTTACATCTGTATAAATTCGCAGTCTCAATATATCAACCCCGGCTGTATAAGCAATATTGGGCAGTTGAAGTGCTTTTATATGAATACCCAGTCTTACTTCAGTTTGAGGATAAATTTTCTTGGGATGAGTATATTTGTATGTTGCACTTATCGTTAGTTGTCCTGATGACGCATAGTGAATATCTTCATATCCTTGACTGTAAGTTTGTGCAGTATTAGAATTTAAAGTGTGTTTATATATAATATCCTTGAGGTTTTGATCTGGTAAAAGTTTGTCTACTGTTGGCCAGCCAAATTTTGGCATGAGCATAAAATTATTCGCCGTAACATCAACTTGAACATTAATAGAATTAAACTTAAATCTCTTTAAAAAACCATCGTCGGCTTTTACCAATAGCGGGCATAGTATAACAATTAATATTATAGCCCTTGGAAAGGTGTTCTTGTGGTTTGTCATAATTTTACGGTTATCTCTACTAGATAGCTTTTTTTAGGGAAAAGGTTGCATGCTCAAATGGGAATCAGGGGTCGGGATTCGGGAATCGGGGACTTTTGGCTCCTCTCCTTTGGAGAGGTGGGAGTGAGGTGTGCGTCAGCCCCCTGAGCCCCGAATCCTGATTCCTGAATCCTCCCTAACGAATCATATACACATGCAAAATCTCATCCTCTTCAAATGGTTCACTGATGGTCTTAAAACCAAAGTCGCTATAAAATTTTTCCAAATACAATTGGGCCATAATTTTGATTGTAGTATTTGGGAACATTTCTTCACATTGTTTTATGGTATAGTCCATAATCAGCTTGCCCATGCCACGTCCTCTATACAATGGCGAAGTAAGAACCCTTCCTATTGATGGCTCTTCATACAAAACACCAGGCGGTGCTATGCGGGTATAAGCCATTACATCTAGTTGTCCATTTAGCCCCAATACATGGTAGCAGAACTGGTCGTGGTTGTCCTGATCCAAGAAAATACATTTTTGTTCAACCACAAATACTTCACTGCGAAGCCTAAGCATTTCATACAAGTGGCGGTTGCTTAGCTGGTCGAAGGAGTGGGTCTGAAACTGTAGCATAATTTTGTTTCAAATATATGTGAAATTGCAATATGAAAAAAATTGGCTGTCGATAGATGGTAGGAGTTGGATGGTACAATTAAACGTTCAAAAAAGTATTAGCTTTGCCGCTATAAAAAATATGACACCCTAGAGATAAAATATAAAATACCATCAAAAACTTCTGGAACAAATATAAAAAAAACAAACTTGCAGTCTTTGGATTGGGGTGGATAGTTTTGTGTATTTTGATATCCGCATTTGCATATATTATAGCTCCTGACAACTCAGCCAATGGCAATGACATTCAATTGCTGATTGCCTTACAGAAACCTGGTTTTAAAGTAGAAGGGGTATTGGTTAAAAAAGAAACCCCTACTTCGCAAAATATATTTTCTATATTGGCAAAGGGCAAAGAACAAGCATTTGAATTTAAACCAATCAAAAAGTATAGCATAAATCCACAAAATAAAACCTTATCGTATGCAGAATACACCACTGCCGATGACACCACCCATATTTACAAAACGATAGCATTCGACAAATTATATAATATAGATGAGCCCACAAAAACCAATTACTATATACTGGGTACCGACCGTTTTGGGCGTGATTTGCTCAGTCGTTTGCTTATTGGGGCAAGGGTTTCACTGTCTGTGGGATTTATTGCGGTTTCTATATCTTTATTGCTAGGTTTGGTATTGGGATTACTCGCAGGATATTATAGAGGTACTACAGATTATATAATAAGTTGGCTGATTAATGTGATATGGTCATTGCCCACTTTACTTATTGTAGTATCAATTACGCTTGCTTTGGGAAAAGGATTTTGGCAAGTTTTTGTAGCCGTAGGATTAACCATGTGGGTAGAAGTAGCCCGTGTGGTGCGTGGCCAAGTGTTCAGCATACGAGAAAAAGAATATATAGAAGCAGCTAGGACTATTGGAGCAAGCAATACACGTATTATATTCAAACATATATTGCCCAATGTTACGGGACCATTAGTTGTAATATGTGCTGCCAATTTTGCCACTGCAATTTTATTAGAAGCAGGTCTCAGCTTTTTAGGATTGGGTGTTCAACCACCAGAACCCTCATGGGGTATGATGATTAAAGAACACTATAATTATGTGGTAATGGATCATGCCTATTTGGCAATGGTTCCAGGATTGGCCATTATGTTTTTGGTAATGGCATTTAATTATGTAGGGATGGGGTTGAGGGACGTGTGGGACGTGAAAGGGTAATCAAATACCTCATTGATTTTTTGGTAGTCCCTAGTGGGTGGTTGTCGAACTCAGTATTGGACGCTTGTATGAGGATTTATAAGTTAAAAGGGTTACTAGATAGCTCGTCTGCACTGCAAAAATAGTGTTAAGCATTAGTTCGTGGTTGCCTCTCAATGTGTGAACCTGATATTTTTTCTTTCTCAATTCTAATTTTCTGAAAGTTTTACTGCATCCGTGAATATCTCCAATGATGAAAATTCTTTGCATTAAAGAAGTTTGCTTTTATCGTTAGTCATTTCGTATTCGGTTTTGCCAATGCGGATTATGTTTTTATCCCTTAATAGCTTTTTTCCAATAACTCTTTCATTGTTTACATAAACACCTGTGCTTTCCAAATCATAAAGCCAAACATCGTCTTTGCTGTTTATGATTACACAATGTCTGCGACTGATGGCTGTGCTTCCCGAAACTTTCACATCGTTTACATCATATCCTTTTCTACCAAACTTGATAATTGGTTTTTCCGTTTCGCCTGTTTTCATTTCATCAACATTACTGTCGGTGCAATAAAGTATGCTGCTGTTGAATTTATTGAAACGGTAATCCATAAAAAGCAATTTTGATTTCAAAGTTGGTTTCTTTTCAAAGCTGTGAGTTCGTTCTTCATCCGCTTCAAGAATTACGGAGTAGTTGTAATTCAAAAAATGATTTTCTGATTTGTCTGCTTTCAAAACGGTATTCGGAAAAATTGTTTGCCCAATGTTTTGCATAGCACAACTGATATAGTAATTATTTGCAAAACATTTGTTGCCTTCTTCCACATCAAGTAATGTTCTGGCTAAGTCCATTGCTAATTCGTAGCGGTTTGTTTCATAAAAACATTGCAGCAAAAGATTGTATGCTTCGTAGTCAGAAGGGTTGCGGTGCAAGTGGTCTGACAAAAGAGAAATTGCAGTCGGATAGTTTTTCATTTCCAAATTTATCCAACCCAAATCTTTCTGAACATCTAATCTCGGATTCCAAGCCACTGCTTTTTCGTAATAATTTTTTGCTTCTTCAATTTTGTTCTGCATCAAAAAATATTTCCCTTTCAGTTGCATCACATTCACACTTGGCTTCAATTCTCTTTCAGCATAGTCAAGCAGTGTGTATGCTCTGCTCCATTTTTTCAACTTCAAAAGTTTATCGGCTTTGGCTGCTAAGTCGCCTGCCATGATTACTTCTTTGTCAAAAACAATGGGAACAGATTGCGATTGAATTGCCTCGTTAAATTCTTTCATGCTTTGAAAGCGTTGCTCTGGAATTTTTGCAATCGCTTTCAAAATAATTTCCTGCTGCCAGTGTGGTAAACCAGTAATGCCGAAATCTTTTGTGTCGTGCATTTCTAAAATTTCGTCTGCCGACTTTCCGAAGAACGGATTTTTCTTTGTGAGTAATTCTAACAGTGTAACTCCTAAAGCATAAATATCAACCCGTGCATCCATGTCTGCACCTGTTACCCAACCCAACGCTTCTGGACTCATGTATGGTCGTGTGCCACCGCCTGTGTTTGCAATTCCGAAATCAGTAATCTTTACAACTCTGTCCTCGGTGAAAAGAATGTTGTCGGGTTTAATATCGTGGTGAATAATTTTTTTCTCATGCACCAACTGCAAAGTTTCAGTTAGCGTATTCATCCATTTCCAAATGAATGTGGAAGTAACTTTTTCTTTTCGGATATAATTTCTCATGTTGCCCAACTGGCAATATTCCATTACAATGAAAAGTAAATCATCCTGAACAAAATGATGCTTGTAGGTAACAATGTTTGGATGGTTGAACTTGCCAACCATTTGCATCTCATAAACCAATGCGTCTTGCTTTTCCTTATCCTGATTGTGTAATTGCTTAATGGCTACTACATGATTTGACTTTTCTTCTTTCGCAAGAAAAACTTTTCCAAATCCTCCTTTCTCAAGGTCTTGAACAAAGCGGTATCTGTTGTCAAATAGTTCCGTCACTATGCTTTTTGCAAATTGTAATTTTTAAATTCCTCCTTACTCAACCAAAAATCTTTGTCTATTATTTTTACTTCATCGTATGTCAGTTCATACAGTTTGTAAACCAAAATATCAATTTCTTTTTCTAAGGATGTAGTGTCTTGGTTTGCTTTTTTCTTTCTCAGAATTTCATCAACCAACTTTTCAATTTGCTTTTGCTCTTTGTCTGTTGGGTAATAAACAAGCAATGGTTCAAGTGCCTGAACACTGATGATTAAATCTCCCATTCCTGTTTTTGGTGCTGATTCAAAAAGTTGGTAGTTGCAAAGTTTTGAATTGAGTAGTGCTGTGAGGTATTTTATTTTTTCTCCTGTGGCAATGCAGGTACTATCTAAGCAATAAATTTCTTTATCAGAATATGAAAAGCGAAGTTTTGAGCCAATGCGTTTCCAAATGACTTTTTCCTTTGAAAATTCATTGAGGTAAGTCGCTGCACATCTTTGCAAAGCATACCATTCATATCTGATTCCTGTTTCAGCTTGATTCCTATCTGATAATCCTTTTTTATGAGATTTAAGATAATCATAAATGACTTTAAATTTTTTAGAAAATTCTTTTTCTGCTTCCACAGATGCACCAACTGTTAAAGAATTATCCTGAAGAGGGAAATGCCAAGGAATAAAAACAATATAATCGTTTTCCCAATGGGAAATATATTTATCAATCTCTCTTCCTTTTAAAATCGGTCTTATTATTTTGTCATTCTTTGCATCAGCTTTAATTAGTTCTTTTCTTTTTGCTTCATCAATAATAAATGCTTCGTTGTATCCAGTTTTAATTCCGAAATTGATTTGAATTTTCCATTCACTCAATGGTTTTCCTTTTGCTTTTATTTTCTCATTGATAGATTGATTACCATCATTTAAGATTGCCCAATTTTCAACTGTAACATAAGGCATAGTTTGATATTTCAAATCATTGAGGTGATTCAGTTGTTCGGGTTTATCTACTGTGCTTCCTACAAGTTTATTTTTATTGCTTTCATTTTTTGCAATCAAAATATTTGTGTCCACAACAGCACTTTCAAAAATTCCGGGTCCCAATGCAATTAACTTCAACGGATTCTTTGTAAGAAATAATTTCCTTAATGACTTTCTATAACTTGCTTTCAACCATTGACTGGAAGTAATGAAAGTATGCACACCTTTTTTTTGTAACAACTTAAAACCAAGTTCATAGAAAATTGCATACACATCGCCTGTTCTTTCGTAAGTAGAGTATCCGGCATCTTTCAACTGGTTTGCTAATTGTCCGTGGTTCTTTTGCATCTGGATATAAGGCGGATTTCCAATCACTAAATCAAAACCTTTGTCAATTCCAAACATCCATGTGGGAGAAAAGAAAGTGCTTGGGTGGCTGTCGTCAAATGGATTCCAATGTTTTATCTTTTGTGCAATCGCTGTTAATACAGGTTCGCTTTCCTTTTCAATATTGGCAACTACTTCATCTCGTTTCTTCAAATACTCGTGTTTCAGCTTTTCTTTTTCGGTGCTTGCCAATGCAGGAGTGAAAAATTGTTTCCGCAAACTTTCTAATCCTTTCAGTTGCGTTACCAATTTTTGTGTGAACCCTTCATGCAATGTGCCTTTACTTTCCTGTATAAAAGCATCTAACCCCAAATCAATCAAACTGTTTGCACAAACAAACTTAAAATCGAGGTTTGGCAATGGCTTTACGCCAAAGTTGTGTTTGGGGTCGTTCGGTTTGTAATCTTCTTCCAATACCAGACTTAGCCATGCCCTTAGTCGTGCAATCTCAATTGCCATTGGCATGATGTCCACTCCGTAAATATTCTGACTCAGAATATCTTTCTTTAATTCATAACTGCTTTTTACTGTTCCTAACACTTCATTCAGCTCAACCAACTTGTGCAATATGCCCATAGGGAAAGCACCGCTTCCACATGCAGGGTCAAGAATTTTTATCTGCTCTAAAAAGTTCAGGAGCAAATTCTTTTCTTCTTTTTTTAAATGTCCTGCATCGGGGTTTGACGCAAATAAAGTTTCAAGTGCTTTTTCAATTTTGTTTTTTTCTTCGGGTTTCAGTTCGTAGCGTTTTGTTTCAATGACTAATTGCTGCGGTTTTCTATTTCCGAAAATATCACCTGCCTGTTCGGGATTGTTTAGCTTTTTGCTTTTCTCCTCAATGATGTGTTGCTCCCACTGTGTTTGCAGAAAGGCTTTGATGCTTTCATTCACCATGTAGTCCACAATTTCACGTGGAGTATAAAATGCCCCGAACGCTTTGCGTTGGTTGGCTAACTTTTCGGTTTCTTCGTTTTGGCTTGCCAAAAGATTTTCAAAAATTCTTCCCAACATTTCGGGGTCAACTGCAACCTGCTGATACTGGCTGCTGCTTTCGTCCACCGTAAAATCATAACTCTCTAAGATTTCTACGAATTTTATCAGCCAATCGTTGATATTAAATTGCAATGAATTGAAAAGTCTGTCTTCTTCATTGTTATCATCAAAGAGTCCTCCGTTTAAGTAAGGAATTCTTTCAAATTTATTTTTGGTATCAACAGGTTCAGGCATCAACCAATCTCTGTTTGCAACTAAAGTATTAAGTGTTCCGAAAAACAACTTTAGCAATCGTTCATGGTAGAAACTCTTTCCATCTGCTTTAAACTTTTTGATTTCATTGCTGCTGATTAATTCATAGGGAATCATACTGACCCCATTGTGATTTTTTTCTTTCAGGAACCAGCAAAAAATGTAGCGACCTAAAAATCTTACTGTGAATTGCTTTATGAGATTCTGAATCCTATCATCTTTTAATCCTGTAAATCCTGGTTCAGACAATATTCCCAACAGTGCATCAAAGCGTTCTTTTATCTGCTTGTAAAATTCTTTGTTTACTTCTTTTATGTCAAGCGATTTCCAAAGCAGGTCGGCAATTTCAGGTTTCGGTTTTGTGCCGATGCTCTGCCACAACTGAATAATTTTATTGTATTGTGTATTGGTTAATCGGTTGCGAAACGAAACAATTCTTTTCTGTTCGCCTTGATTAAAAATTAAAACCAATTTATCGTAATCGGGTGTGGTTACAAAGTGAATGAAGTAAGGTTGTGTAGGAATAAAACTTGTTCCATTCTGCTGTATCAATCCTTTGCTGAATGATTGATAACTGCCAAGCCCTGGGTCGTTGTCAACCAACTGGCTGATGTATTCTTTCTTCAACTTTTTAAGCACTGCAAAACGAACACGGATATTTTGATTGTCGGCACTAATGCGATACAACTGCGGTTGCACTGTTTGCGGTGCGGTTGCCAAAAAATCTTTCAGCTTTTGTGTTTGCGGTGAAAGCAGTTGCGGTTTGTTTGCTGCGTTGGGTTCAATGTTCATCCATTGCAACAAGCCAAAAGAAAAGTCAAGAATATTTTCTCTTGTCGGGTTATCCGCAAGCCGTGAAAGAATTTTATTTATGTCTGCTATCGTCATTCTTATTTCTTGAGTTTCTTCGGCTCTTTGCTTTTACCGATTTTTTTAATGCTGTCTGCTTTGGGCAAATTCTCTGGCATAGTGCCGCCAAGTTCCTGAATTGTTTTGCGAACTTTTTTGCCCACTTCAAAATGTGTTTGATTGGCTTTTTGTTTTCCCTTGATGTTTTCTCTTTTCAGTTTATCTTCAGTTTGTGTAGCACGGAAAAGATTTGCAGCCAACTCGGTGCTTCCCATGTGGTCTAAAATCTGTTCGCTTTTCTTCAACCCTTTTTTGCGGTGAATTCCTTTTGCATCTAATCCACCATACAAACCCATGTAACCGTGATTCTGAAAAATGGCATAATCAATAGGGTCAATTACTCCTGCGTTTTTTGCAGCAGCCGCCAACTGTTTGTTGTGCTCAAACATTTCTTTGCGAAGGAACATTCGCTTTTCTTCTTCGGTTTTTAATTGTTGATACGCTTCCATTTGCTGTATCTCCTGCAAACGGGTTTGTGTTGCAAAGTAGGTTTGCCCCAATGCAACAATTTCTTTTGAAGGGTCGGCATTCTGAACGATGAGGTAACAGGCGTAACGGGAGAGTTTGAAACTTTCCATTTTGCGTTCAGCACCTGAGCCAATTCCTACCATCTCGTGGTAATCCACGAAATGGTTTTCAGGTAGCTGTCCACTGTTCTTGCAGGCGGCTTTTGCTCTCTCAATTACAGGAAGAAAATTTCTGAATTCGGCATATTCCAAAATCTTAGAAATTTTTCTTGCTCCCCAAAATTCAATTCCACTTTCATCTACTTCTTTGATTTGCTCAAAGACAGTTTGATTCGGATTTGTAAGTTTATTTTCCATAGCTATGCAAATATTTGTATGATTTCATTCAGTGGTGCTTTCTCTGTTTTTTCTTCGGGCTTGTATTGATTTGCCAATGAAATAAATTGTTTTATGATTTCATCGCCTATGTGTTCCTGTCTGCGGTTCAAACGGTTTATCAGTCGCACCAACTTTAAATTTTCTTTATTGATGTAAGCGTTTTGCGAATGCAAAACAGAATTGCTCACCTTGTCAATTTCTGAAACTGCATAACCGTATTCCATCATTTTATTTATTACAAATGCAATGGCTGCCTGTTGCGGTTGGTTGTATCGCACCTGATGTTCTTCTTCCGAAAACTGGTAGCGTTCAATGAAATCTAAAATGTATGCTTCGGTTTCGGGTTTGCTTTTGAACTTGTCGGCAAAGCGTTCATTCTGTTCACTGGTTGCTTTGATAGAAAGCAATCCTTCTGCTGTTGTAAAGAGTTCACCGATTTTATCTTTACTGAATGCAACAAAATATCCTGCTTCAAAAGTTGCATCTTCTCCTGCTGCCAAATGTGCCAAGTGAATAAAATCATCTTCCTCTTTTCTCATTTGCACTTTGCCCCATTTGCCTTTAGGCAAATTTTTTATTTGCTCTTTGTATTCAGCAGTGAAAACTTCGTTGCGGTCAAATGCTCTGAGGTCATCCATAAATAAATCTTCTGCTGCAAGCAATTCAGAAGTTTCAAATATTTTTTGAAACGCTGCCAAGCGTTTCTTTTCATCACGGCTGTAAAGGTCTTCGGTAAAATCCTGTGGTGTCGGGTCTTCATCCAAAATGGATTGGTCTGTTCCAACTGTGTAACGAATCAAATCTATTTTGGCTTGCAGTTTTCTCACCAACTGTAAATAATTTTCCAACTGTTCTTCGGGTCTGAAATTGTAAATAAAAATTTCTTCGTGCACAGTTCCCAAACGATTTATCCTGCCGTTGCGTTGAATCATCCGAACTGGATTCCAGTGTAAATCATAATTCACAATCATTCCGCAATCCTGCAAGTTTTGCCCTTCCGAAAGTTTGTCGGTGGCAATCAGGAAATCAATTTCTTTTTCTCCGTCCTTGAGATTGTATTTTTTTGAAACGGGTGCAAAGCGTTTTGCAAAATCTTCAATCTCTCCTTTTGAACCCAATGCAAATTCAATATTTTTATTCTTCACCAAATATTGAGAAAGATTTGCTTCCAAATATTTCAGCGTATCAGCAAAGTAGGTAAACACTAAAACTTTTCTGTCTTCATTCTGATTCAGGTGTTTTGCTAATTCCTGAATTTTATCATCCTTCTTTAATAGCAGAGCAAGTTGTTGTTTCAAAATACTGACAATAGATAGGTCTTTTTTAATGTCTGTTTTCAGTTGTGCCACATTGAAAATGCCTTCGTCTGCAACGATGGTTACAAATTCCTGTTCACCTTCTTCAAACGATTCTATGTCAAAATCCAGTTCATCTTCTTCTGCGTTCTGTTCGTTGTAAGCATCAATGGCTTTGTTCAAAGCAGAAAGGTTTTTTACAGAAATAATTTTGTTGAACTTCTCCAATTTGGTTTGAAAATCTTTTAATTTTCTTTCGTAACTATCAATTGATTTATTGATGGAGAAAAGAGAAGATTCCAAACGCTTTAAAAATACTGTTCTGAAAATTCCGTAAATACCGATTTGTCTGCTGAGTTCCCGGTTGTCGTCTGCGTTCAGTTCTAATTCTCCCCGCTTTCTATCGTAATAAGCATGGCGGTAAATGTTGTAGCGATAACATGGAAACCCTAAACTCAATAGTGCTGTGTAAATAATTTCAAGTGATGATTGAATTGGTTTTTCTCTTTCGGTGTAATGGTCAAACAAGTCAAGCGGATGTGCTAAGTATTCTAACTCTGCCAAACTGTTTATTTCATAGTTGAAAGCTCTTGTCAACTCTGCGTTTTGCTCTGCATATTTCAGCAGTTGTTGTTTGAACTGATTTTGAACTTTATACTCCAGATTGTTCGGAGTTGATTTCGGAAACTTTTGCAGTTTGCCGTTTATCTCCAAACCTTCTGGATATTCTTTTTCAATTCCCTGCCTTGTCCGTCTAACAATAAAGCGGTTGAGCAGGGGAGTAAGTTGTTCTTTGATTTGCTGATAATCAATAACACCATTATTGTCCCGAATTTGCCTTCTCATATCGGTTTGCAAAAGTTCCAGCCGTTCTTTCAGCGTAAAATATTTTTGTCTGCTACGGTCATAAAATTTCCCCAGCCCTGCCAAATCACCACCAGAAGCCATATTAATTTGATTTGTTAAATCAGACAACTGATTATTAATTGGTGTTGCGGTAACTAATAGTGTTTTTGAATTCTGATTTCCCATACGCCATTCAGTAAATACTTTCCATCTTCCACCACCATCATTTCTGAGATTATGACTTTCATCAAACACAAACAAACCAACTGGAATGGATTGTAAATTTTCACGAACATCTTTTATTCGTTCCGTGTCTTGCAAACTGTAAATCTCAGGAATGTGAATCACTCGGAAATCATCAAATGCTTTTCTCCATTGCGGAAGCAGTCCTGCTGGTGCAATCACAACTACACGCTGATTCATATTGTGTTTGTAATACTCAATCACTTTAATAGCCGTGTAAGTTTTACCTAAGCCAACAGAATCAGAAAGCATTGCAACGCCTTGGCGTTCCAATTTCTTTATTAAACTGTTTGCGTTCTGAATTTGAAATTTCAGCAGTTGCGGTTTGCCCGATGTCGGGTCGTCAATGTCAACTTTGTTTTCTTTCTCGTCTAATAAGTCCTGTCCGTAGATGCGATACAAGGCATGGATATACATTTCATATGCACTGAAACAAATTCCTCCGTGCTTGCTCAATGCAAGAATTTCTTCTTTGAAAGTTTTTGCCCAATCCATACTGTCGTTCCAAAGTTCTTCAAACCATGTTCGGTGCGATGGATGCTGCGTTAAATTTTTGCGAAGAAAATTTACTGTTGCGTTGTTGTCCTCAAACTGATTCAATTCAAGATTGCCAAACATTCCCTGCTTGGTGAAATTGGAACTGCCGATAATGCCAACGGCATTTTCGGAATCAGTTCCAAAAATGTAACACTTAGCATGAAGGAAATTCTTTTGGTAAACTTTGATTTGAATTTTTCCTGTGTTGGTTTCATTCATATATTTGCCCAACAAGTCGGCAACTTTTTGAAACTCCTCTTTCAGTTGCAAGTCCTCTAAATCTTTCTTCAAATATTTCTGTGGGAAGTCGGGGTCTTGCAGTGCAGGTTTCTTAACCTGATACGCTTTCACGGAAGGTTCTTCGCCAAGCAACAAGCGGAAAGAAATATTTTCTCTCTCTAAAAATTGAGAAAGTTCAGGAAGTATTTCAACCATGCCTGGCAAATCCCAATAACCTGTCGCAACGGAAATCTGAGAATAGGAATTGTCTGCAATCAACTCTTTCAGCACACTGCCAAGTTGATATTCGTTTGAAGAATTGTCTATGAGTTTGATTCCTTTTTTCATTTCTTAAATTTCTTTTTTGCAAGGTTCATAGCATCAGATGCCAAATGATTTTCTTCTCCAACTGCACTTTCTAATTTGTCAGCTAACCAAAGTGTCAAGAGTTCATCCTCGTCTGCTTTGAGAAACTTTGCAATGTGAATTACCTGTTGCTTTGAAGCGTTGCGTTCACCTCTTTCAATCTTGCTCATTAAAGCGGTGTCCACTTCAAGTTGTGCAGCAACCTGTCTGAGAAGAAGGTTTTGCTTCTCTCTCAGTTCTCTGATTCTCTGTCCTAAATGCTTCACGATATGGGTATTTAGTTTGGCTTGTCAAATTTTGTCAAATGTAAGCACAAAATTGTAATCTGGAAACAAAGAGTGTTTTGTAGAGTTGGAAAAAACTTCCTTTTCTTGGGCAATGTTAATATAAATTGTTAGACGAATGCTTCATGCCAACATTTGCCAAAAGAAACCAACACGAATCAATAAATGTGCATTTTTAATTTAAACAATGTTATCAACCGAACAAGCATAATACAAGATATTGCAACCCCGTTTTATGAAATTAATTACACTAAATACATCAGGAAAACTAAGGATATACAAGGTTTCAACCGAAACTAAAATATCATTGCCCCTTATCGAAGGAGGTATAAGTGCGGGTTTCCCTTCCCCTGCGGCTGATTTTATGGACAGCTCGATAGACCTTAATGAATACCTTATAAAACACCAATCAACAACACATACTGCCAAGGTGGATGGAATGCCAATGATTGAAGCGGGTATCAATGACAAAGACCTATTGATAATTGATAAAGCACTTGAACCTACAGATGGTAAAATTGCAGTATGTGTGATTGACGGAGAATTTACACTAAAGCAGTTAAAAGTAGTCCCGACGGGAATCGAACCCATATCAAAAGTTTAGGAAACTTCTATTCTATCCATTGAACTACGGGACCAATATTCGAGTGCAAATATCGGTTAAATAGGAGAGCTGGTCAAATCATTTGTTTGATAGTTTGGCTAGCTCTAACCAATCTTCCAATATTTGAGTCCCTTCGTCCATTATCAAGTCATATTTGCCAGTGTCGCTTGGGCTGTCTTCTTCCCCTTCTTCTTTCTTTGAAACTTTGTTGCTTTTATCGAGCTTGCGTTTGGCATTTCTGGCGTTTTCTTTTTCTTTACGCTTGTCTACTTGAGCTTGTGCAGCGGTTAGTTGCAATGACAAAAGTTTTTCTTCTTTCTGTTTTTCTTTTTCTTCAAAGTCTTCTTCCAAATATTGGAATTCAGGATTTTTATCCATCCTTTTTTGGTGGTCGTCCATTAAGGACAATTTATATTTATCAAGCTCGGTCAATTGTATAAATTGTGATGGTGCAATTTCATCATAAGGAAGAGCATAAGGATCGGCACTTTCACCGAACAGTGTGGAGTCTATTAAAGAAGGGAATTGCACATCGGGTATTACACCACGGTGCTGGGTACTGCCCCCGGTAATTCTATAGAACTTGGCAATGGTGGGTTTTATCTCCCCCATTTTGGGGCCGGTAGGATTGCTTTCATAAAACTGGTTCATGTCCATAATATTCTGAACGGTGCCTTTGCCATAAGTGCGTTCGCCCACTATCAATGCCCTGTGATAATCTTGCAGGGCAGCAGCAAATATTTCGGAAGCCGAAGCACTGCCACGGTTTACCAACACGGTCATGGGGCCTGAAAAGAATACATTGGAGTCACGGTCTTCATCTACCTCTATTTGCCCATACAGGTTTTTTACTTGCACCACTGGGCCTTTCTTAATAAATAAGCCAGATAAGGTAATTGCTTCTTGCAAGGAACCGCCGGTATTGTTACGTAAATCGAAAACAAGGGCTTGTATTTTTTCACGTTTTAGCGAGTCCAATAGCTTTTTTACATCGGCTGTGGTGCCCTGATAGAAAACAGGCAAATTAATTACTCCAAGTTTATACTCTTTTTTGCCGCGTGTTAAATTTTTAATCTCGCATTTTGCACGTTGTTCTTCCAGCCGTATGATATCTCTTTTTATTTCAATTACTTTTCTGGGGTCGGTAGGGCCAGCGGTTTTGGGGATAATTTGTAGCTTTACCCAAGTGTCTTTTTCACCACGGATAAGTGCTACAACATCGTCCAAACGCCATCCAACCACATCTACCAGTTCTCCTTCTTTGCCTTGGCCTACCGCTACTATTTTATCGCCATCAAAAATAGCTTTGCTGCGGTCTGCGGGCCCGCCCTTTACCAGTTCACGCACTTTGGTATATTCCCCATCGAGGGTAAGTGTAGCTCCAATACCTTTAAGCTGCTGCGACATATTTACATGAAAGTCTTCTGCCACACGGGGCGAAAAATAATCGGTATGTGGGTCAACACAACCGGTAAAGGCGTTCATATAGGACGAAAAAGCATCCTCGCTCTTTATTTTCGACATTTGTGTACGAAAGTTATTATAACGTTTTATGATAGTCTCATTTATTTCTGTACCATTTTTGCCAGCCAATTTCATTTGCAGGGCTTCGTACTTCAGTTTCTTTGTCCACCATATATTTTGTTCACCTTCATCATCAAACCAAGGTAGTTTTTCTCTATCAAATTGAAAATAATCTTCGTTGATAAAAGTAAAGGTATCTTTAAGCAGTGTTTTTACAAAATCAATTCGTTTAGCAATTCTATTCAGGTAAGTATTATATATATAAAAACCTGCATCGCTATTGCCCACCTTCAATGCATCATCTAGTTCGGTTTTATATTTATCAAACGATTGTATATCGGAGGCTAAAAAATACTGTCTCCCATCATCCAGAATTTGTAAATACTTATTATATACTTTAATTGAAAAATTGTCGTCTATTACCACCCTGTTATAATGATTGTGCGACAATACATCTGCGATAATTTTTGCTGTGGGTGTATGTTGGGGTTCCGAATACAATTTTTTTGGGAATACACTGGTTGTGTCTCCGGCAAATCCAAGTTGGGCAAATCCTATAAACAGGATTAATAGTTTTAATTTTTGCATATTATATCAGGGATTCAAATATAAGACCAAACAAAAAACCCCAACCATATTGACGGCATGGCTGGGGTTTTTGTTTCAATAATATTTTTATAGTTTAATAAATTTCTTTACTTCCTGTCGCCCATTCTGTTTGAGGAAGACCAGATAGGTGCCAGCTTTTAAATCGGAAACATTGATGGGGATATTTTGGTTACCACTGCCCACGCTATATAGCTCAGTATTGAATACTTGCTTCCCTGTTAAATCAATTACGGATACAAACACATTGGATGTTTTTTGCAAGTTGAAAGTGAGGTTAATATTGTCGGTTGCGGGGTTTGGATAAACGCTAAGGTTGGTAGTGTTAACCTCTGTTTGTGGCTCTTCAACACCCGTAACTTGGCTGTTGCTCATAAAGAAACCACGGCCATGTGTTCCTATATAAAACGTTGGGCCCATCCAAGGGCGGTCTTCATATTGTTTGATACTAAATACAGGCACGCGTTCCATTCCATTATTGGCTTCTTTCCATGTTTGTCCACCATCGTCGCTGGTCCAGATTCCTAAATCGGTAGCTGCTACTAATTTTTTGCTGTCATCTATATTGATGGCAATATCATAAACGGGCATTTGTGGCAAATTGCCCTGTATTGAGGTAAAAGTAACATTGGCTGCTATTGTATCCAAAGCATTATAGGTTTCATATAAATATACAGAATTGCCATAGTTTGCCAAAGATACAATTATATGGTTAGAATCGTTAGGGTCAACTTCCACACCTGTAATTACACGGCCACCGAATTTATTATTGCCAATCTCTTGAAATGCAACTCCATCAACAGTGCGTATAAACAAGCTGTCTTTTACGGGTTTAGTAATGGTGGATATAACCGTATCAGTATAAGTTGCAGGGTTAAGACCGGCAAAACGGAACAGCTTGCCATTATAAGTGCCACAGTATAAATTATTCCAATTATTACTTATCCCAAAACTTTTGGGTTCCCCGCCTGTGGAAGGACTCCATTGCTCAAGTCTATACCATACAGGTTTTCCATCATTGCTCAATTTGTTTTTTATCAATGCTTCGCGTGTAATGAAAACAGCACCGCCATCCCCATTTGTATTGTTCATGCCCACGGCAAATAGCGACGATGAATCTTGATAATGTTCTCTGAATAGAATAGGGGTATTAAATATTTTGCTAAAGCCACTTTTTTTATCTGAGCATTTAGATAAGCCAGAAGCCGAACCATACTTAGGGTCTAACTTATTTATCATATCGCAATCGTAAAAGAAGTCTTCAGAGGTGCCGCCAGTTAATGATCTTGTTACACCCCCATTATAAGTACTATAAAACATGATCTGTGGATTGATATGCGATATTTCACATTGGAATCCATCTCCCCCAAATACTTCAACCGCACCCTGTGTGGTATTGCGGCTCCCATTAATAAATTGTGTTCCATTATCTTGTGTTCCGCCAACAATGTTTCCACGCCAGTCTGCAGCTACATCATAAAATTGGGTAACATTATAACCTTTGTTTGACGTATAAAAAGTTTTACAGCCATCTGTTGAGTTGCTGATACCCCCATCAGAACCAATATAGGTAGAGAATTTTTTATTCTGGGCATCTACATTGGCAAATATAATAACATGTTTGTCAGAATGTATATAATAGGGACTGAATTCGCTTGCTCCTGTTAGGGCGGTTTTATTCCACCCAGATTTTGTACCGCGGCCCGGCCCCTGCCATTCCCACCAATCAACACCTGCTGCAAATATGCGTTCAGGATCGGTTGGGTCAACGGCAATTACATTGTTCCAGTTACCCTGACCTTGTAGTCCATTCGACAACGGGTCAAAGTCGGCAGGCGATGCTGCTCCCGATGCAATTTTGGTCCAGGTATCACCTGCATCTTTCGATTGGTAAACTCCTTCCAGTCTTGTATTTGATGCTGTTGCCGCCATTGCATATATATAGTTGGCATTCGATTGAGATATTGCAATCGAAATTCTGCTGGTAGCACTGCCCATAGGTGTTTTGCTCACTTTGGTAAAAGTTGATTTGCCATCATCGCTCCTGAAAATTCCTGTTGGTGTGCTCACGAATACCTTACCATTGCTTGCTACTTTCAGGTCCATACATAGTGCATTGGGCCCGCCTGTAGCTTTATTCCAGTTTTTCCCCTGGTCTTCACTATAATAGTAACCTCCTGCTGTGGCTGCATATACGCGATTGCTAATAGGGTCGCTGGCCATTGCCTGCACCGATGCCCAGGCACCAAAGTTATTGGGATCTGTTTTGGGGAGCAAATCAAAACTAGCTCCCCCGTTCTTTAGCAAGTAAACGCCACCGCCAATAAAACCACTGTTAGCTGTGCCTATTGCAAAATTTAGCCTGAGAAAAGCTTCTTCTCCAGTACCATAATAAATATCGCCATTTGGTGTTTGGGCAATGCTGCTTATGCAGTGGTTGTTTTTCTTGGTATCAATTCTTAACCAAGAGCTGCCCCCTGTGGTTGATTTCCAAAGACCGCCACTAACGCCCCCTGTGTAGATGGTTTTTTGTGTCGAGTCCTGATTGTCTATCAATACAGCACGGGTACGTCCGCCTACATTATCAGGTCCTTTTTCTTCCCAATCTAGCGGCCACTTGGTTGCACGTTGGTTTATTAAAGCATCGGCCTGTCGTATCGCATTATTTACATCTCGCGGATCAACTTTATCAGTAATTTGATTTGCCCTTAATTTGTGCATCATCTCAGCATAAGCTGTTGAGGAATATTCTTCCCATTCTTCACCCCCGCCATCTATTTGCAAACGCGATGTGCGAGTGGTGTAATCCTTGCCCTCATTAATAAAAGAGCCTATTGCAAAGCCCCCTGCTATTACAATAGCTCCAATCCAAATCGTAAACTTTTTCATATCTGTTTTTTTTAAAAGTGGTTTCAAATTAACGGCATTTTTCAATACCAATCAAACTTATAAATGTTTTTCGCTGTGATAACTCGACCTTACCAATGCTCCAGATTCAACATACTGCAAGCCTCGGCTTAATCCTTCCTCTTTATACATGGCAAAAATATCGGGGTGGATAAATTCTTCCACTTGCAAATGCATTTTTGTAGGTTGAAGGTATTGTCCTAATGTCAGTACATCGCATCCGTGGGCCGCCAGATCGTCCATGGCTTCAAATACTTCTTGTTTGGTTTCGCCAATCCCCAGCATAATCCCCGACTTGGTGCGTCTTCCTCTTTCTTTGGTCAATCTTATCTGCTCTAGGCTTCTTTCATATTTGGCTTGTGGCCGCACTTTTTTATAGAGCCTTTTCACGGTTTCCATATTGTGCGATACCACTTCAGGTTTTTCGTCTATTACTTGGTACAATAAATCCCATTTTGCTTGAAAGTCGGGAATTAAAGTTTCTATAGTCGTTTGTGGATTTTGCTCTTTTACCAATCTAATAGTATCAGCCCATACCAAAGCTCCTTTATCTTTTAGTTCGTCTCTGTTTACTGAGGTAATAACGGCATGTTTTACGCCCATTAGTCTTATTGCTTCTGCCACACGGGTTGGTTCGTCCAAATCATATTCAGTAGGGCGGCCTGTGGCTACGGCACAAAAGGAGCATGAACGGGTACATACATTTCCCAATATCATAAAGGTAGCTGTGCCTGCCCCCCAGCATTCGCCCATATTGGGGCAATTGCCACTCTCGCAGATTGTATGAAGTTTATATTCATCAACCAGTTTGCGTACATTCAAATAATTTTGCCCGGTAGGCAATTTCACTTTCAACCAATCTGGTTTCTTTGCTCTGGGAGCCTCATCTGCTATTATTGGTGTTTCTAACATTAATATAATATGCTTGTATAACTTTGCTTGATTAGATAAGGTTGCATCAAACCCTAATTATTAGGGTGAAAAAAAATATTTTAAATGGATGACTAGCCAAAACCCTACTAAACTTTTTGTAATTAGTGCTTAAATAAAACATGGATTCAATTAATGGATATAACAGATCGTATTTCGGGGATGGCCCTGCGGATACCTTCTTCCAATCCTGCTTTCATCGTCATATTGCTCATATCGCAACTGCGGCACGAGCCAATTAATCTAAGTCGTACCACCATATCAGGGGTAATATCTACTAGCTCAACATTGCCCCCATCTGCTATCAGATAAGGTCTCATGGCATTTAGTGCTTCTTCAATTCGGGGTTTTAATTCTTCTTGCATTTTGGGGATTCAAAATTACTGAATTTTAATCACATTTTAAACAGGAACTACATTTTGTGTTTTCATACTGTTTACTATAGATATTTGCCTCGCCACCTGCCCAGCCATCTCATTAAATGCTTTTGATAATATAGCATTTGCCGAAGCAACTATCGGCACGCCTTCATCGCCTCCTTTGCCCACAGGGATTGATAGTGGTATTTGCCCCAATAATTCTATACCGAATTGTGTGGCCAACTTCTGCCCACCACCTTCGCCAAATATATAATACTTGCTATCGGGCAATTCAGGCGGGGTGAACCATGACATGTTTTCTACCACGCCCAATAAAGGTACTTTTATCATAGGCATATTGAACATGGCTGCTGCCTTTTCTGCATCGTCGAGTGCTACTTGTTGGGGGGTGGTAACTAACACAACGCCAGTTAAAGGAAAGTTTTGGCAAAGGGTGAGTTGTATATCGCCTGTTCCAGGAGGAAGATCGATTATCAAATAATCCAAATCGCCCCAGTCCACATCGTTCATTAATTGACGAAGAGCTGATGATATCATAGGGCCACGCCATACAATGGCTTGTCCGGGCTCTACTATCAAACCAACAGATATAGCTTTGATTCCAAATTTATCTATAGGCACCATCATATTTTTTCCATTCACTTCACGCATTTCCAAGGGACTTTTATGCAAGCCCAACATGGTGGGAATAGACGGACCATATATATCTGCATCCAACAAACCTGTCTTTGCCCCCGCCTTTGCCAGTGCCAGTGCAAGGTTCACGGCAATGGTCGATTTGCCCACACCGCCCTTGCCCGATGCTATGGCTATCATATTTTTAATTCCTTTCAACTCATGCCGCTCTTGCCCGGTTACACGGCTTGTCATCTTTATTTCCAAATCAATATCCTTGCTAATAAAATGGCGAACTGCTGTGGTACAAGCATGTTGTATCATATCTTTCATGGGGCAAGCGGGTGTGGTAAGCTCCACCTCGAAATATATTTTGCTTGGCCCGATATCAATCTTCTGCACCATACCCAGCGTAACGATATCTTTTTTTAAATCGGGATCATCTACATTGCTCAGGGCCTGTAGCAATTGCTTTACTGTAATTTCCATAATTGTGTGTGCTGCAAAATTAAGTGTATAACAATGTTAATTGCTAATGGTTATTTTTGCACCCGAACATGCTCAACTCAAAACAAGTAAAGACCATACAAGTTGTGATGGTATTTTTCATCGTATGCACCGTAATGTGTGTGGCCTATATTATATATTCCAACAATAAGCAAGCTGAGGAAAAAAATGATACCGAATATTATTTCCAGATGAGCAGTGCTTTGAAAAAAGCCAATGATAGTTTAATCAAATCCCAACAAGCGGATACAAGCAATATATATATTATACCCACCGATAGTTTGATAAAGCTGCAATACTTTCATACGGAATTGCCCGATAGTGTGAATGAGCAGGTGGGCAAGGGTAATTTTAAAAAGTTGAGGGTGGTGGACTAGCCCCTCTACATCTCCATTCTAATAGACTTTCACACATACATAGCTTGATTTAAGAACAAGAACTAACGTTCGCCGCAGTTATTCAACTCCTTCAGAGTTGTAGTTCGTCGCTTTTTATCTCCACCCCTCCGCATTCCATGCGGGGTTATTGAAATTGAATCCCTTCAGGATTCCAGCTTGAGGTAATAATACAACAACTATCTTATCAACTCTGAAGGAGTTGAACTTGAATAACCCCGCATGAAATGTGGGGTAACTGAAATCGTCCTTGAACGCAACTCTGAAGGAGTTGAATATCTGCGATAAACGCCTCTTATAATACTTATCACAAAAGCTATATCTTTGCCTACAACTTTTCACTCCCGATAGCTATCGGGATAGTTTTTCACTTTTCACTCAATACCCATGGACCGCAACCACCGCATCAACAAACTACTCGAGTTTTATACCGCAACTCCCAATGATACTTTTGTGATATATGCACTCGCAAACGAATATGTACAATGCGGACAAGATGATGAAGCACTAAAGTATTATAATATATTACAAGAAAACTTCCCGGATTATGTGGCTACATATTATCACTTGGGAAAATTATATGCTAGAAGAGAATTGAAAGACGAAGCATTGGAAATATATAAAACTGGAATTGAGAAAGCCAAGTTGGCTAAGGACAACCATAGTTTGGCTGAGTTGCAGACGGCGTTTACGAATTTGGATTTGGGGTTGGATGATGAGTAAGAAATCAAACTCTTAATATATACCATTATATGAATGAGAATTCAAAAGATACAAGGTGGAAGTATAGGATAACACCAATTAATATTATTTGCTTAGTTTTAATAGCACTTGGCATTTATATATGCATACCACCTTATCATGGTTATGTTGGCTTATTTATGATAATGGCCATTCCTTATATTGCAGTCAGTATAATTATAGATTTAATTATACAATATAAAATTAGAAGCTACCTAAGAATTTTTATAATTGAAAGCTGTATTGTTTTTCTAAGTAGCTTACTAATATATAAAAATCTGAATCCTTAATTTGTATAATAAATCCGTGAAATCTTTTAATCTGTGTAATCCGTGATTCAGACAGCGAGGGCCTGTGTGGCCGAAGCAGCGTGGCTCATCCTTTTGGTCGGCGACAACGCACGACCAAAGGCAGTACAGGGGAGACCAAAGCTATCTATCATATAATAATCCGTGAAATCCTTTAATCCACGTAATCCGTGACCCGATGCTTCGGGTCAGACAATATACTATTTCGCAAACGCCTCCGCCAAAATATCAGCCTGCTCTTTTGCAAATACTTTTGAGAAGCCGGATGCTGATGATGCACTGGATTTGCGGCTTACTAGTTTCATGGAGAAACTATCTTCGCTGCGTAGTAAGAACGTCCAGGCACCTTGGTTTTTGGGTTCTTCTTGTACCCAGTAGTATTGTGCTTTATTATACTTCTTTCTGATAGCTGCCATCTGCTCTTCTGGCAAAGGATATAATTGCTCTATTCGTACGATGGCTATATCATTTCTTTTGTCCGCAATTTTTTTCGCCAACAATTCATAATATATTTTTCCGGTGCAGAATAATACACGTTTTACTTGTGCTGGTTTTACTGTTGTATCATCTATTAATTCTACAAATCCTCCTGTAGTAAAATCTTTCAAAGTGCTTACACATAAGGGGTGGCGGAGTAATGATTTAGGTGTCATTACAATTAAAGGTATTCTAAAATTGCGGTGTAATTGTCTGCGTAATAAATGAAAATAATTTGCAGGGGTTGATGGATAGGCTACCTGCATATTATAGTTTGCACACAATTGTAAGAAACGTTCCAAGCGTGCACTACTATGCTCGGGGCCTTGTCCTTCCTGGCCGTGAGGTAATAACATTACAAGTCCGTTTGGTGTTTTCCATTTGGCTCCGGCCGAACTTATAAACTGATCTATAATAATTTGTGCTCCGTTTCCAAAATCGCCAAACTGTGCTTCCCATATCGTTAAACACTTGGGTGTGGCCAATGCATAACCATATTCAAAACCGAGTACTGCATATTCGCTAAGCAATGAATTATATATTTCAAATTTTCCTTTATTTCCTATATTAGCTAAAGGTATATATACTTCTTCTGAGTCTTCTCTTTTAATAACTGCATGGCGATGACTAAAAGTTCCGCGTTCGCAATCCTGCCCGCTCATCCGCACATCATAACCTTCGTTGTTCAATGTAGCATAAGCCATCAGTTCGCCCATAGCCCAATCGTAGCTATCGTTTTTTATCATATTTTTTCTATCACCAAATAATTTTTGTATCTTATTAATGGGTTTAAAATCTTTGGGAATATCAGTTAGTTTTTCAGCCAATTCTGTATATAGTTTCTGCGTAACCTTTGTATTGGGCGATGGTTTTTGAAAGTCTTCTTTATGGGCAATGCCCAATCCTTTCCAATAGCTTTCAATAAAATTTGTTATTTTACCCAATCCACTTTCTTTCGATTCGTTCAGTCGCTCTTGAAGCATTTGTCTAAAGCCATCATCCATTTCTTTGGCGAGATTGGCTTCTATAACACCGCTACTTTCCAATTTACTTTTATATATTTCTCTTGGGTTTGGATGTTGCTCTATCAACTTATATAATAATGGTTGCGTAAAGCGTGGTTCATCACCTTCGTTATGTCCATATTTTCTATAGCCCAATAAATCAACATATACATCGGTATCAAATTTTTGTCGGTATTCCATAGCCATATTCACGGCATATACTACTGCTTCCACATCGTCGCCATTTACATGGAACACGGGGCACAGCGTTACTTTAGCTACATCGGTACAATAAGTAGAGGTACGACCATCGGCAAAATTTGTAGTAAAACCAATTTGATTATTTATTACCACATGCACGGTACCACCAGTTTGATATGCTTTAAGTCCGCTCATTTGTTGCACTTCATATACGACACCTTGGCCTGCCAATGATGCATCGCCATGTATTAATATGGGACAAATTTTATCTACATCGCCTTTGTGGTCGTTGTCAAGTTTGGCCCTGGTAATGCCTTGCACCACAGGGTTTACAGCTTCCAAGTGACTTGGGTTTGGGCTTAAAGTCAATTTAATTTTTTTGCCTGCATGGTTTGTATATTCACTAGAATAACCCAAATGATATTTCACATCGCCTTCAAAAAGTCCATCGCCTTCGCTTATTTTTCCTTCAAATTCTTTAAATATATCATTATAGGTTTTGCCCATAATATTGGCCAACACATTAAGGCGGCCACGGTGTGCCATTCCTATCACATATTCTTCTATTCCCAATTCAGCACCTGCATTTATTACTGCGTCCAAGGCAGGTATTACAGTTTCTGCACCTTCTAATGAAAAACGTTTTTGTCCCACAAATTTGGTATGCAAAAAATTCTCGAACACCACCGCTTGGTTCAACTTTTTTAATATCTGTCTTTTTTGGTCGATACTAAAATTGGGCTGATTGCGTGTTGACTCCATTTTTTCCTGAAGCCAATGTACTTTTTCGGGGTCTCTTATATATACATATTCAGCACCTATCGATTCGCAGTAGGTAGCTTCTAGATGTTTAACTATATTTCGTAAAGTAGCAGGACCGATTCCCAATTCCACACCACTATTAAATACTTTATCCAGATCACTTTCGCCAAGCCCAAAGTTTTGTAAAGCTAGTGTGGGTAGGTATTTGCGGCGTTCTCTTACTGGATTTGTTTTGGTAAATAAGTGGCCACGGGTGCGGTATCCTTTTATTAAATTGAGCACATTAATTTCCTTGAGCATATCATCGCTCACAGCCAATGAACCACTGTTCTTTTGTTGACCCAGTTCAAAACCTTCAAAAAATTTACGCCATCCAAAATCCACCGAATCGGGATCTTGTTTATAATCTTCGTAAAGTGCGTCTATGTAACCAATCTCTGCATTGGACAAATAATTGTCAGTTGTCATTTATATATTTTTTAGTGCCGCAAAGATAACCCAACTTTGTATGCATAAAAAAAGCCCATCCCGATTAGTCGGGATGGGCTTAAATTTTTTGCCTCGCAAAAAAGATTACTTTACTTTCTTAGAAAGTTCAGCACCGGCTTTAAATTTAACTACTTTTTTAGCAGCAATTTTAATTTCTTTGCCAGTTTGTGGGTTACGGCCTTTACGAGCTGAGCGTTGAGCTACAGAGAAAGTACCAAATCCTACAAGGATTACCTTGTCGCCTTTTTTCAAAGCGGTAGAGGTTGATGCTAAGAATGAATTCAAAGCAGCTTGTGCTTGAACTTTGGTTACTTTGGCATCTGAAGAGATGTTGTTGATTAAATCAGCTTTGTTCATGATTTTTGATGTGTTTTTTTAAGTTAGATAATAAATGAATTTTGTGCTTGCAAATTATTGCAGAGTGTTGATATGACAAGTGTTTGCAAGCCGAATTTATTCACATTGCAGCAAAAACAGGGGTTTGAGCGTATTTACAATGTTAAATTGCTGTATATCAAACTATAAAATTTTATCATTTTTTGCAATATTATATATTTGTAGCAACAAATCGTCGAGGTTATCCACATTATCAAGGGTGTAGCGGGCTTTATCATAGTAAAAATTCCTCGTGAAAATCAAATTTTCCAATTTTTTTTTAATTATTATAGTGTCCATTTTATCCAACAGGGGACGGGGTTTGGGAGATATCACCGATAGGTTTTTTAACAATAATTGTATATCACACCTTATATATATAGTAATACCTGTTTTATTCATCAGGTCTATATTATTAAAAAAACAAGGTGTACCACCCCCACACGAAATTATCGTCGGGCTATCTGTTTTATCACAAAGTTCTTCCAATGCATCGTGCTCAATCTGCCTAAAAACGCTTTCTTTTTCATTTTCAAATATTTCGTTGATGGTTTTATTAATGGTCTTTTCTATATAATCATCAAGGTCTATATAGTTAATATGATAAGCCTTGCCAAACATTTTTGCATAAGTACTTTTGCCGCTACCGGGCATTCCTATTAAAAAAATTATGGGTTTGCTCATGCTAATTATTGTGTGTTTTTACTTGGTATTTGAAAAAAGTTTCTATAAATCAAAAAATAAACCTATTTTTGCAGCGTGTAAATAATGATAAAGAGGGGGCTAGAGTCCCCTTTTTGTTTGTTTGAAAATGAGCAACGAAATTAAGGGATTGATAGAAAACTGGGTGAATGAAGCCGCCGATGGTACTGATATTTTTTTGGTAGAGGTACGCAAAGGGGCAAAAGACGATAGGATAGCAGTTTTTATTGATGCCGATGAAGGTGTAACTGTTGACAAATGTACCTTGGTTAATAGATATTTGAATGAGAAGCTTGAAGAAATGGACCCAGACCACAAGTATATTACAGAAGTATCGAGCCCTGGCGTAGATAAGTCATTAAAAATGCCAAGACAGTATTTGCAACACAAAGGAAGAATATTAGAAGTAAAACGCAAAGATGGGGAATTATTGAAGGGCTGGCTTAAAGAGGTAGGAGAGAAAAACATCATATTAGAAGACCGAAAAATAAACAAATTAAGCAATAAAAAAGTAAAACCAGACCAAGAAATTGATTTTGACCAGATAGCCGAAAGCCACGTCATTGTCAGTTTTAATTAACAGTCGTTAGTGGTTAGTCATTAGTCCCATTCGGTGCACTAACGACTAACAACTAACGACTAACAACTAACGACTAACAACTAATAATATATAAAATGCACAGTGTAGGATTGGTCGACTCGTTCGCCGAGTTTAAAGACCTAAAAAACATTGACCGGGCCACAATGATCAGGGTTCTTGAAGACGTATTCAGGCAAATGATTAAGAAGCGTTTCGGTACAGACGAAAATTTTGACATTATCATTAATGACCAAAGCGGCGATTTAGAGATATATCGCACCCGCACGGTGGTTGACGATGATGACTGTTATTCAACAGCCCTAGAAATAGAGCTGGCAGATGCCCGCAAAGTAGATGCAGACCTTAACGTGGGAGACGACTGTATTGAAGAAATGAACTTTCTTGAAGTATTTGGTCGCAGGGCAGTGCTTACCGCCCGTCAAACTTTGATGAGTCGTATTATGGAGCTTGAGAAAGATGAGCTTTACAAGAAATACAAAGACCGTGCAGGCGAACTACTTAGCAATGGAGAGGTCTATCAAATATGGAAGAATGAAATAATGGTTCTTGACGAGGATGGCAATGAATTGATATTGCCCAAGCGTGAAATGATACCTGCCGACTTCTATAAGAAAGGAGATACCGTAAAAGCTGTTATATATAAAGTAGAGATGGTAAACGGCAGCCCAAAGATTATTTTGAGCCGCACCGCACCGATATTCTTGGAACGTTTATTTGAACTGGAAGTGCCTGAGATATTAGACGGTTTAATCACCATCAAAAACATCGTTCGCGAACCTGGAGAGCGTGCCAAAGTAGCCGTTGAAAGCTATGACGACCGCATTGACCCCGTTGGAGCTTGCGTGGGTATGAAAGGTAGCCGGATTCATGGTATTGTGCGTGAATTGCGTAACGAAAATATAGACGTAATAAACTATACCACTAACCTTCCACTATATGTATCTCGTGCTTTGAGCCCAGCTAAAATTTCAGATATAAAAGTAGATCAAACTGAAAAAAGAATTGCTGTTTATTTGAAACCCGACCAAGTAAGTTTGGCCATTGGCAAAGGTGGCCATAATATTAAATTGGGAGGAAAACTTGTAGGTTTTGAAATAGATGTTTACCGTGAAACCGAAGAAGAACAAGGCATAGATGTGGATTTGGATGAATTTGCAGATGAGATAGATAGCTGGATTATAGACGAGTTGAAAAACATTGGACTTGATTCTGCTAAATCAGTACTTGCAGTTTCAGATGAAGATTTGGTAAGACGTACAGAATTAGAAGAAGAGACAGTAGTAGAAGTGAAAAAGATACTACAAGCGGAGTTTGAAGACTAAGAGATGAAAACGAAAGTGAAAAGATGAACGCGATATTTTTGTTTGTATAACATGAGCTGATAGGGTTAATTACATATTGTTTTTACAATACGGTTACGCTGCAAGCTCAGGTTTGATAGGCAACATATTCCGTTGTAAGGTAAAGCTGCGATTCTTTCAAGAGTTGAAAAGCAGAACCTGCAATGAAACTGTAAAATAAAAACAATAAAACGAAACCCATGAGTGGAATAAACACATTATTAAAGGTAGCCAAGGAAATCAATGTCGGCAAAGACACGATTGTCGAGTTTTTGAAAAACAAGGGCCATATTATTGACCCTAAACCCACAGCAAAACTTACTGAAGAGCAGAACCAATTGGTGATGGCCGAGTTTGCTTCTGAGGCTCAGGTAAAAGCCGAGGCTCAGCAGATGAGAGTGGACAAACCACGCAACAGTCAGATACTTGCTTCAGAACTTGCACCTAAAAACCGCCCCAATGTATTAGAAGAGGAAGAAAGACAAGTACTGATTAAAAATGCGGATGTATTAATTCGCGAAGAGGAACAACAAGCAACTAGGAAAAAAGCAGCCCAAAAAGCTGAGGCACCCAAAAAAGTTGAAACACCACCCCCCGCCGAAATTATTGCAATTGAACCTGAAGCTGCTCAAATAGAAGAACAAGCTAAGCCCGAAGAAAAATCTACCAAAACCAAACTGGGCATTAAGCTCATGGACAAAATAGATCTGGACAAGGTTCGTGAAGATCCAAACCGTTCAGACAGGACACCTAAAAAGAAAAAAGTTGAACCCGCAAAACCAATACCTGTAGCGGTTAAAGAAGAAGTAAAACCAAAATCGAAGAAGAAAAAAGTTGAGGAGGAAAGAATTGAAGTGGCCCCGCCTGCAGAGGTTAAGAAGCCTGCTAAAGTTGCAGCTAAGATAGAAACACCAGAGGCTGATCCTGAATTAGAAAAGAAACTAATCACACCCAATTATCAAACCTTGGGGGGCATAAAATTGATGGGCAAAATAGAACTGCCCGTTGAAAAAGTACCCGAGCCCAAGAAAAAACCTGCTCCTGCAGGAACAGCAGCCAGTAACGAGGAAAAGAAAAAACGCAAACGCAAACGTATCGGCGGTGAAAAAGTATCCATTCAGCAATTTGGAACGCAAGCCCCTGGTACAAAACCTGGCGAACGCCCTGCATGGAACAACGATAAGAAAGAGATTTCGGCCAAAGAAGTTCAAGATAAATTAAAAGCCACATTAGCCCGCATAAACCCCGGCAGCAGAAAACCAAACCTGGGTGATGTACGCTCGAAACTACGCAAACAAAAACGTAGCAATATGGCCGACAGGCGTGAGGAAGACAGGGTAGAACAGGAGTTGCAAAGTATGGTATTGAAAGTAACGGAGTTCCTTTCGGCCAACGAGCTAGCCAAGATGATGAACGTACAGGTTACACAGATTATCCAGGCATGTTTTACCTTGGGAATGATGGTTTCTATCAACCAACGCTTGGATGCTGAAACTATTAGTATAGTTGCCGACGAGTTTGGATATACCGTTGAATTTGTGAGTGCCGATATACAAGAAGAAATAAAAGAAGAGGAAGATGACCCAGCAGATTTAATCCCCCGCCCTCCTATTGTTACCGTAATGGGACATGTGGATCATGGTAAAACTTCATTGCTCGACTATGTTCGCAGCACTACCGTGGTTGCGGGCGAAGCAGGAGGTATTACCCAGCATATTGGTGCCTATGAAGTAACACTGCAAAACGGAAAACAAATTACTTTCCTCGATACTCCTGGTCACGAAGCGTTTACTGCCATGCGTGCCAGGGGTGCTAAAATGACAGATATTGTTATTATAGTAATTGCCGCCGATGATAGTGTGATGCCACAAACAAAAGAAGCCATCAGCCACGCACAGGCAGCAGGCGTTCCAATTGTATTTGCGTTGAATAAAGTAGATAAGGATGGGGCAAACCCCGATCGTATTAGAGAACAACTTTCTGCCATGAATATACTGGTAGAAGAATGGGGCGGCAAGTTCCAGTCTCAAGAAATTTCAGCCAAGAAAGGCATGGGTATAGAACAACTATTGGAGAAAGTATTGATTGAAGCTGAAATGCTAGATTTGAAAGCAAACCCAAACAAGCGTGCTGTGGGTTCTATTATAGAAGCATCGCTGGATAAAGGCCGTGGAATAATTGCGACCACTATGATACAAGCAGGGACGCTTAGAGTGGGTGACCCAATACTGGCAGGTGTGCATGCAGGTAAAGTGAAAGCGATGTTCAACGAACGCAACCAAAAAATTATGAGTGCCGGGCCATCAACACCCGTATCTATCTTAGGTTTCCAGGGAGCTCCGCAGGCGGGCGACAAGTTTATTGTTGCAGCCTCCGAAGCAGAGGCCAAGGACATTGCCAACAAGCGTTCGCAATTAATGCGTGAGCAAGGGCTACGCACCCACAAACATATAACACTGGATGAGATTGGCCGTCGCTTGGCTATTGGAAACTTCAAAGAATTGAACCTGATAGTGAAAGGCGATGTGGATGGATCAGTAGAAGCATTGAGCGATTCGCTATTGAAAATATCATCGACCGAGATACAGGTAAATGTAATGCACAAAGCAGTGGGCCAGATATCAGAAACTGATGTACTGCTGGCCTCCGCATCCGATGCTATTATTATAGGTTTCAATGTGCGGCCATCCATACAGGCCCGCAAACTAGCCGAGGCAGAAGATATTGACATCCGCTTGTATTCTATTATATATAATGCCATTGAAGAAGTAAAAGCGGCCATGGAAGGCATGCTTGCCCCCACACTTGAAGAAAAGATTACCTGCAATGTAGAAGTGCGTGACCTGTTTAAAGTGCCGAAGGCCGGAACCATTGCCGGCTGTATGGTAACAGATGGCAAAGTTACCCGCAACACAAAAATACGTGTGATACGCGATGGCGTGGTAATGCACACCGGCGAAATATCATCTCTGAAACGCTTTAAAGATGACGTGAAAGAAGTGGCCACCGGTTACGATTGCGGTATCAGTATCGAGAAATTTAATGACATACAGGTTGGCGATGTGATAGAAGGGTACGAAGAAGTGGAAGTGAAGCGGAAGCTGGTGTAATACTGCAAGCGGCACTTATATGTTTACCGTTTTTCTAGATAAAATTTATCCCATCAATCATTTTAAAACAAATTAAAAAAATAGCCAACTTACAGCATTATGAGAATAGATGAAATAAATCTAAATAATTTCAAAAACTTTAGCGAGGTTAAAGTAAGTTTTACTCCTGGCGTAAATCTATTTGTGGGCTGCAATGGTAGCGGCAAAACAAGTATTCTGGAAGCAATTAATGTTGCAGTCGGAGGTTTTTTCGGTTCTCTTGAACAAAAAATGCAGCGAACCATAGAATTCGATGAAATAAAAATCACTAAGGGTAAAAGAGAGCCCTTTGCCACGGTTTTGGCTAAGAGTGAATTAATAGAGGAAGAATGGTCGAGAACAATTAAAAGTTTTACTAAAGCCAATGATTCTAAAGGCATAAAACCTGCCAGTGATTATGGCCAAAATTTTTTTACCCTTTTGGGGAACCCCAATGATAAAACAATAGCCCCTGTAATAGCATTCTATTCTACACAAAGGTTGTTTAAAGATGCCAGCCTAACAGGAAAACAAAAATATGATGCTTCTAGCGGTAGAAGAAACGGGTACCTGCAATGCTTGAATGAAACTGCTATAAAGGGAGTGTTGAATGAATGGCTCGGAAATGCTGTTACCAGAAGAGCAACCTTGCAGATCAAGGAGATTGAGAATATTGATTTAGTGCTAGAGAATGTTGAGAAAGCAATTAGGAAGACCTTGATTTTA
>JAYVCI010000132.1:0-2509 GCA_043750035.1 Chitinophagaceae bacterium
TGGAACTTGTAGTAATAGTAAAACCATCAGGGTATATAATTTACCGATAGCAAAATTCGCTACCAATGCCACCTCTCAATACTGCTTTGTGGGGAATAAGGTATGTATTATAGACCAAAGTAAACAAAGTGTAGATAGCAATGCCTTGGTGAAACGTATTATATTATGGGGCGATGGGGCTGCAAATATTGATACCGGGAGTGATCTGAATAATAAAGGGCTTTGCCACAGCTATAATCAAACGGGAGATTTTAGTATAGATATGGAAATAACCGATAACAAAGGTTGCTCCAGGAAATTTACTGTCAATATTAAAATAAAACAAGACTTATCGGCCAGGGCTTATATGGACACTGTTGATAAGAATTGCGATTCGCCCCGTATATGTTTTTCCGATGTATCCCTTGCCCAGGGCGGGTCACGCGTTTCGCACCGTATATGGCAATCGGGCAATGTAACAGATACCAATCTTAAATATTGCAAAACATTTTATGCAGGAATATATGATACTGTCAAATTATATAGTTATAATGATTCGGGTTGTGTGGATACTTTAATTATTCCAGTATATATACCCAAAGTTCCCATTTATACAATGAAGGATTCCGTGCTTGATGCTTGTTCAGGTACTAATGATGTCTGGGTAAGTGTTCCTCAAATATCAGGAGCGATAAAAGGATACAAAACTACATTTTATAATGAATTCCACAAGCCACTTATCCCACCTTTAGATCCTTATGCCGGTGGCAATGGTTGGGATTATTATCATATAGGCAAGGAGTATGGAGCGGGTATATTTTATATTAGCCAAACAATTTTTTTTGGTACTTGCACAAAAGATTTTTCCGATTCAATATATATCAATGGCCCAGTATTGAATGACCTTACCGTTAAAATTAGAAATAAAAACCAATGCAAGGTTGGCAAAGATCCATTAATTATATGTATTGATTGGGTAAAGGCAAAAGCCAAAAATGCAAAAGTAACTATTGATTTTGGGGATCAATATAGTGCCCAATGCACCACATGGACTGCCAAAGGAATTAACCCCAATCAAAATTGTAATTTTAGTCATGATAATCCATCCAAACATCTATATAGTAAAGAAGGATGCTATCAGGTGAAAATTTTTGCCGAAGATACCATATTGAAATGTGTAGATTCTATGATTGCCACTATGTGGATAGGTGCACCTGTATTAACTCCATTTACATATAAAAGCAATGATTTTTGTAGGGGAAGTTTGTTTACTTTTATCAAAGAACAGATGAAACCACAAGTTCCCTGCGATTTCCAAAATTGGTGGATAAACTTCGACTCCGCATGTGGTATAGCGAATTTTAATCCGAGAGATTCAATTTCACTTGACCCGTATGGAAATCCTTATACACGGTATAACTATACTTGTAGTGCCGATGAGTGGGTAACAGTTGGATTTGTTGGACTAACAGGAGGAGGGAAAAGATATACGGATTGTGATGCCAGTAATGGTTATTTAGATTCGTGTGTGGACACTGTATGGAAACACAACTGGTTTAAAATATATATTCCGCGTGTAAAATTAATTCCCAATGCTGCCAGTTTATGTGCAAATGGTGAAATAGAAATCGCACTTGCCGATTCTATTCAGGATAGTTCGTTTGTGGCTGTTTGGGATTTTAATGATGGCACTATTATAATAGATACCATACGAGGCCCTAAGTGGATTATCAAAAGTCAAAAGCATACCTATAAAGGGAGCGGACATTGGCCAGTAACCGTTACCTTGCACGAGCTGCATGGGTGCAGTGCTTATAGTTATATATTTGTAGATATTGGGCATTATAGTTCATTTACCATTTCAGATACTATTATATGCCCGGGCACACCTACCAAATTTTTTGATGATGTTTGGTATTGGAGTTTGGTAGGGAAATATAAATATGATGATAAAGAATATTTATGGAAAGATGCAAGTCGTCCCGAAAAACTATATTGGCATTTTGGTGATGGGGATTCGGCAACAGGCACACGCCCATCGCATGTTTATAAAAAACCCGGCAAATACCGACCGTGGTTGGTGAGTATTGACAGCATGGGTTGTATTGATACTTTTTATGCAAATTTCGGAGTGCATATATTGCAGTTTCATACCAATTTTTACCAGAAAAAAACCAAATTTTTATGTGGCGAATTTGTGCAGCTTTGGGATTCCAGCTACAGCACTTCCGACTCAAATTATAATCCCATAAATGATACTGCAATATGGTGGGACTGGGATTTTGGTGATGGTAAACGGCATAGCAGTTTGCAAAATCCCTATCATAATTATTCTTCGTATGGCTGGTTTACGGTGAAACTAAAAAGCAGAAACAAGGAAGGCTGTGAAGACAGTATTTCAAAACAAATATATGTAAAAGGACCCATCCCATCATTCGAAATTGCGACCGACTCCATTGGCTGTGGCCCCCTTACGGTGCGATTCCGCAATACCAGCATTGACACTACCTGTTCTAGATATATATGGTTG
>JAYVCI010000133.1:0-14404 GCA_043750035.1 Chitinophagaceae bacterium
TGTTGATGACGGTTGTAACTACCGCATCACTTTTACTCTCCATCAATTCTACCAATCGTTGGCCTGTGGTGGCATTTTCCACAAACATTCCGCATTTACGAAACGTGCCTGTTATCTGGTCATCCAAATCAATACGGTCTGTTACTAAAATTATTTTGGGGTTCCGGATTAGCTTTTCTAATGCAATTGCTTGTGCAAGCATTACCATTGTCAAAGATTTGCCACTACCTTGAGTATGCCAAACCACACCGCCCAGCCTCCCCGGCCCCTCTCCAAAGGAGAGGGGAGTCGGAGCATTTTTTAATTTTGTGTATATAATTTGCATAAGCCCTCCCGATAGCAATCGGGACATAATTTATCATTTATTCCGCCGCGGCGGACATCATTCTTATTATCTATATACTTTCGTCTATCGACTTTTGTCTATTATATCTTGCGTTAGCCCATTCATAATTCATCATTTATAATTCTATTGTCTATATAACAACACAGCCCAAGCTTCATTCACTTTTCTTTCTGCTAATAATTGGTGTGCAAGTTCGTGTATTTCTGTTTCGGTTTTTCCTTCAGAAATTTTCCCATTATTATATATATATTCTTCAGTAGGTAATTGTTCCACATTGCCCAATTGACCCAAATCGTTTCCTGTTAATATATTACTCTCTCTTATATCTTTTGGTATTTGATCTACCCCGATTCCTTTGTTGCGGACAGGTTTTTCAATCTCGAACAATGCATCTCCATTTGCACGGCAATACCAGTCGCCACCCATTCTAGAAACTAAATCAATTTTGTGTGGGTCTATCATACTTGTATCACTATATAATACACTTTCATTTACATGCACCAATATCACTTCACATATAATCAAATTACCTGCACCACCTTCTGTACCAAGCGGCAGCACCTGATTTACCTTGCACTCCATTTGCACGGGCGATTCTTTTACCCTGTATGGTTTTATATATTGTGATGTTTCTTTGGTGAACCCCGCTTTAATAAATTCATCTTCTCCTTTTGCATATTCGGTACTGGCCAAACTTGTTTGCCACACCATATCATGGTTCACCATATTGATACAAACTTCAGGCACTTCTATAATATTTTCTAAAGTATGTTTGGTGGTATTATCCCTCACTCTTCTGGCAGGCGAAAAAACCAAAATTGGGGGATTGCTGCTAAATATATTAAAGAAACTAAACGGACTTAAATTGGGTTTCCCTTCCTTATCTATAGTGCTTGCAAAACATATTGGCCTAGGTGCAACAGCTCCTTGCAGTAGGGCTTGCAATTGCATGGGCGGCATTTGTTTTGGGTCGAATGAAATCATAAGAATGTACGATGTACGATGTACGATTTTGCTGACGCCTGATTATTATAATGCTTGTGGTTGTGTCTTGTGACCAACCACTCCCTTTCACAATCGTAAATCGTAAATCGTACATCGTAAATAAAGTTATATATTTTCCTCCACGCTTACTTCTGGAGAATCATTGCTTGTTTCAACACCATCAGCTATAGCTTTTTCTTCTTTGAAAAATATTTTTTGAAAAACTATGATAGTGATTACACCCAAGCTAATTGCTGAATCTGCTATATTAAAAATGGGACTGAAAAAGGTAAAGGCTTCGGTTCCCCAAAAAGGAAACCAATCAGGGAAATGGCCGTTGATCATAGGGAAATACAGCATATCAACCACATGCCCTTGAAAATAATTTCCATCGTAAGTATTGATATCGGCAAACCAAACACCATAGAATATACTGTCTATTATATTGCCAATAGCACCTGCAATAATTAAACTGACACATACAATAAACCCCCAATGTTTTTGTTGGGTGATGGTGCGGTATAAATACCAAAACCCGCCAAACACCAGTACAATGCGTAAAAAAGTGAGTATATATTTTCCTATCTCATTGTTATCGCCGCCAAAGGTTAAGCCAAATGCCATCCCTTCGTTTTCGACAAAATAGAGGCGAAACCAATCGCCCAATATTTTTACCTCTTCGCCTAAAACAAAATTTGTTTTTATATAAAACTTAAACCACTGGTCGAGCAAAACTACCAGTGCAATCACCGCCAAGGGTATTGCAAACTTCTTCATCCCTAAATTATTTGTATTGATTGTTTTTGGCTTCTATGCTTAAAGTAGCATGTGGAACAGCCATCAATCGCTCTTTGGGAATAAGTTTGCCCGTTACCCTGCATATACCGTAGGTTTTATTTTGGATGCGAATAAGGGCGTTCTCCAAATTCTCAATAAATTTTTTTGCACGCATGGCCATAATCCCGAGTTGTTCTTTCTCTAAGGTTTTGCTGCCATCATCAATATTGCTATATCCCCCCGCAGTATCATCGGTACCATTGGCATTGGAGTTTTTTAATTGGTCTGAAAGGCGGGAAAGTTCTATGCGGGCCACCTCTAATTTGCTGTTTATCGCTTCCTTGAATATGTTCAAGTCAGCGTCGCTGTAGCGTCTCATTTCGTTATCGTGGTTGGTCATAATTTCTATTTAGGGTTATTAATTTTTGAAAAGATCTATTCTCACGGCTGTTTTAAAATCTTCCAAATCAACTTCTACTGATTCAGATATTTGTGTGTTAAATAACAGCTTTTCTGCTAAAATTTCGTTGCAAATATACGCACCATGTTTTTCTACCACTTGTTGCAAAGTATCATTGGGCAGTATGTGGACAATTACCCTGTCGGTTACATCGAAGCCTTGGGTTTTTCGCTGATTTTGCAAGCGGTTTACAAGTTCTCTGGCCAGGCCCTCTAATTTTAATTCATCGCTGATGTGGATATCTAATGCCACAGTAAGCCTGCCATTGGATGCTACCTGCCAACCTGGAACATCTTCTGAAAGTATTTCTACTTCGTTGATTTGTAATGAATAAACAGTACCGTCCAAGTTTAAATCGAATGAACCTTGCTGCTCCAGTTGGTTAATTTCTGGTTGCCGCATTGCGGCAATTGCATTGGCTGCAAGTTTCATTTGGGGACCAAGTTTGGCTCCCAATAATTTAAAATTGGCTTTGATTTTTTTATTGAATTTTAGATTTTCTTCAGTGGCGGTTTGTATAGTTTTCACGTTCACTTCGCTGGCTATTAAATCTTTTACCAACTCTAAGTTATTGGCTAACTCATCATTCAATACAGGGATTACCACCCTTTCTAAAGGCTGTCTTACGCGGATGTTTGCTTTTTTGCGGATGCTCAATACCAAGCTTGAAACATCTTGTGCCAATTGCATTCTTAGTTCCAAACCTTTATTTATATAATCGTTATTTATACTGGGGAAATTGGCTAAATGCACTGATTGATTTGGGTTACGACCACTCACATCATTCAAATCTTTGAATAATTTATCAGCGTAAAATGGTGAAATGGGCGACATTAAAATAGCTACAGTTTCCAGGCAGGTATATAATGTTTGGTATGCCGCGATTTTGTCTTCTGTATATTCACCTTTCCAGAAACGCCTGCGGCAGAGCCTCACGTACCAGTTACTCAAATGTTCGGTTACAAAATCATATATTAATCTAGTTGCTTTCGTTGGCTCGTAATCATCCATATTTTTTTGAACATCGGCCACCAAAGAATTGAGTAGTGATAAAACCCACTGGTCTATCTCAGGGCGTTTGTCCAAAGGCACTTCAGGTTCTGAGTATGTGAAATTATCTATATTGGCATACAGTGCAAAAAATCCATAAACATTATATAAGGTGCCGAAGAATTTGCGTTGCACTTCTTCCACCCCATCGGTATCAAATTTTAAATTATCCCAGGGGTCGCCATTGAACATCATATACCAACGCAGGGCATCAATACCGTATTTGTCCATCAATATAAATGGGTCCTCTACATTGCCTTTGCTCTTACTCATTTTCTCGCCTTTTTTGTCGAGCACCAATCCGTTTGATATTACATTTTTGTAGGCAACACCAGTAATTTTATCGGTTGGCAAGTCAAAGGTTTTTAACTCATCGATTAAACTGTCCTTAATCATGGTGCTAATCGCATGGAGGGTAAAGAACCAACCTCGTGTTTGATCTACTCCTTCAGCAATAAAATTTGCTGGGTATGATTCAACAAATTTCTCTCGATTCTCAAAAGGGTAATGCCATTGGGCATAAGGCATGGCACCGCTGTCGAACCATACATCAATAAGGTCAGCTTCACGAAAGTATATCTTCCCGTGACCATGTTTATCATTTTTGTATATTATAACTTCATCAACAAAAGGGCGATGTAAGTCTATTTTATCAAGATTAATTTTATTGAGCGGGTGTAATATCTCGGGTACAATAGTTGGGAAACAGAGTTGTGACAGTTCTACAAAAAAAGCCATATCAGATTTTTCTTTTTGACCCGCAACAAACTGAATTGTGTTGTAAACTAAATCTGACTTTTCTGTTTCAGCCTTAATGTGCTCTTTTAATAGATTTTTTGCTGAAGCATCTCCTGTAACAATCTTCTTTCTAAAATATTCAAACTTTTCACCAACATGATAACCTATTTCTCTTAATTCTTTTATTGAACCAATACAAATTTCATCTGAAATAACCTGGTCAGAAGACAATTGATAACCATAGCTTCTCCAAATTGGCAAAGGTGTTCCCCAATATCTGGAACGTGATAAATTCCAATCCTGCAAATTTTCCAACCAGTTTCCAAAACGTCCTTCACCGGTAGATTTTGGTTTCCAATTAATTGTTTTATTCAAGCGAATCATATCATCTTTCTTCGCAGTAGTTTTTATAAACCAACTGTCCAAAGGATAATATAATATAGGTTTATCGGTACGCCAACAATGCGGATAAGTATGCTCATATTTTTCTATTTTGAATGCTTTCCCCTCCAATTTCAATTTTAATGTGAGAAGTTCATCAACACTAAGGTGATTATCTAGTTTAGGAATAATATCTTTCAATCTCTCCCTTTGTTCCCTTAGTTCTTCTTCTTTCTCTTCATCACCCAGATAGGCGTCTTTGACATATTTTCCAATATATTCTTTTCTGTTCACCCCACTTAGGTTTGTTATTTCAATATATTTACCTTCTAATGGAATAAGAGGGTCTTTTACTTCTTCTGTAAATCGGCCTTGTTTATCTACCAATGTTAAAGACCCAATACCATTTTGTTTGGCCACCCGAAAGTCATCTGCCCCAAAACTAGGAGCTATGTGTACTATTCCTGTCCCATCTTCAGTAGTTACGAAGTCCCCTAAGATTATTTTAAATGCGTCTCCATCTGTAGGTTTTGCGTATGATAATAATTGTTCATAACGCAAGCCTTCAAGTTCTGAACCTTTTAATTCAGCCAAAATTGCCCAATTAGAATATTTAGATGGTTTATCATAGGCTAAACTAAATCCCCCAGGAACAAGCTCCTTTGATTTATCCCCATCTTGAAAAAAGTTCCGAAATAGATTCTTTGCTATAATAACAGTGATAGGATTTTCAGTATATTGATTAATGGTCCTAACTATTAAATAGTCAATAGATTTCCCAACTGCTAATGCTGTGTTTGATGGCAGAGTCCATGGTGTTGTAGTCCAAGCCAGAAAGTATATTTCATTTTCATCAAACGCTGCAATTTTTTGTTCTACCACTTCGCGAAAGCCGATAGGAGTGATTCCCATCATTTTTGGATACAATTCCTTTCCAAGCTCTTCAATTGTTTTTATTAACTTATTTGATAGATCTGTTTTAGTCAGCTTAAACATAGCCACAGCAGTCGTATCCTTCACATCCTTATAAGTACCGGGTTGGTTCAACTCGTGGCTGCTCAAACCCGTACCTGCTGCGGGACTATAGGGTTGTATGGTATAGCCTTTATATATAAGTCCTTTATCATATAACATCTTTAATAAATGCCACAGACTTTCTATATAATTGTTTTCGTAAGTAATATAAGGATGGTCCAAATCGACCCAATAGCCCATGCGTTCGGTAAGGTTGTCCCAAACTTCTTTGTAACGCATTACTGTTGCACGACATTCTTTATTATAATCGGCAATACTAATTTTTTTGCCGATATCTTCTTTGGTAATTCCCAGTTCTTTTTCTACCTGCAACTCAACGGGGAGTCCGTGTGTATCCCAACCGCCTTTGCGATCTACTTTGTAGCCTTGTAAAGTTTTATATCTGCAAAAGGTATCCTTTACTGCACGAGCCATTACATGGTGTATGCCCGGCATGCCATTGGCCGAGGGAGGTCCTTCGTAAAAAATAAAATCTTCGTTATTGTTTCTGTTCTCTACTGACTTTTTAAAAATCCCCTGTTCTTTCCAGAATGTCAGTATTTCTTGCTCAAATTTAGGAAAATCTATTTTGTCGTATTCACTGTATTTTTTGCCCATCAGTTATTTTTCTCCGCAATCAATTATATATAGTTTTAATAGTAAAAAAGTTGGTAGCTACCCACATCTCGCTGTTTGTTGCTTTCGTCTTCAATCATAATCTCGCCAATTGAAACCACACTGCCTGGTCGCCCCTCCTTAAAGGTTGATAGCAGTGGGTCTTCCATCCATTTGTTCAATGATTTCATGGTAGTGTTCAGTCCACTTTCGTTGCTAAACACGAGGTTAAATTTAAGTACACGATAGTCTTTTAACTCGCCTTTAAAATTAACACGGAATACGCGTACAAAATAGTATTCGCTGGGTAGGGGCAATTTTATTTTGGCTGAGTCGAACACATGGATTGTGTCTTTTTTATTACCCACAATCTCAACAATATATTTGTGGTAAATGCTCTGCCCAGATATGCCCATCATGGTATCGGCTGTTTCTTTTTGTGCATGGGCAAAAAAGCCACAGCATAAGATTGTAATAGTTAAGATTAATTGTTTACACATAATGGTTCTTGTTTTTTTTGAATTTGAAACCCGCAGTTGGCAAAAATAAAACCGTTTTGGCGAATTAGCACTAACAACCAAATATTTCTATGGAATTTGTTGTGGTTGCTGCTGCAATTTCCGCCAAAGTGATGCTATATATATCGGCTAATATTTTGGCAGTTTCAATTAAGTATATCGTATCGTTACGCTTGCCACGATAGGGCACAGGGGCTAAATAAGGAGAATCGGTTTCGATGACTATATGCTTCAAATCTATATGCTTTAAAGTTTCCCGCAAATCGGTATTTTTATAAGTGACCACCCCGCCAATGCCAAGCATAAAACCCATTTCAATCACCTCATTGGCCTGATTAAGCGAACCACCAAAGCAGTGAAACACGCCTTTCAACCCTGATATTTTTTCTTTTTGCAACAATTCGATTGTTAAGCCAATTGCTTCACGACAATGGATAGAAACGGCATGGTTATTTGCCGCAGCCCATTTGCACTGGGTAATAAATGCATCGGTTTGAATAGCTTGGGTGGTTTTGTCCCAGTGCAAATCAATTCCTATTTCGCCCACCGCTATATAATTGCCCGTTTGATATTCTTTGTATATAATATCCAATACTTCTTTATAGTTTTCTTTCACCTCGCAGGGGTGCAGGCCCATCATGGGTTTCATCATATCGGGATATTTGGCCGTAAGAGATTTTAATTGCTCGATACTTTCCAAATCCACATTGGGCAATAATATCCTTTTAATCCCCGCTTCTTGGGCTTTGGCAACTACTTCATCAATATCGGTATCGAACTGGGTGGAATATAAATGTGAATGGGTATCGGTAAAAATCATGGTACAAAGGTAAGTAGTCAGTAAACAGTAATCAATGGTTAGTGGTTAGTGGCTGACGCCTTATGGTACTGACCACTGACCACTATAGTTTGCTCAGTTTCACCCAAATATTCTTGTTAATCTGCAACAGATAAATCCCTTCAGGTTGCCTGCTCAAATCAATAGTATTAATGTTGTTCGTATTGTTATATACTTTCCTCCCCGTTAAATCATAAATCGTTAGGTTATTAATTATAATGTCAGATTCGATATAATATATGCCTGTGGATGGGTTGGGATATATGCTAATGCCAGAAGTATTTGAAGGATTATATATTGCACTTTTTAATGCAGAAACTGTTATATTGAAAGATGTGTTTTGGCATCCGTTCGCATCTATAATAGTTACTTTATAATTCCCAATTTGATTAATGGGCAAGCTAGGAACAGCAGTAGTATTCACCAAGACTCCATTTCTATACCACAAGTATTGAACACCAGTTATGTTTGATGCATATAATATATCATTTGCCACAGTTATACTAATATTGGGTATTGCCGCAACTATAATATTTAGCGTATCGAAATTTTTGCACACTACTCCCTGCGTAGTTGTATAACCACGGACCAGCAATGTTGTATTTGTTGCAAAGTATTTTGTAAATTTTTGGCCAATGTATATCATATTGCCTGTTGCCATATCTGTCCACTCAAATGAGTCAGCACCGATAGCTTCTATTGTAGGCATATCAATTCCGCATTGCACAATATCTGGCCCGGCATCCACATTTAAGAAAGTGGGTATATTTAGCGTATCGAAATAAGTATTATAACAACCATTTAATCCAACTTCTAATTGTGAAATAGTTTGCCCACCTTTATCAAGTTGTATGGTGATATTGGTATCAAGGGTATTATATATGTTGCCACCAACTATCCATTTATAATTAAAAGTTTCTTTTGCCTTGTTCCAATTTAAAGGAGTGGCACTAAGTTTCAAGAAACCACAGCCCGAATCTGCAATATGTGTTTGTGCTTTGGCTTTTTTGTTCACTATAATTGAATAAGTTCGAGAAAAAAACCCATTGAATGGTGTTCCATCATCGGTTGCTTTTACGGTAAAAAAGTATGGGGTATTGCTCGCATCTTTATCTTCAGTTTGCCAGCAGAAATCAAATTCTTGCTTTTTGCTCCCATTGAAATAGGCCGTAAAAATCCCTTTTGTTATTCCATAATTCCATGATAGCCTTACAGTATCTTTTGAATCAGGATCGTAACTTTTAATAGCAGACATACATATTACATCTCCCGCACAACCTCTTGCGGAAGCTGCTGGAAGAGAAGGTGGTTTATTGGTGCAACTCGCTATCACTATCATTTCCATATCTCGGCGTACAAAACCAATTTCCTGCATCATCCCATTTTTGTCTTTACGCCATTCTTTTACGAGAACAACCATCACAGAAATTTGTTGCTGCATGGGTCTGAACCATAAATCACCTTTTATAGAATCCAATCCAAAACCTTTGCATTTGAATGAACTAAAATCATATTTTTTTATTGACGGAAACCCATCATAGTATAATGGAGATTCATAAGTGTATTGACCTTGGTAACTGCAATAGGAAGCAAATGCATTAAGCGGCTGGGTTATGTGATATGATATGGAGTCGGAATCAATTGAATCTATTCCAGTAACATTATAATTTATACAATTACCCACGCAAACCATGTTTACTGGATTGATTGAAAAAACAGGAGAATTATTGCTTACAGAAAGACACCTGTCAAGTTCCGCATAACTGTAAAAATTTTCACCTGCACAGCAAGTCGTTATAGAATTATTACGACAACATTGTTGATATTCTACCCGCATTTTGCAACAAGTAGTATTACTAAAAACCACAGTTTGTTTATATACTAATTTTTCTATTCCATAGGGGAAAGTACAAGATGCATTAGTACCACTCGGATACCCGTTCCCGTTACAACTCGATATATCACATTTGGTACATGCATGTTTTGACACCGGAGTTACATCTCCACAATCAAACAAGGTCATTGTATAGCTTTCTGAATAGTTGCAACCAATACCTACAATATTTAATTTAAAAGGAGAAACTGCATTTCCCTTGCAGTCTTTATATACAAAAAGTGTAAAATCGAATGTATCATTGCCACGTGAAGTGTATTGCAGGTCAGCACCCATTATTTTAGTGGCTTGCGATTGTTGACTCAAACATATATAATATAGAACGAGGCAAATAATTTTGAGGATTTTCATGTGTATTGTAAATCTAGCTGTTAGCAGTACGACACAGATAAGTTATAAAGGTTGCCTGCACAAAATAATTTATCAAAATTTCGCCAACCTCATCCAAACATTCTTGTTAATCTGAAACAAATAAATCCCTTCGGGCTGCCCGCTCAAGTCAATAGTATTATTATTGTTCATATTGTTATATACTTTCCTCCCCGTTAAATCATAAATCGTGAAATCGTGAATTGTAGCTGGGCTTTCTATATAATATATTCCAGTGGATGGGTTGGGATATACCTTGATTCCATAAGGATTCGGGGTGGTATATATTCCGCTCTTGAGAATGTTTACAGACAATGCTTTGGAAGTATCAACACAGCCATTACTATCTGTCGCAACAACGGTATAATCTCCAAGCTGTGTTATATATCGCCAGGGTGAAATTGTAGTGGTATCATAGGTGGTATTATAATACCAATCGTATATTACAAAATTGGCATTATTGGCATACAAAGTATCATTATTTATATTGATAGAAATTTGTTGAATTGGAAAGTTTTTCAATTCTGTAGTTGAAGAACTCGAACATCCATATATATCAGATGCAGTAACTGTATATATTCCTATTTTAGAAACTTTTGTATAATAGTTGGTATCACCATTATTCCATTTGTATATATAATTGCCTTGTCCTGTTATTTTAAGTATTGTATTAAATCCATTGCAAACACTATATACAGCAGGAATTGTAATGGCAGGCTTCTGTACAATATATATATTTAAAGTGTCGTGTCTTTTGCAGGTAACACCGCCTGTAGTTTTATATCCATGTATAAGAACGGTTGTATTTGAATCAAATCTTGTGATATATTTTGTGCCAGTATATAATACATTGTTATTATATAGTTTTGTCCAGATGGCTGAGTCCACACCAGTTGTGCTTAGTTGCATGGTGTCCATTTCGCACTGATATATATTAGGACCGAAGAAAGAATTGATGGGCGGATTGAAGAACGCATTTACGTTGTCATTAGCCATGCACCCTGAAGTATCTGTTAGGGTAACATATAAATTTTGATATGAATTTGTTTGGTAATGCCTGCTAGTAGAAACTGTATTTCCAGTTTGTGTGTCTTCCCAACTGTATTTTTTAGTATTTCCATTATTGTTTCCTGCGTCAAAGTATATAGTATCCCCGTCGCATTTTCTTTGATCTGCTATATGCAGGTTTGGTATTTGTATCACTTTTAAATGCAGGGTATCAAAATTTTGGCAGCCATTGCTGTCAGAAACTTTGCAAATAATATCCATTGAATTTGTTGGAATAAAAGCAAAACCAGAGAGTGTGTCATTTGCAATTCCCTGTAGCCACTTGTATTTAAAGGGTTTTGAACCATTTGTTACCGTACTATTTAAATTGATAGTACCACCTTTGCAAATGAAAGTATCATTCCCGATATCAATATGTAGGAAAGGTTGAATATATATACTATCGTAAAAATAAGCAGTACATTGATTAACTGTTACAGCAAGTGTTATATATATTTTCCCTCCATTTTTAATATAGGAAATGGCATTATTTCCATAATATTTTATCCCATTTATAATCCATTGGTAAGTATATACTTCATTGCAATTTTTTTGATTTAAAGGTGTAGCTTCCAGTTTTATTTTCCCACAGCTCAAATCAGTATATTGGCGATATATTTCTGGTTTTTTAGATACAATAAAACTATACATTTGGGTTTTCCTACCTTCAACTGGGCAAAAATTATCGTGGGCGGTTACTGCAAAATAATAAGGAATACTGCTAGTGTCAGCTAAGGAAGTTTGCCAGCAAAGATCGAATTGTTGTTTGATACTATTTGAAGGGAATGATGCACTAAATTGTCCGTTGGGTATAGTATTGTTATAAGTCAGTAAAACAGTGTCATTTTTATCCGAGTCGCTGGATTGTATATTGGTATAACAAAGTTTTTCTCCAGCAAATCCCCTTACTTGAGCAGCGGGTTTTAGTTCAGGTATATTATTGCTAGAACCATTCGCAATAATTAATTGGTAATCAATTCTTGTTACACCAATTTTTTGAGCTTTACAAGTATTGTCTTTCCGCCATTCCGTCATCTCTATTGCTATTTGAGCAACCTGTTGTTGCATTGGGTTGAATTTAAAATCACCTGTAATAGAATCTAATATAATACCCTTGCAGGTTTTGGGGTTATATTTTTTAGTTTGTGGAAATCCATCATAATATAATGGATATTGATAAGTATACTGACCTTGATAGGTACAAGCAGATGCATAAGCACTGAGAGCAGGAACAAGTTGGTAAGATATTGAATCATGGTTTACTTTATCCATAGCACCTAGGTTTATACTATAGCAACCACCTGAGTATATAATAGTAAATGGGTCAATTGTAATAAGCGGAGAACTATTTTGAGGATAAATGCAGCGATTTAGTTCTGCATAATTATAATGATTTTCCGCTGCACAGCAAGTAGTAATATTACCATTACGACTAGATTGTGAAAACTCGATTCGAAATTTGCAGCATTTGGTATTGGTAAAATAAAGCGTATCTTTAAAAATCAATTTCTCTAGCCCATAAGGGAAATTGCAACTTGGATTTGCACCATTGGGGTAGCCATTGGTATTACAATTATTGGCATCGCATTTTGTACAAGTTTTATTACATAGTGAGCTTACTTTTTCACAAGAAAAAATATCTAAAGTTTTACCGTAATTATAAGTACAGCTTATTCCTATAACATTTATAGTTGCAGAAGATAGCGAGCTACCTTTACAATCGCGGTATATACTCAATACTACTTCAAAAGTATCTTTACCTATAGGGGTGTAGCTAATACTACTTCCAGCTATATGCGTGGCGTATGCCTGAAAATTTAATAAGTATAAACAAATAAAAAAGGTCGAGATTAAATTTTTCATGATCGTAGTTTTTTTACGTTTGACTGCAATGATAAGCTAAAGGTTGCTTGCACCAAAATATTTCTACAATTTCGCCAACCTCACCCAAACATTCTTGTTAATCTGCAACAGATAAATCCCTTCAGGTTGCCCACTCAAATCAATCGTATTCATATTGTTTGAACCGTTATAGAATATTCTCCTGCCCGTTAAATCATAAATCGTGAAATCGTGAATTGCAATGGGTGATTCTATATAATAGAGTCCAGTAGATGGATTGGGATAGACCTTGATTCCATAAGGATTTGGGGTGGTATATATTCCGCTCTTGAGTGTGTTAACTGCCAATACTTTGGAAGTATCAACACAACCATTACTATCTGTAGCCGCAACGGTATAATCTCCAAGCTGTGTTATATATCGCCAGGGTGCAATTGTAGTGGTATCATAGGTGGTGTTATAATACCAATCGTATATTACAAAATTAGTATTGTTGGCATATAAAGTATCATTCACTATGCTAATAGAAACTTGTTGAGAGGGGAAATTGTTTAATTGTGTGGTAGCAGAATCTATACAACCATTAGTATCTATGGCCGTTACAGTATAGTACCCCGTTTTAGAAACTTTGGTATAATAAGTTGTATCACCTGTGTTCCATTTGTATTTATAACTTCCGTGCCCCAAAGTTTGTAAAAGAATATTTGCATCTTTACAGTTTATATAATTTGTAGGGAGTGCGATAATTGGTTTGGGAGCTATGGTAATATTTAAGGTATCATAACCCTTGCAAGTAACACCACCCAAAGTTTTATAACCATGCAAAACTAGCGTAGTGTTTGAATCGAAACTGTTTATATAATTAGTGCCTGTATGTATGATACTGGTATCAGAAAACTTCGCCCAATTTGCATAATCTACACCCTTAGTGGTTAATGCAATAGTACCATATATACATTGAATTCTGTCTGGCCCCGCAAAAGTATTTAAAGGGGGGTTGTAAAATGCAAAAACATTATCATATCCAATACATCCTAACGAATCTGTAAGGGATACGTTTAAAAATTGCTGGGTACTTGTTTGATAATATCTATTGTTTGAAACAATATTTCCCGTTAGTATATCCTTCCACTTATAATTTATTATATTGCCATTAGCAGTATAAGCATCAAAAAATATAGTGTCACCTGTACATTTTCTTTGGTCTTTCACATCAAATACAGGTAATGGCATAACATTCAAATGTATCGTATCAAAATTCTGACAGCCCATATTATCTATTATTTTACAAACCACATCTATTGATTTCTTTGGAGTAATTGTAAAATTATCTAAAGTGTCTGTTAAGCCGCCCTGTAGCCATTTATATTTATAAGGTGGCGAACCATTTGCAACAGTAGATTTTATATTGAAGGATGAGCCGATACAAACAAAAGTATCCTTTCCAATCTCTATATTTACATAAGGTTGAACAGTAATACTATCATTGGTATATAAAGAAAAACCATTTACACCTACCACAAGTTCTATA
>JAYVCI010000134.1:0-13299 GCA_043750035.1 Chitinophagaceae bacterium
TGTTGAGATTGCAAGATGTGTGACCCCCATCGGGGTCAAAGGTCTATAGCATGATGTCATTTTATAAACCTGCGACCCCGATGGGGTCGATCATTGAAAGGTAGAAAAATTGGGAAGTTGTGGGTATATTCGCAGAAGTTATTGAAGACTGCTTAAAAACAGAATTAACATGAGATATTTGGGATTATTAAAGTGGTTTGATGAAGTAAAAGGTTTTGGGAAAATTGGAACCTCTAATGATGGAGATATTTTTATTCATCAAAAAGATTTCGCAATACGACCATGGGAGTTATTGAAAGCAACTCCTCTCCTTTTTATTAAAAAGAATGATAATCAAGGAAGAATTTCTGCAATTAATGCTGAACCTCCCAATTCATATGAGGACTTCAAAACTATACTTTCATATCTAAATCAAAACCCTACTATTTCAATTGAAATTACAAGGACTGGTTATAGCGAGAGAGGTAATCAGTATAAGCGAAATGAATTTAAGCCATATAATTTAGTAGAGCATTCGCTCCACCAATTATTGTTAAAAAAGAACTCTATGGAAGTTTTTGAGTTCTTCAAACAATATTTTGACGAAACATATAAACAGGCAGATTCTGATATTGCCACAAAATACTTTTCAATTACCAAGATTATTAAAGGATTTAATTTTGAATTATATGATGTCCTCTTATTTGAATATAAGAACTCCAAAATGGAAGAAAACGATGTTTCAGGAAGTATTTTCTTAATCCAAAAACTTTTTAGATACTATCTTGATAATTCACATTATAATTTGTTATATAAAATTTGGAAAAATAATTCACATAAAATATACCCAAACTCATATAATTGGGAAGACGAGAAGATGTTCCAAGAAATTATTTTTGAATTTCCTCCTGAAGTTTTTTTAAATAATTTTTCTGATATTAATTCTCATGGACTAAATAAAATTATTACTCAGTCAAATGGAATACAAATAATAAGGGGAATTTTAGACCTGAAAATACTAAATATGGAATCGATTTCTAAACAAACAATCGACGATATCCTAGAATCGATTCAACTATTATCACAATATGAAAACATCAATGAACTAAAAGACTCATTAACAAATAAATTATTGGATTTAATTAGCAAATGCGATTTTATAAATTCTAAAAAAGAAAATACTGCGATTTTCAAAATATTCCTTGAGATCTTAACTAATCCAGCTAACAACTTGAATTATGATAAAACAATTCAAAAATTCAATGGAAGTATTTCCTCTGAGACAATGTTTATTCTTTGGCAAGAAACAAAATATTTTCAACCTGAAAACATTTTTTTTGAAACCAATTTTTCAAGACTATCATATATTGACTTTTTAAATTCTTCTAATGAGTTTCATGAAAAATATTTTTCAAAGAATTTTAGTACGATTGAAGAATTCCAAATGATTGAAAATTTCGGCCTGCTGACTTTCCTAATTGTTGAAAGTCCTTGTAAAAAAATACAGGAAATTTTCCCAATGCTTTCATTCATTTATCAAGCTGCTTATTGGCTAAACTTTCCAAAAGAAGACAATTGGAGTAAATCCTATGCAGCCAATTATGAAATCTCTGATATTCCATTTAAACTATCAGATTTTATTTTTTATTTTGAGGATACAACAAATTTAAATGAGTTGCTCCTAGCATATGATTTAACAAATAAGATACAAAAAAAATATAAAGATAATTCAGGATACTACTCTCCCAATATTGGTTTTTTTGAATTAGATAAATTTGAAAGGTTAGAATTTATTCAAAATATTATTTTAAAATCAAAAGAAGCATCGAAAGAAATAGTAATTGAATTATTTAAAATTGTTTTGAACAAATGTAAAAATGAAGAATATGTCTTACTTTGTAAATCTTTAATACCAAAGCTTATCCAAACAAAAGATATAGAATTAGAAAAGCTAACTGAAATAATATTGAACATTAATATAGAAAAGAAATATAAATATGCGATTTTTTCTCACATAAGTATATATATGTCAAAATATGATAGGACTGTTCTTTGGCTTAAAGGATATATAAATGAACTTGACTTTAATGATGCGATTGAAGTATTTGATAGATTTGAATTAAATGAACAACCCCAATTATTTCGTAAGCTATTTTCCCTAATTCAAAAAGGTAAAGTTTTATCAAATAATAACTTTGTAACGCAATTATTTACTCTTTTGAGAAAGCCAAATATAAACTTAGATGTTAGAGTTTGCATTGCAATTATTACTTCTTTAGAAAATCAATATGATTATATAGGGGAAAATATTCTTTCGGAGATAGTTTGTAAATATGTGAATGAAAACGTAAGTAATTTAGTCCAGTTTTATGATATGTTCCAAGAATGCAGAGGTAGAACCTGGATGACGAAAAGAGATGAATCTAAAAAGAATTGGTATTTGAGTATTCAGGGATTTGAGTTCCCTGTCGAAGAAGATTCTGTTCTTGTAAATGGCATCTATTATTCATTCGATAAAGAGACGAAGTGTGTTGATATTGAATGTGAAACATATTCATTTAAGTGGGTAAAAATAGAAAATAATCTTTATGGGAAACTATACGAAAAACCGATAGGAATCACTTTTTGTGATGCTGTAAAATCAATGAATGATGAAACTCTAAACAGGAATTTTTATTGGTGTTGTAATAGTAAATGTTATGCCCCGTGTCAAACAGATCATAATCATCTTGAGTGGGGTAAATACTCGTTAAGAGATTTTATAAAGATTTTGAATCTCCCTTTTGAAGACGATAAATATTACAGATTTGTAAGCTTGTTAAATCGTTCCAATAGACTGATGAAAAAGCTCAAATGTAATACATGTAATCATCTCCTAAGAGATTCTAGAACTTCTCAATTTGCTTTTCATCGTGTTACGTCATTTCACTGTACAAACCCTGAATGCTCTAAATTACATGAGGTTATTTATCTTAATCACTGTCTAAATTGGAAATGCTTAAATGTTGTGGATAGCAGAATTTCTGTTACTTGCCCAAATGGATGGTACATTTGTGATTCATGCGATAATTGTTGCTCCCAAAAAAAATTAGTTAGCCGTCTTGATAATTTAATTACTAACAATGCTTTCAATCCTAATAATTCAAGACATCTTAAATTGAAAAATCAAGTTGATAATAATCTTGGGCATCAAGAAAGAGAAGAAAAATTTAATTATAGAACAGGTGAAAGAATTAATAATGGCGAAGAAGAAATACTATAATTAAATACTAGTAAAACTTATATTATATTTTCTACTTGGTGGTAGCTACATTGTCGCCCTTGTCCTCAACGGCGACCATTAATAAAACCGTTCCAAGAACAGCAAATAGAAGACTCCCACGTTCAATTTATAATCTCATGCAACCCTTTTGCAACAAAACGACTCTTACAAGTATTCACTAATATATAAAAAAACATGAAAAACCTAAAAACACTTCTATTCACATTTGCATTGGCCACTGTTTTCTTAAGCTTTAATATCGCAAAGAAAACTGGAGGCAGGCAGCAGATTAATCCATTGATTGGCGATATAAGTTTTGTGCAGAAGTATGGACAAATGCCTGATGCAGCAACTGATGAAAACTTAAGAATTAAAACACACCTAGAGTATGTAGAAAATATATTAAGGCAGAAGGATGTTTCACACCTCACCACAAAACAACAGCACAAAAGAACGCACTTGCTAAACCTATTACATAAGTATTGGACCAACGGTATTTTCCCCCGCAACTATGATAGAGAAGACGAGCGTGCTCCTTGCTTTATTGATAAGGACAAAAAGATATGTGCAGTAGGATATCTGGTAGAGCAAACCGCTGGCAGGGCAGTTGCGGAACAGATAAACAGCAAGCACCAATATGATGAAATATATGAGATGGATGATAATATAGTTGACGCATGGATTGCAAACAGCGGATTGACGAAAGAGGAGTGTGCGATGATACAACCGAATTATGTTAAGGATGTTGATTATATATCGCCTGCCTATGGAATTTCTTCTGCGGTTATAGGAGGATTTAATGTTTCATTGAATATTGTAAATGGAGTGAGAGTAGCGAACAAGACAAGCGATAAAAAGACTCCAATGGTTGGGCTAATCGCTGGGGCAGGCCAAGTGATCCTTGGGTCATTGATGTATCCGAGGGGCAATGGGGGTTTTGGAATATTTTATAATAATATAGGCGAAAGAAATCTCTCTATAACCAATATTGGAATTGGAACAACTACGATGATAATTGGGGCATGGGGCATACTCACACACCAAAAACCGAAAGAGAAATTAACGACATGGAATATATATAGTTTCCCTGCGGGTAATAGCGTGGGGATGGGGTTTTCGTTAATGCGGAGGTTTTAACCATCGTTGTTGGTGTGGACACCAACTGCGGTAGTATTACGACGCCAATTGGTTATCCAACTTTCCCGCCAAAATATTTTTGGGCACCGCCCCTACTTGTTTGTCGACCAACTGCCCGCCTTTAAAAATAAGCAAGGTAGGGATACTGCGGATGCCATACTCCTGCGAGATGCCTGGGTTGAAGTCCACATTCATTTTCCCTATTACGGCTTTGCCTTCATATTCTTTTGAAAGTTCTTCTACTATCGGGCCCACCATGCGGCAGGGGCCACACCATTCTGCCCAAAAATCGACCAATACAGGTTTGTCTGATTTCATTACAACTTCTTGCCAGTTGCTGTCTGTTATTTCTATTGCCATTGTTTTATATAATTTTATTCGGTTACAAATGTATATTCATTTTAGCTTTCAATCTTCTGATAAATTTACACATCCACTATATGTGTATGCTAAAACAAGCATCAGCGTGACTTTAGTCAAATGTCAACAACTTATACCAACAACAGAGTAGCGGGTTTTGTTTGTGTACTTTTGCAGAAACCAAAACTTTTGTCACATTGAGTTTATCGAAATGCGACAAAGGACAATCATAACCTTTAAAACCACTATATAATGATTCAAGTAAACGAAACTTTCACCCACCGCTTTTCTTATACCCAAGAGCAGGTAAACATATTTGCCCAAGTATCGGGCGATACAAACCCATTGCATATAGATGAAGAATATGCCAAGAGCAGCATGTTCGGGCAACGCATTATGCATGGTTATTTGGGCGGCTGTGTGTTCACCAAAATTTTCGGCACCTTATTTTATGCCGATGGCAATGTTTACCTTTCACAAAGCATGAAGTTTATGAAACCCATGTTTGTAGACAGGGAATACGAGGCTCGCCTTACAGTGAAAGATGTAAACTATGAGAAAAACAGAGCGACTATAGAAACCAATATATATGAGGTTGGCAGCAATGAACTAACTACTACCGGCGAAGCGATGTTGCTTAACCGCAAGCAGTTTGTACAGGCATAACCTTAAGGCATCGACCACTCACTTTTCGGTTTGCCGTTCAAGAAAGCGGTAACATCTATTACGCGAGGTTTTAATACTCTGTCGTTTTTTGTAGCATAATCTATTATATGCGACATAACCGGGAATGTGCAACAGTTAACGGTGGTTGAGAACCCCCATAATTTACATTTAAGATGCAAGGAGTCACTTTTGCCCATTGAAGCCGAAGAGATAACAATATCAGCATTTACTTTATAAGGTAAATAAACTGCAGGCATAATTACTTTGGTAATATCTTTCCATCTTATCCATTCAGCCACCCCAATAGGAATATTTACGCCATTACATGTAACCACTGCATCACTGGGGCAATTATGCAAATACACAGGCCGTGTACCTTTGGGCCAATCGCTAATTGAGGAGGAAATAGTGCCACAGCCTTGAATGGTGAATAAAATCACGACTGCTGCAAATACGGATATGATATTCTTTTTCATATAATACAATTTGCAGCAAATGTATAGAGAAGCATATAGCATGGGCAATACGCAAAAAGTAGTATGAAGACTTTATTGGGAAAGTACGATAAGAGAATTATAATAATTCCCAATAAATTAATATATTAGTATATATATATGAAATCTCTTTCGATTTATAAATCATTCAATCGAAAATCATTCAATCAGAAACAAGACTACTCTCCAAAATATTTCTTATTATATTTCTTATATAACTCCTGCTGCTGCCCCTGCAAATTAATTTCAACGCCTTTAATAAAAGCTTTATATAATATATTCCCTTTCATATCCAAAGCGTCACCATCACTAATAAAAAAAGTGGCCTGCTTGCCAACTTCCAAAGTCCCCAACAGTTTATCGCAACCCAAAATTTTTGCAGTATTATATGTAATAGCTGCAACAGCTTGTTCATGCGTAAGCCCATAAGCAGCAGCGGTTCCAGCTTGGAAAGCAAGGTTACGCACTTCCCATGAGCCACTCAATGCCAAACAAAAATCCACCCCAGAATCGAGCAATATTTTGGGGAGTCTATAGGGTAACAATACATCTTCATCTGTTCCATTTGGCAAACGGTGAAGGTTCATTAATATAATAGGTATATGGTTTTCTTTTAATGCACCACAAATTTTATACGATTCTGTGCCACCAACTATTACTATGTTTTTAATACTTTTTAGTTTGGCAAAATCTATAACTTCTAAAATACCAAAAGCAGAATTCACCCGAACATATAGTCTTTTTTCTCCCTGCCATAAACCACGCATGCTCTCGTATTTAAGATTCTTTTCAGCAACTGGGGGGAGGTTTACATAAGCTTTTGCTTCGTCAATAAATTTGCTTAAGCCTTCTAAAAATTCTTTATGGGTTTTAGTTTGGTCATCGTTTGGCGGCTGTGGAATTTCTTGCCAGTTTATATATATACCATCATCAGTACATAAAGCTGCATCTTCCCAATTATCGGCAGATGAAGCAACCACAGATGAAGTGCCACAGATAGTACCACCAAAAGGGGAAGCCTGTATCGCAAGCACACCGTTAAACAATAGCGTGGGCAATATTTTGCTATCGGTATTGTAAGCTGTAAGTGTTCTTATATTGGGGTTATAATTTCCAACTTCGCTAAAATCTTTGGTAGGCCTAGCTGCATCAATTTCGTTAAGGCCGGGATAACAGTTTGGGGCAATAAAACCGGGATAAATTTCTTGTGTATTTTTCAGACTGATTTTTTGAGGTTTATCGACAGCCCATTTGGTCTCCATTTTTTGCAAGTCGTTTCCTATGTCAACTATTTGTGGGCCTTTAATTACCAATACACCATTCTCAATTACTTGACCGTTTCCGATATGAACAATCGCTCCATGGTATATAGTGACCTGTGCCAATATATAATTGGACAAAAATATACATATATATAACAGGAATTTTTTCATCTGGTATTATACACCCAATAACATTCTGGCAGGGTCTTCTAAAAGTTGTTTCACCCTAACCAAAAAGCCAACAGATTCACGCCCATCAATAATGCGGTGGTCATAGCTTAAAGCCACATACATCATGGGCCTAATCACTACTTGTCCGCTAATGGCTACGGGTCTTTCTATAATATTATGCATACCCAATATCGCACTCTGTGGAGCATTAATAATGGGTGTCGACATCAAGCTGCCAAACACTCCGCCATTGGTGATGGTAAAAGTACCACCTGTCATTTCTTCCAAACTCAAATGGTTCTCTCTGGCTTTGCCTGCAAGATCGGCAATGCTACGTTCTATATCGGCCAAGGTCATACTTTCGGCATTCCGAACCACAGGCACTACCAGTCCTTTAGGTGCAGAAACGGCAATAGATATATCACAATATTGATGGTATATAATTTCCTCACCACTAATCATTGCATTTACTGAAGGAAAGTCTTTAAGTGCTTCGCAAACTGCTTTGGTAAAAAACGACATAAAGCCCAATCCGATTCCGTGCTTTTCTTTAAATTTTTCTTTATAAGCTGCCCTCAAATCCATCAAACTTTTCATGTCCACTTCATTAAAAGTAGTGAGCATGGCGGTTTCATTTTTCACAGCAACCAATCTACGGCTAATCGTTTTACGGAGATTGCTCATCTTTTCATGCTTCTCTTCGCGACTTCCGGCAATGGGAGGAGCACTTGCTACAATATTTGTTTTATTCTCGGTTTTCTTAGTGGGTTGTGCTTGCTCTGCATCTTCTTTGGTTATCCTTCCATCTTTGCCTGTTCCTGTTACTGCTGCTGGGGCAATTCCTTTTTCGCTTAATATCTTTTGTGCAGCAGGGCTGGGGTGTCCCGTAGCATAATTTTGTGTTCCCACTGATTCTGATTTTTGTGTTTCAGCTTTAGTGTTTTGTACATTGGCGGCAGGTTCGCTTGTTTGTGCAGGAGCTTTGGCAGTAGTGTCTATACTACAAATAACACTGCCCACTTTAATGGTATCACCTTCCTTTCCATTGGTTGTAATTACGCCTGCTGCTTCCGCATTCAACTCAAAAGTAGCTTTATCACTCTCCAGCTCGCACAATACTTCATCCATTTGCACATAGTCTCCAGTCTGCTTAAGCCAACGGCTAATGGTTACTTCACTAATTGATTCGCCCACGGTGGGTACTTTTATTTCTAATGCCATAATAAATTTATTATTACTGCAAACCTACAATTTATAAGGCAAATGAACAAGGTGAATTATACCATGCATGATATAAATTTCTCCTCTCCAAATGGCTAGTACGTCCTCACTTCTTTTATATTGATTTCGTTATGATATATCTAGAACAATGTTCGACCCTTTCGGGGTCGTAGGTTTATAACACTCGCAATATCTATAAACCTGCGACCCCGATGGGGTCGAACATCAGAATACCAGTATTTATAATATGAAAGTTATCCCCCCTCTCAATCTGAAAGGGGCTATGAGAGAGGTCATAAAACAAAAAAAGAACCCTCTTGAGGTTCCTTCTTTGTTCTAATCCAATCCTTAAAAACTAATCTAAGATTTTTGTATTGGGCAAATTACTTGCCCTTTTTTGCAACAGGTTTGTTTGCTGGTGTAGCAGCAGTTTTAGTAGCGGTTTTAACTTCAGGTGTTGTTGTAACTGCTTCTTTTTCCATTTCGCGTACACGCTTTTTCAATTCGTAAATGGTTTTATATAATTCGTCCATTTCGCTGCGGGTAATGATGGGAAGATTGGCCATCACTTTTTCTGTTTGCAAATCAATTTCTTTTTTCAATTTCATTCCGGTTGCACTCAACTCACTTTGTAATTCTGAGTATTCTTTTGACTCGAACAACTCAACAAAAACTTTATCATTAATGCTCAACCATTCTGTATATAATGCCATAGGGTTATCAAATTTTTCGCCTGTCTGCATTTTCTTTGCCCAAGTTTCAGCTACTGTTTGAGAAGCTTTAAGGCCCGTATTATATATATGTTGTTGCATTTGTGAATTATGCATTCCGAAGTGAACCATCATGTTGTTGATTCTTGAAGAATCTTCCATCATGGTTTTGGTAGGACTCGGGGTCATCATTTTAGCCAAAGGTGCTGCCGCATTTTGCATGGTTTCATACATGCGGTTATAATTTTCCATCCACGAGCCCGTTAAGTTGTTGCCCATATTGGTAGGAAACATATTCGCAAATGGGTTACTGGCATTTCCAAACATACTACCAGCTTGCTCAGTGGCTTGTTTGGTCCATTGATCCATCATGTTCTTACTATTACTGTTCAAGTCTTTCATGCCGGGCATAAGGTTGAACATATTATCCATCATACTTTTATACGCATCCATGTTAAAAAGATTTTGGAATTGTTTGGCGTCAAAATTATTGTTGTTCAATAGTTTGATGATAGGACCCCACATTTCCATAAATTTCAAATAGTTATTGGCATTGCCCACCATATTTTTAAAGCTGTCTTTCAAATCGGTGTTCTGGAAATTGCCAGTCATACCTGACCAATTTTGATTCATGGTTTCATTCCATTTTGTATATAGGCCAGTCCAGTCTTGCGACATGCCATTCAATTGATTAAAAGGAGGCATGCTTTTCATACCGTCTTTCGACATGTTTTGATAAGTGCCAATAAAGTTTTTGAACAAATCCATTTGTGTACCCAACCAACCGTTGAATAACTCTTGGTATTCTTCATTTTTCATATCTACTTTAAAGCCTTTAGTGCCCATGTTGTTATAGAAATCCATTTGTTTTTCGTACCAGTTCTGGAAAAACTCTTGACCTTGTTCAAAAGGAGCATTTTTAGGTTGGAATTGTTTGCCAAGCTGCTCCGTAGATGCTTTTGCTTTGTCAAACATTTGTTTTTGGTTGTCAAGAATCGTTTCAAAGAAACTTTTTGATGACTCGGTAGTGTTTTTTGACATTTCAGTATGAAATTAATTTTATGGTTTTCAGTATTTAATGAAGATTTTTCTATATCCTCAAATATGGCCGCAAAGGTAAGTATCTTTTTTTAATAAACAAGTAGTTTTTGTCAAATTTTTGTTGCTGCTTGTAAGACACATAAAATGAGTACTTTATAATTTTATCTGTGGAGTTCAATACAAATTTCTCAAGATTGTATTTTAAGGGTTCGTTCACCTATAATTTTTACCTACTTTTGCTCATTATATATTGGTTCTTTTTATGTCAACACTTATATATTCATTTTTTATTTCATTTTGCGGAGTGGCTTTCTTTATTGAATCCTGTTTGCAAATGCATATTGAATACAAGACGGGCGATATTATATTTATAGGTGCTTCTACTTTTATTACGTACTTATTCGATGGGATAATGGCCAAATACAAAAGTTATAATGGCTTGCTCGACGTATTAAAGGACAATATATTTAATATGTTACTATTGTCGGTAGCTGGATTGGTTTGCCTTTATTATGTAAAAGATTATTCTACTGATTTTAATTTGTATTTATTGCATTTAATGGTGCTATCTGTGGCTTATTCCATTCCTATTTTTGGTGGAAGAGCATTACGCACCATCCCACTGTTGAAGACTTTCCTTATTATATATGTTTGGGTGGTGGTGGGCACCGTACTTCCTTCAAAATTGTATCATATACAACCTGAAAACTATAGCAGCATTATTTGGGAACATATATTTTTTATAGCCATGTTGGCCATTGCATTCGATATGCGTGACTACGAACAAGACTTACGACAAAAAATAGGAACGTTACCCACGCTGTTGGGTGAGAAAAAAGCATCCTATTCCGCATTTATATTGGGGCCATTGGCAGTAATATTAGCTATGGGTATTAACATAGATTACGGGGTATCCTTGGCAGTAGCCGATTTTTCTGCGATGCTCATTTTGTTTCGATCCCCTTCACTTAAAACCAGTCCGGGGTTTGCTTATTTTACTGATGGGATGATCTTAGTACGACTATTATTGGTATGGTGGGCAGTTAAATATTAATATCGCATATAAGGGAATATGATAAAAATCGCAGTATTTGCAAGCGGGAACGGTAGTAATGCAGTTAATTTGTTTGAATATTTTAATGTTAAAAATAAACAATATAATATTATAGTTGATTGCATTATCTGTAATAATCCTGCTGCTGGTATTATTGAAAAAGCAAAACAGCTATCCCTAGATTCTTTCTTATATCATAACGAAGATTTCAAACAGCCTAGTAATATAATAAATCTATTAAAACAAAGGGAGATAGATTATATCGTGTTAGCTGGTTTTCTAAGACTGATATCTATAGATTTTATCAAATCATATCCTTCAAAAATTATCAATATTCACCCTGCATTATTACCAAAATATGGTGGCAAGGGTATGTATGGCAGCAAAGTACACGAATCAGTTATAAGCAATAATGAAACAGAAAGTGGCATCACCATCCATTTGGTAAACGAAGAATTTGATAAGGGAACTATTTTGAAGCAGGCTATTGTAGCTATTTTACCAACAGACAATGAAACTTCGCTATCAAAAAAAATTCATGACCTGGAATATATATATTTTCCAGAAGTGGTTAAAGAATATATATTAAAGTCTCCCGTCATCCAATAGCTATCGGATGACTTTTTTTTAATCTATTATTATTTTTTCTGACTCCTCGCATTCTTTATAGAGTCTATATAATGCTTATCAGGAACTCCGCCGGGCAAAGGCATCTGTTTACTGACCGGATTTTTAGGTATAACACTACTTGGTTCTTCATTGGGATCAAACTCTATTTTTGAATTTATTTTATCTGCTTCTTTATTTGAAGTTTTAATATTTATGGAATCTGGATGTACTGTAGCCTTTATAGTTGCTTCTTGATATTTGTGAACACTGTCGGCAGATTTACCCGTAGTTTCAGCACCTTCGTTTTTGCACGAAATATATAAGAAAATAATGAATATATATATAAGTCTTTGTACAGCCATATTTATATAACAGGTTTAAACTGCTCGAAAGCTTGCATGCAGTTGTTGCAATAATGCATCGACCTGCATAATGTAGCTCCAAAAGGCGATTTCATTTCGGTGTTTCTGCTTCCACAATGCGGGCAGGATATATCACTCAGCACATCCAATTCTATATACCCTTCATGTTTGGGTGGCGGGGCAAGTCCGTGCTTCAATAGCATTTGCCTGCCTTTTTCGGTAATCATATCGCTGTTCCAAGCTACATCAAAATTGGTCTCTACCTGTACCTTCCCTGTAGTGATAGTTGACAATTTTTCGAACACCAATTGTTCCATCACTTTAAGTGCGGGGCATCCCGAAAAAGTGGGTGTTAGTTTGATAAATATATCTTCATTATGTATCTCCACTCCCGTTACTATTCCCAAATCTACAATGGAAATGGTCGGGATTTCAGGGTCCATCACTTCTTCTAAAGCATGATATACTGTTTCGGTGTTCAAGTGTATATATAACTAAAAAGGGCTGTTAAAGTTTTGGAACAATATATTTTCATTGTCTTTGTCGCTCAGTATAGGATCTGTAACACCCCAGTCGATATTGAGTTGGGGGTCGTTCCATAAAATACCCATTTCTGATGCTTTATTATATAATCCAGTGCATTTATAACAAAAAATAGTATCATCTTTCAAAGTGAGAAATCCATGTGCAAAGCCAGGTGGAATCCAAAACATCAGAAAATTTTCTTCGGTAAGTTCTAACTTATAATGTTGCCCATAAGTAGGAGAATTTTTTCTGATATCAACTACCACATCTAATGCCGCACCTTTTATTACCCGCACCAATTTACCCTGTGCGTGTGGCGGTGCCTGAAAATGCAAGCCCCGCAAAATACCTGCTTGCGAAAGACTTTGATTGTCCTGCACAAAATACAAGTCTTTCAATCCCGCCTCTTCAAAAGTTTTCTGATTATAATTTTCGTAAAAATACCC
>JAYVCI010000135.1:0-4503 GCA_043750035.1 Chitinophagaceae bacterium
TGACACCTTAATGGTGTAGCCTTTTTCGTCAATTGTTTTACCCATTTTGATTTTTCTTTTTTGTTCAAAATGTGTCAAGTTTTTCTAGGAGTGGACAAATTTCAATCAATTTAATAATTTTCATCATCTCCACACCCTCAGCAGCCCATGTCCACGGCATCGTCACCGATATAACCACCGGCCTCCCCATCCCCGATGCCACGGTAGCCGCCACCCCTGGCCCCAACAACATCCTCACCGACCCCGATGGCCGCTACGATTTAGCATTAGGCCAGGGCACATTCACACTCACAGTAACCGCCCCCAGTTTCATATCCCAAAGCATTCCTATCACACTTTCTTCCGCCCAATCCCTCACCAACAACTTCCAGCTCTCACCCGTTGCCACACCCGCCGACCCTACTTAATTTAATGCCTTTGGTTGTCGCTGTCGCCAACCAATATTTCCGCCCCCTACAAACCATTCCACAAGAACGGCTTTTTTTATATAACTTTGCAGCTTATTATAATATATCAAAAGTTTGATTATTTCAGCCGTAGTAGTAGTAGATGAGAATGAGGCCATAGGCTATCAGAACAAACTGTTATGCCATTTGCCCAATGATTTGAAACGTTTCAAGCAGGTTACCATGGGGCACCATATATTGATGGGACGCAAAACTTATGAATCAATAGGCAGGGCATTGCCGGGCAGGGTGAGTTTGGTAGTGAGTACCAACAAAGATTTGAAAATAGAGGGTTGCGAAGTTTTTACTGATTTGCAGAAAGCTATTGTATATGCCAAACTACACAATGAAACAGAACTGATGCTGATAGGCGGGGGCAAAGTGTTTGAAGAATTAAAAGACCAAACCAATAAAATATATTATACCCACATCCACCATACTTTTGAGTTGGCCGATGCCTATTTCCCCAAGTTCGATTTAACTAAATGGAAACTAGCCGAGAAAATAGAACATAATAAAGACGAAAAAAACCCATTTGACCATACCTTCGAAACATGGGAAAAAATTTAAGAGCGGCTATTGATATAGGCAATACCCGCATAAAGTGTGGTGTATTTGGGGCAAAGGAATTAATAGATTTGTTGGTAACAGAAGATGTTTTTGAATTATATAGTTTTTTGGATAAGAAAGTTATCGTATCAAGTATAGTATCCGACGTGCGGGGCAATGCAAATATAACGCAAGAGTTAGGCAATAAATTCGCTGTTATACAAATGGGAAGTATGCTTAAGCTCCCCATCCAAAATAATTATACAAGCCCTGAAACCCTTGGCACAGATAGAATTGCAGCAGCAGTTGCAGCTCAAATATTATATAATACCCATGCTGTTTTTATAGTTGATGCAGGTACTTGTATTACCATTGGGTTTGTACAAGAATATATATATAAAGGGGGCAGCATATCGCCTGGTATACACATGCGTTATAAAGCTTTGCACCATTATACTGGCAAACTCCCCTATATAGAGAATTCAGAATTTGAAAATATAATACCCACAGGACTCAATACTACAGACTCAATACATGCAGGTGTTTTGGCGGGGGCTGTATATGAAATCGAAAGCCGTATTAAAGCAATTATCCATACTGAAAAAATAGACCAACCTTATACAATTGTAACAACAGGTGGGGATGGGGCGTTTTTGGCAGAACAGTTAAAATACAGCAACTTTGCAAACCCAAGTGAACCCATATTTGAACCCAACTTGGTACTTATAGGACTTAACGAAATATTATTATTGAATGAATCTGAAACAGCTTAACCTTTTTATATTACTTGTGCTGGCCCACGGTGCCACTTCTCAAAATATATCACAATCCCCGTATTCCCGTTTTGGCTTGGGCGAATTGCAATCGCAATGCTTTGCTTCACAAAATGCGATGGGGCAAGTTGGCCAAGGGCTTCGCACCACAACAGGGGTAAACATGTTGAACCCGGCATCATATAGTGCTTTCATGTTTACCAGCTACGAAGCAGGGCTGCTCATCAACTCATCAACACAAAAAAATGCGATGTTTTCGCAAAAGGTGAACAATGCTTCTATGGCCTATATGGCTTTGGGAGTTCCTGTTTCGCTCAAACGCAAAGTAGGTATGGTGGCAGGCCTGATGCCCTTTTCAGCCGGGTCTTATATATTGGACGATACCGTGTTCAAGCTCAAAAAATCGCAACGTGTGATTGACTATGTAAATGGCCAGAGTAATTTTAACCGTGTTTTTTTGGGCATTGGCAAAGATTTTTTCAATAAACTTAGCTTCGGGTTCAACCTCAATTATATATGGGGAAGTTATAATAATACCGTAGCCTCCTTTTACCCACAAGATTCAGGATATTTTAGCCCCGCAGTAATTAACAGTGCCAGCGTGGGCAGTGTAATGATTGATGCAGGTTTGCAGTTTCACCAGGTATTTAGGAAAATAAAGATACAGGGCACCGATACCACCTATAAACGCTATTCATTTGTATTGGGCATGAGTGGAAATTTACCCTCAAAGCTACATGGAAGTCAATCGTATTTGTACGGCAATACCGTGTTTACTGGCAATCCCAAACAGATTGGCTTTTGGGACACCATTACCTACAACCCCGATCAGAAGGGACATATTACCATACCCATGCAATACAAAGCCGGCCTTGCTTTTGGGCGTATAGACAAATGGAACCTATATATAGATTATGAGAAAAGCCAATGGAGCAATTTTGAAAATTTCGGACGTAAAGAACCCTTGGCCAACAGAACAAAAATGGCCATAGGCTATAGCTGGATACCAGACCGCAATGCAAATTTGAAAAAGAATTATCTGAAAAGAATAGAATATAGACTAGGTGCCAGGCAAGAAAAACTATATTATATAGTTAACAATAAACAAATAGAAGAAATTTCGTTTAGCGGAGGCGTTAGTTTGCCCGTGCTTATACCCAAAGGCTCGGCCATGCCAAATGAAAGTGCAAGGTTACATATTTCTGTGGACTATACACAACGTGGCACCACTACTGATAATATGGTTTTGGAAAATACATGGCGTATATACTTTGGTGTCACCTTTACCGATAAATGGTTCACACAACGTAAAATATATTAATGCGTAACGCTGTTGTTTGTATATTATTATTGCACCTATACGCTTGTTCATCGGGCGACAAGAGCAAGTATTATAAAGACAAACCCAATATGCCAGAGCAGCGGGGCGAAAATATTACTATGGTTTATACAGATTCAGGTGAATTGAGAGCTAAAATGCTTTCTCCTTTGGTAGAGCATTATAATAAAAATCAAACGAATCCCATTACGCTGATGTCGAAAGGCATATTGGTATATTTTTATAAAGAAGACAAAACACGCCCCAATAGTAAACTCAAAGCAAACTATGCCACACGCTTTGAGCAGAAACAAACCATAGAACTTAAGAACGATATAGAAGTGGTAAACCAAGAAGGCGATACGCTAAACACCGAATACCTTTTGTGGGATGAAAAAACACGCATGATTACTTCCAATGCTTCTGTTCGCATTAAAAAGAAAAGGGAAATATTATATGGAGAGGGTTTTGAGTCGAATGAGGATTTTTCGAAATATAAAATTTTTAAAATAAAAGGAACTATATACCGCGATCGTGCAGAAGTTGAATAATATATTGTGGTGGGCCATTGGCATTATATCCGTCCCTGTATTTATATATGTATGGGTTGATGAAGGGTTTATTAAAGGCAAAGCATATATGTTATTGCTCACAGCGGCATTGGGTTTCTTTATGGCCAATAAACACAGGATTAAAAAATTTAGAAAATGACAGACATACAAATTATCGAACAAAATCTGAATGCATTTCAGCAACAATTAAATGAGCTGAAAGATATAAAAGTGAAACAACATGATCTGTTAAATCACTTGGAACAACTGGAGAAAAATTTTGAAAAACAAGTTGCCGAGATTAAAGCATATTTGGCACAGTCAACAGATACTAAAGAGTTTATCCCTATTGAACCTGTCGCCATAACTACCCCAGTTCCCACTATAGTAGAACCAAAGATTGAAGAAATACCCAAAACAGATTTTGTAGAAATATTGCCTGAAGAACCCAAGGAGGTTTTACAACCTAAACGAGAAACTATAGAAGCCAAAACCAATGGAGCAGGCAAAGAAAATCTCAATGAAAAGCTGGCCAAGGTTCGCCCAGAAACTGCCGTAGAACGATTAAGGCAAACCAAGATAGAAGATTTGCGTAAATCGCTGAACTTAAATCAGACGCTGGCTTTTTCAAAAACGTTTTTTAATGGCGACAATGTTCAGTTCTCTACTTTTATAGATACATTGAATACTTGCGGTTCGATGGATGCCGCAAATACTATTATACAATCGCAGATAGATAGGAACAAGAATGTGGAGCTTTATGATGATTTGATTAACCTTGCTCAGCGGAGATGGCAATAAACCTCTTGCATAATTCAAGTATATAAATCTATTCGTAGCCTTTCAGCGATGTTCGACCCCTTTGG
>JAYVCI010000136.1:0-5231 GCA_043750035.1 Chitinophagaceae bacterium
ATACTTGGGGTGGTAATTTGCCCGGTATTCCATTTATATTTTACAAGTGGCGGATAGTTTATATCTTTTTGCTTGGCGGTAAGTATAAAACTATCTTTAAAACACAAAGGGTTTTGTGCCGGACTATCTATATAAACAACAGGCTGTGGCAATATACGGAACACCTTTGTTTTAGTTAATGAATCTATACAACCCTGTTTGGTAATATATATAAGTTTGGCATTATAATAACCTGTATCTTGTACTATCAATTTTAGTTTATTGTAGTAACGGTATCATATTGTTTTATTATATTGTTAGGGAAATATATAGTCCATTTTTTTGCTGTATAATGCTGTCCATACCGCCTCCCGATAGCAATAGGGAGCTATCTGTTAGCGTAATGGTACTGTTGCCGCAGCTTTGGGTGTAATCTGGGGTGAAAAAGGGTGTTACTATTTTGCCAACACTTATATATACCGAATCTTTAACAGAACAATTATATACATTGGTAACCACAACACTATAATAGTTTGAGATTAATGGTTTGAGAAAAACAGAAGCAGTTGTATCTCCAAAAATCCATTTATAACTACTGCCACCGCTTGCAGTAAGCGTAGTAGAATCTAACCCGCACCAAGTTGTTTTGCCACTTATTTTGCTAACAGGAAATGGATTTATATGTATATAATTCATCTTCTCCAGTGAATCTGTACAACCCTGTTTGCTTTGCATAATTAGCTTAACAGAATACACTCCTGTATCATTAAACAAGAAAGATAAATTATTAATAGTTCCTGTTGTAATAGTTGTATCCAAACCGCTAAATTTATATATATGCCAAGTACGGTTTAATATAATACTATCAAATTTTGAAGTGTCTGTGAGTATAATACTTGTTACAGCACAACTTGTTATATAATTTGCATTAAAACTTGCTTTGGGAAAGGTATCTATTATTATATTATATACATTAGCCACACTATCGTAACAGTTGCTGTTCCATGCTTTGCAGCTTATGGCATAGTTGCCAGTTTTGGTGTATATATGTTGCAGTTGCACACTATCTACCAAGTTTGTATCTACTACATATAATATAGTATCTTTTCCATCTCCCCATGCTATTTGTAAAGTATCTGTATATTTATATTTTACATTTGCATTTATTGTTTGATAACCGCAATATGTATCATTATTTATAGTAAACCCCACATTAGGTTTAAATTTTATAGTAACACTATCGCCCACCCATTGTTTATAGCCACAGTTGCCCAGCTCACAGGCAAGTGCTACATAGTAAGTACCCGCATTTTTGTATTGGTGTACCACGCTTTTGCCAGTTGCACTATCTCCATCTCCAAAGTACCAGTTATAACTTTTAAATGCACTATCAGCATCTGCAGTAAGGCGAACACTATCATAACCACAGCCGTTTGCACCAGTTACCTCGAAATGGTTTTTAACGCGTTTTACCGGAAAGCTGTGGCATGGGAAGTTTTGTGAATAATGGTTCGATCCCTGCAATAGTTTAAAGCCATCAACTACCAGCTCGCAGCCCTTGCCCCACACATCGGGGTATTTAATATAGCTTAACGACCTCGATGTTGAATCGAGTGAGGCATGCCAGTATATGTGATTGTCAGGAGCTAGCTGTGATGAAAGAAAGCCATATAAGTTGCTGTATTTAGCAGCTATATACCCTATAAGCAAACGGTTGTTAAAAGGGTTGCTGTTATAGGTTGGCATCTGGTAAACAAATGCAGTCTCTAAAGAACCATTCCCGCTAATCGGAAAATGATATATGATACTGTCATTGGGCGAAAAGGAAAAGTTTTGATAACCTTTGAATGATTTGGGTATCAAACCCACGGCATTGCTCAGCTTTCCCGTGGCCCTGTCAAAATCATATATATAATAATTATAGGCTGTGGGGTTGGAGAAACCATAAAAAGGGGATATAATTTTTTTGCCATTATTGGAACTTCTGAGATAGGGACTGCCACTAAAACCATAACACGAAGAAGTAACAGCCGTGGTATTTATCCCATTCTTATTAAGTAGGTAGGCATTTATGGTATTCGAGCTTGTTTTAAAAAGCACCCAATAATCTGTATCATTACTGTGCTTTATAAAACCGCCAATTTTACCACCAGCACTGGTAATATTTGTTTTGTATTGTTCAAAACCGCCCCTGCCGCTGTCAAGGTTATTGTTTAATAGATAACAATCGAATGAATTGCCTGATGCCACAAACAGGTAAACCTGTGAGTCGTTTCCTACAGCGGGGATAAAAAAATTGTTGAAATTGTCAACCCCTAACCTGCCATCTGCGTTTACCAAGTTATGCTGCTTGTTCCACACCAGGCTATCGCCACCTATATAGTATAGCAGGTTCCCATTGCAGTCTGATATAGCTTGTGGCCTATCCGCCGTAACGCTATCGCTATAATATGAATGCATAGCTGATAAGAATGGCTGGGCAGGGCTTTGGTTAAAATTGATACCCGCTCGCCAACCAAATGTCCAGTTATTGGTTTGCTGGGCTGCGGCTTGTTGCAGCAATATGTATAGCACCAAATATAATCCTAGTTTTTTCATTGACTTATTGACCTGTTTTAATTACCCTTTGTGAGTGAAGGTTTTCTCCATTGGTATAACCATATATCCGTATCAAGTAACAACCTTGGGGAAGGTTGCTTATATCAACTTGTGAAAACAACTTGCCTTTTACACAGCCCGTAAGTACTTGTTTACCTGTCATATCAACAAGACTGAATCCGACAGCCGATTCAAAATTATTTTCCAGCACTATATATTCATCTGCAGGGTTGGGGTATATATTAATCGTATTGGTTTGCTGCATAACCGCTGCTATTGCTGTGGCAAAGGAGTCTTTCATTGAAGGACTGGTTATGCATGGCGTTAAAGAACTGGTCCTGTATGTCGTTGCTGGAACTCCACCCAACTTTTCGTCAACCAGGTTGGTACCTGAACTAACTGAATGACCATCGAGATTCAAGCTACCACCAACCCATTGAAGAGGGTACGTATTTATTAGATTATAAATAACAATTTGAAGACCGCCCGAATTATACCATGCCACATCAGCGTTGGTGCTGGTTGTGGAATAAGTATTATTAATATTATCAAAAGAAGTTTGCCATTCCTTGCCATTTTTAATTTGTGTTTTCAAATTTCCTACGCCCACTATTCCCCAGTTACAGTAAAATATGCGATTGCAAAGCAAATCCAAATATCTTGTGTTGCTATAATTGTTTGAATTTGTTGTGCAATTTGCATCTGTTGGGTCGCACTCTGGTGCTACAACTATACCATATTTGTCGCACTTGAATGTATTGCTATCTATACTCCCAGAATTATTGTTTCCCACATTATAATACTCTATCCCTTTCACAAAGTGCTGTACATCATTACGGTGAAACTGAAAATTGTTTACTTGTGAAACATTTGCACCCGACAGGCCACCATATGAATTGCTGCTATTATGGATAATGTTAGATGAAACATATACATGATCACCACCAAACACTTCTATCCCATGGTTCACATCGCCACTTATATTCGTATTGTTTATATAAAGGTTCTTTACATTTGTAAACATCATGGCATCATTGAAATCGCCATTAAATGTACACGAATCTATTTCAAATCCCTTAACATTGCATAACGTACCGTAAACAGTATATACCTCAACTGCGTTTTGATCTTGTGTACCCCAATTGTAGCAGTTGAAAATACTATTTGACAATTTAATAGTGTTGCCATAATCAATATATACCTGCTTTCTATAAGAATTATTTTTAGGTGGCGATGGGAGATTTGTTGGGCTGAAACTTGGTGGTATCTCCATCAGATAATTAAATGTGTTATGAGAGAAATCAAAGTTATTACCAATCCAGCCATGATTAATTGGGCAAGCACTAAAGGACCCGCCAAATTTCCTAAGGTCTATATGTATAAAATTGTTTTCAAACAAAGTATAGTCTATCGCAAGTATAGCATTATTGTCAGCAAACAACCCAATATATGCATCATGTATTTCAGAATGTGATAAGGTTACTCGAGCACTACTACTGTTATTGGGAGCATTATTGGCAATACCACCCTCAGCGTATATGCCACCCCATTTGCCGCAACCCATTATTTTGGAATTGCTTAGTATTAAATTACCTCCATATACTCCTCCTCCTGCAGATCTAGCAATGATCTCCGAACCCGCTGTCATATAAACATCACAATTATTTATATTCAAAGTGGCACCTGGATTAATAATTATAGTGCCATCAAGCACTAGGGTAGTATTTGAATGCGTAGTACTACCAGTAAAAGTCTTATTAGAATAAGTAATGCCTATGCTGCAAAACGTAATTGCGTTTGACGTACTTGCACCGCAACTACTGGTACAAGTCATATAATACTCACCGGGAAGGGTAGCATAATAAATACTGAGTACAGCACCAAAAATACGTTGTCCATTTCTGTACCACTGATGTGCTGAATAAATTGGACTACTTGGGTTTGCAAATAATGTTGCTGGTAGTGTAGTTCCGTTATTTGACCATATATTCAAGTTCATATCAAATCGAACATCTATCACCGCACTTGTGCAAGTGGCATTGGTGAAAACATCAGTGCACACATAATAATAATAGAAATTTTGGCTACTTGTACTTGATGGCGACACAGTGCTGCTGGTACCTGAATTTAAAAACGAACCATTAGCTCCATACTGGTCGCACTCGTACCAATCAACGCTATACCCGGCAGAGGGGGTAAAGTTTAGTGTAAAAGTACTGTTGCAGGTATTATAAGGTCCAAGAATGGTGTTGCACTGAGTGTTCGGTGCACTATAGGTAAGTGTGTTAGAAGTAAGTGTATTGCCACACGAGTTTGTTGCCACCAAATGATAAACTCCCGAACAGGTGGGTGCGTATGTGCTTAATGTTGCCCCCGGTATAGGGCCTAGGTTGTTGTACCATTGGTAATTGGTGTACACTATGGAAGTATTTGTGCTGATACTATAAGTGGGGGCGGAGTTACTGTTAGACACTATTGGTAGCTCATAACTAAACTTCACAGTTCTCACCCCCGAGGTGCATGACACTCTACGCCTCGGCTTGCCGAGTTCCTCAACACCTTCTTAGAACGGGAACTTTCAGGATACAGGTTTGTTGCTGGGCAACTTACAGATATCACAAGCCGAGAAGAACTCACGATGATCGAAGAGGCAG
>JAYVCI010000137.1:0-24386 GCA_043750035.1 Chitinophagaceae bacterium
CTTTAGTATACCCTGGCAATGATGGAGGAATGGGAGGAGAATATTATAATGAAGGCGGTAGTTGTTCCGTTATACAAATACCCATAAAAGGCAATGAAAAGATTGAGGATTTGAAATATAGTATTCATCACTTGATTGAGGGGAGTATTTTTTAACCCAATCTAAAAATCAAAGGCGTCAGCAAACTTCTAAATTCTGCATTCGTTAATCCTTGTTCTTAAATCAAATGTGTGCCTGAAGTGGTTGGTCACAAGACGCAACCACAGGCAGGTATATATAACAAAAACGCCACACTTTTCAGCGTGGCGTTTCTCAATCTATTCCAACAAGTAATTTACTGTTTCACAAACCTGCGAGAGAAAGTTTCTCCTGTTTTGGTTTGCACCCTAATATTGTAAATCCCTTGTGGGAGTTGTGCAACATCTAGTTGGATGTTATTATTGTTATTGATATTCTGCTCAAGTAAAGTTTTGCCTTGTATGTCAACAATACTTATTTTGCCTGTTACATTTTTCTCGGTACTCATTATTATATTTAATACATTAGAAACAGGGTTTGGATATACATTGCTGATCACATTTTCAGTTGTGGTTATAATATCAACTCCCATTAAAACTACCACATATAATGAATTTACTGAAATGTTTACATCCTTTCTGGCTTCTTGCGAGGCACCAATAATTACCTGCAATTTATAGGTTTCTTTGCCCAATACTTCGGGATGTATATAATAAGTGCCGTATGCCAAATTGTCGAAACTATAAGTACCATCAGTTTTTGAATACGTATAACCAATGGGCTCCATTATATTATCATATAATATCACTTCTACCCCAGCTACTGGGTCGCCCACAGCATCGGTTTTGTTAGCACCTTGACTTACATAGCCACCAATGAAACCTGGACCTCCAGTGTTTTTACCTTTCACCAAATGTATATTAACATTTGTTTTGTTCGTAGTTAAATGAACAACCAATGCCGAATCCCAATGCAATTTATTTTCATGATAGGTTGGCAGGTAATGTTTGTAATTTGTAGAACCGGAATCCAATGCAGCTTTTACTATATAATCGCCTGCGGGAAGTATAAACAAATAATGATGTGAACTATCTAATGTGGTTGAATCGACAGCGGTTAAAGTACCCGCAGCAGAATCGTATTTAATAGCCCAAACATGGCCATGATCGCCTGATGAAAGTGTGGTGCCATTGCCCAGCGTAATTAAGCCTTTAAGATAAAATTTATTCTTTAGTGAAATTGTTTGGCATGCATCGCTGCTACAATTGCTATCTGAAATAATTAAACATACTTTGTAAATGCTATCTTTTGCGTAAGCATGTTGAGGGTTTGCATTGTCCGATGAGTCTCCATCTCCAAAATAATATTTATATTTTGTGGTGGAAGTAGTGCCTGTTGATTTATTGGTGAAAGTAACAGTATTGCCATTTATTGAATATCCAAATTGTGCTTTGCAGCTTGTAGAACTCCCAACAATAGTTATACTGTCACACTTAATATCTGAGCAAGTTCCACCCGATGTAGAATCGGTCACTTTTAAGCACACATAATATTTGCCAGGAGCATAATTATGCCAAGGATGTTTGTCAGTAGAAGTGGTGCCATCACCAAAGCTCCATTTATAGGTTTTGTAATTACTAGCGGTGTTTTTAGTATAGAAAATCACACTGTCTTTTTTGTTAGTGGTGTTATGATAATAAGCGAATGTGGCATCGCATACAGGGCTAGCGGTTGTACCTCCTACTTGCACACTGTCGCACTTAATATCATAACAAGTACCGCCCGAAGTAGTATCTTTTACTTTCATACATATATAATATTTGCCAGGCTTGGCATATAAATGCCAAGGATAGCGATCGTTAGAATATTTACCATCACCAAAACTCCAATAATACGATTTGTACGTTTTGGAACTTTTGGGATAAAAGTACAAGCTGTCTTTATTTGCACTGCTGGTATAAAAAGCAAATGTGGCATCGCATACAGGGCTAGCGGTTGTACCTCCCACTTGAACGCTGTCGCACTTAACATCATAACAAGTACCGCCCGAAGTAGTATCTTTTACTTTCATACACACATAAAATTTGCCAGGCTTAGCATAGTAATGCCAAGGGGATTGTAAAGATGAATAAGTTCCATCACCAAAACTCCAAGCATAAGATTTATATTTATAGGATGTATTTTTAGGATAGAAATGCAAACTATCTTTATTTGTACTGCTGGTATTAAAATAAAATGATGCATCGCATATTGGCTTCTTCACTGTTATATGTATGCTATCGCAGATGGTATCTTTACAGCCCGTACTTGTGTATATACTTAGGCACACCCAATACGTGCCTGATTTTGCATATACATGCACGGGGTTGTGTGTTGTTGATTTGTAACCATCACCAAAATTCCACGAGTAAGAGGCAATTTGCCCCGCACTTGTGGTTGATGAATCTGTAAAAGTTGCAGTATCATTCGATATTTTGACCTTGTAATTTGCATGGCATTGTGCTTTTACCATGTTGCTGCCTACTATCATAGCTATTGCTACAAATAAGACTTTGAGTAGTTGTATTTTTTTCATTTTATTTATTTGGTTTTATTTTTTTATAATAATATTCTTAATCCAGTTCTAAGTCCGTGTTGTATATAATTGGTTTTATTTGATACTCCATACCCGAAATTATAGCCTGTATATATAGAAACAGATTTGTATAACTTCCATCCCGCATCAAATTGTATATTGGCATTCATCTTCCAGGGTGATATTTTAATGTTGTCACTATAATCATTGGAAGCAGGCGTATTTTGTAAGTGGTGCACTACTATACCTCCACCTACTCCTATTTGTGTTGTTTTATATTTTAGCTGATATAATACATTCAATGGTATTGATATATATTGTAACCGAATTTGTGTTTGACCACTTTGGTTTTTAGTAGTTGTAACTGTAGAATAAATTGTATCTACCCGCTTATTGATTCTTCGCATAGCAGTATCCATCCTAAATGAAGTATAGGGCGACGCAACTAATTGTGTATTTGTTATTTGCTCAGTATAATTGAGTTTGGTTGAATAGCTATATATATTAATTCCTGTTTGCATGGATATATTTTTATTTACAAACCTTCCAACAGAACCCCCCAAATTATTATAAGTCATTTCAGCATTTTTCGATAGGGATGCATTTACATATTTGGAACTAGCAATTGAAATATCATTTGCAAAAATAATCTGTGAGGGGTTGTATTCTAAACCTATATAAGTTTTCTTGATATAAGGTTTGCTGGGTTTGTCGTTTTTGGCCTTTGGCTTATCTGCTTTAGGAAGTTCAATAGGCTTAGTTACTGGTGGTTGAACTATTGTAGGTGTTTCAACTATTTTTGGATCAGTAGCTGGTATATCAATATTGGAATTCTCTTTTTCTGCTATTGTATTTTCCTTAACTGGATTTGTATTTGGAATATCACTGTCTGTTACTAGCACATCTATTTGAGGTGGTTGATAATCAGCAGCCGTATCAATTGATATATCATTATTAATGAATTTTATAGTAGGTGTTTTATATAATGTTGCTGTATGATTAACTGAATTGTTTGAAGTTGTAGGTAATGGGTTAGTGATATTGCCCAAATTCTCATTGCTTGAATTTTTTATGGGTTTATCTAAATCCCGATAGCTATCGGGATCATTTTTAACAATATCAGTTTCTTTAACTGCGGGAGTTAGATTTTTAATTGCAAAAATTGCGGTATCGTTGGTATGAAAATAATTATATAATAAAGATGAACCGATACCTAACGCAAGCAAGGTAAAGGTGAAATAAATCCAAAGTATTCTACGGCGTTTATTGCTACGGCGATTTTCAAAATCGTTCCAAGCTCCCTCGCTCCATACAGGTTCAGCGTCCTGTAGTTTGCGTTTAAGCCATTCACCGTTATTGTCGTACTCATTTTCCATGGTATATCTTTTCTTTTTGTTGAGGTTGTTGAGATGAATAAATTTCTAAAAGTTTTTTAAGCATTTTTCGTGCTTTGTTTAGTTGCGATTTTGAAGTGCCGATTGATATTCCCAACAGTTCAGCTATCTCACTATGACTTCGGTTTTCAACTGCATATAGTGTAAGGACTACTCTATAACCTTGGGGTAGTTTTCTGATATATTCAAGTACCGTTTCAGAAGGAAGGCTTTCTATTGATACATATTCTTCTTCTGCTACATCCTCCATCATATTGTCATCAATCTGCGATTCAAATTCTTTTCGCAATTCTTTTTTATAATAATTGATGCAATGGTTTATGGTAATACGTTTCATCCACGTAGCCAATGAACTTTCCCCTCTAAACTTTTCTAACTTTTCAAAGATCTTAATAAAACTCTCCTGTAGTAAATCTTTTACCTCATCATCGCTATTTGCAAAACGGCGGCATATGCCCCCCAGTTTCCCGTACCAACGCTTGAACAACTCATGCTCGCAAACCTTCTCACCACGCAAGCAGCCCTCAGCAAGTTCTTCGTCCGTTAGCTGTTTCATCTCGTTTTCTTGATTTAATAGACAATCAATAAAAAAATGGTTGCCTCGTTTTTTTAAATTTGAAAATATGGGTGTGGTTTTATGGCAAATATACTATATATAGTTGGCTACTTCTTAATCAACTACAGCTCTTTATCACACACCAAGTCCAACTTTTCTTATCTCATCCCAAAAACTCGGGAATGATTTTGAAACTACTTCGGGATTGTTGATCTTTAAATCACCATAAGCAGCAAGCACTGAGAATGCCATGGCAATACGATGGTCGCCATAAGTTTCAAGTGTTCCATCATAATTAATTTCTGCTGTGCGGTGAATATATAATACATCATCTGATATGATAGTAGCCGAATTGGGAGAAAATTTATTCAACTCGGTATATAATACTTTCAGCCTGTCCGATTCCTTGTGTTTTAGATTTTCTAGTCCCGTTAAAGTAACTTTTGTGTGGGTAATGAATGCTGCCAAAGCCAAGGTGGGTGCAATATCCAAACATTGGCTGCAATCAAATGTTAACGCTTGCGGAATAAAATTCTTATCTTTAATTATCGAAATATTATTGGGATGAATTTCATTTGTAGATAGTCCAAATTTTTCAAAATAGGACATTAAAACAGAATCCCCTTGCAAAGAGTTTATACTTAAATTATCTATATCAATTTGCAAACCTGGAATGGCCAAGGCCCACAAATAGCAATATGATGCTGCACTCCAATCAGATTCAATATGATAATCTTTTATTATATCATTTGAGCCCGAATAATGTTTGCATTGTATTATATTTTTTTCTTCATCCCATATAATATCTAAACCCAATTCTTGCATCAACTTCAAGGTCATTTGTATATATGGTTTTGAAGAAACAATTCCCGTCAATTGAATATTTAAACCCTTTTCCAAAGCACATCCCGCCATCATTATACTACTTATAAATTGGCTACTCATGCTTCCATCAATCTCAATAGTTGTAGGATAACCTATTATAGTTTTTCCACCAATATGTAGGGGTGGGTATCCTTCTTTTTCTATATAATTAATTTCAGCACCCAATGCTCTCCAACCATCCACCAAGGGTTTCACAGGTCGCTGTTGCATACGTTCATTCCCATATAATATATAATTGCCCTTTGTAATTGCAGCATACGAAACCAAAAAACGCATAGCTGTGCCACAATTTTCTACATCCCATTCTATAGCTATTGGATTTGTGGTTTCACTATACAAGCAGTTATATAATAATTTGGTATCATCTGAATCGGATAAATTTTGAATATTTATAGGAAGATGATATAGTTTTTGTAAAACCAAAAGTCTGTTGGATATACTTTTGGATGCAGGCAGTGTAATGTTTGCCTGTGTGATATGATTTACTTTTTTAAGGGTTTTAATCAAGTTGTATATTATTCAAGTAACTCGTCCAATTGAGATTGCTTCGTCGCCCGCTGCTTGGGCTTACACACATGCTCCTCGCAATGACGTTCTAGTTATTATCAGTGATTGACAAAATGGTTTTTTCTATAATATCTGCACACTCATGTATTTGTTCTTCGGTAATTATTAAAGGGCAAGCAAAACGTATAATATCGCCATGTGTCTGCTTGCACAACAAGCCGTTTTTCATTAAAGCTATACATACATCATAAGCAGTTTTTCCTTCACCAAAAGGCTTGATAACAATGGCATTGAGCAAACCCTTACCTCTTACGGTTGTAATCAAATCTGACTTTATATTACGCAAACGCTTACGCAAAATTTCTCCCATTTTATAGGCATTCTCGGCCATGTTTTCATCCTTCAATACTGCCAATGCTGCCATAGCCACTTTACAGGCTAGTGGGTTTCCACCATAAGTACTACCATGCTCACCGGGTTTTATTGTTAATATAATTTCATCGCTTGCAAGCACAGCACTCACTGGCATTAACCCGCCTGAAAGAGCTTTGCCCAAAACCAAAATATCGGGTTTTACATCTTCGTAATCGCAGGCCAACATTTTACCGGTGCGGGCCAATCCCGTTTGTATTTCGTCGGCAATAAACAATACATTTGCTTGTTTGCATATATCATAAGCCTGTTTCAAATATCCTTCATCGGGCACTATCACACCAGCTTCTCCTTGAATGGGTTCCACCATAAAAGCACATACATTTGGGTTTTTCACCGCTTCACGCAAAGCATCCAGATTATTATAAGGAATATTTATATATCCCGGAAGCAATGGCCCAAAACCTTTGTAACTACTGGGGTCGGAGCTTGATGATATAGCGGCGATGGTGCGGCCCCAAAAATTCCCCTCGGCAAAAATTACTTTGGCCTGGTTATCGGGAATCCCTTTGATGGTATATCCCCAGCGGCGTGCCAATTTTAAAGCAGTTTCACCACCCTCTACGCCAGTGTTCATAGGCAGCACACGGTCGTAGCCAAAATATTCACAAATATATTTTTCGTATTCGCCCAACAAATTATTGTAAAATGCACGACTGGTTAAAGTTAATTTACCTGCCTGCTCTATCATAGCTCCCACTATTTTTGGGTGACAGTGACCTTGGTTCACCGCAGAATAAGCCGATAAAAAATCATAATACTTCTTGCCTTCCACATCCCACACAAATACACCTTCACCCCGCTCCAATACTACTGGCAAGGGTTTATAGTTATAAGCACCGTGCTCGTGTTCTAATTGTATATAATATTCCGTTAATGACATAGTTGCGGTATCCATGCTGCAAAATTAGGGGAAAATTTTGGGAATTTGGGTCTTGATAGTTATCGGGATACAACCCACCACCGATGGTGCTATAAACTAGAACATGACCAATAAATATAGGTACAGTTTCGGTATAAAACGGAAAAAAGCCGAAAACCGAGCATAATAAAAATAAAAGCATTACTTTTGTGCATCAAATCAATACAAAGATGAAAAAAATAATCAACTTAAAATTCGTAGTGTTAACACTGGTGGTATTATTCTCCACTTCGGTTTCCACATTTGCTTATTACAAAGTAAGTAAAGACCAAAAACGCTCAGGCTATTTTAAAATTATTGAAACGCACGACAATATTAACCATGTGCATTTGTTGACCTGCGAAGGAGATGGACACTCAAAATCCGATTGGGTTATAAACCCTACTGCTGGCGAAACACCAGGCAATGGCATACTTCAGTATCCAGATATTGAATTGCAAGTAATTAGTCGCATAGACTCTGGTTTAGTATCGGGGTCCTTTAGTTATCCGGGCAACCAATTTGTAGTTTATACTTCAAATTTAACCGGTGGTTTCGAGATAACTGTTTATAGCACATTGGAAGCTACTAAATTAGGTCTAATTCCTTAATTTATCACTTGTTTCCTTCCGATAACTATCGGAACTGCCAACGGGGAGCATTAACGAAAGCAATGTTTGCAAACCTACAAAAAGCAGCCTGCCCCAAAAAGGCACGCTGCTTTTTTTGTTATATGTGGTATCGGCATCCTAATAGTGGTTTCACGACTGCTCAAACAAATGGAAGACGAGGGCTTGGTAAAGTTGGGCAGAAATAAAGTTTCCCTTGTGTAACAAATGTTACCCTGCAGGTAGTTTTCATTCCCGACTGTTGTATGTTCAGTAATTCAACATAGAAATGAAAAAAAATATTTACGTAGTATTTGCTTTAGTATATCAGTTTGCAAATGCACAAACTACCACCATCACACTTTTGCACTACAACGATTTGCATGCTCACCTCGTGCCAAGCAAACATTTAATTCGTGTTGGCGACCCTTGTAATGTAGATGCAAATGCAGATACAATTATTGGTATTCGTGGCGGTGTAGCACGAATAAAATATCTGGTGGACTCCCTTAAATCCCAAAATCCAAATTCGCTTTTAATGAACATTGGCGACACTTATCACGGTGGAGTGGAAGCTGCTTACACTTCGGGCAATGCGATTGTTGACCCAATGAATGCAATGGGTGTTGATGTGGGTGTTCCCGGAAATTGGGATTTTGCTTATGGTCCGGGTGTGTGGCGAAAAAGATATACGCCAACGGGTCCGTTTCCTCAATTGTTAAGTGCAATGCTTCCATCTTACACAATTAAATCGGTAACCTATCCTTGCATTGCAGCTAATCTCACTTACAAAAAATTAGGCCCCCTTGACAAAAGCGTTAACAATGCAAATGTTTTACCGCCAACCATGACAATAATAAAAGGCGGAGTAAAAATCGGGTTCATTGGTTTGACAAGTGATATAGTTCCAAAGATGTATGCACAACTTGCAACTGGTTTTAATTTCTTCACAGGCGAAAGCACTTATACAAACATCATCAACACACAAGCCACCAACCTTCGCAACGCAGGTTGCACCATTGTTGTTGTGATGAGTGAATTGGGAATACAAAAAGATTATCGCCTTGCACAACTCATCAATGCAAATTCGGTTGATGTATTTTTTTCGGCACACACGCATGAGGTAACGTACACACCATTGCAAAGTGCAAGCGGTGCATGGGTAGTAGAGGCAGGTGATGATGGTTACTTGGGTAAAATGGATTTTGTAGTAACAGGCACAACCGTTACATCAAAAACCTGGAACTTACTTTCTATCACTCCAAAAATTTCGGAAAATGCTGCAATGGCTGCATTGGTGGCAACAGAGAGAGCACCATTCTTAATCGCAAACCCAAATCTTGCTGACCCGATGGGAACAAGTTCGCAAACATTAAATGAACCTATTACCGACACATTAGGATTTACAAATGGACTGCTCACAAGAAAAAATGCTTTAGAGAGTTCTTTCAACAATGCGTTCACCGATATCATGCGTAATCATTCAGGAACACAGGTAGCCATTTCGCCAGGGTTTCGTTTTGATAGTCCTGTTGCACCAAATGGTTTTCAGTATGAAGATTTAAGTATTGCGGATGGAAGTATAACACTTGAAGATGTTTACCGTTTCTTCCCAGTGTTTTACACTTTGGCAACGGCACAAGTAAAAGGCGATACACTGAAAAGTATTTATGAAAAACTACTCACTGCTGTTTATTCGCAAACAGCATTCAATGAAGAAGGCGGATGGATGGATGGTTTTTCGGGAGTGGATGCAACCATTAATTTAAACAATGCCGATGGTGCAAGAGTGTTGAATATGTATTACACAGGAACTGCAAACCCTATTAATGCTACCGACACACTCACTGCAATTGGTTGTGTGCGACCAATAGAAAATGTTGATGTGCTTTGCAGCCACACAGGATTTTTTAATAAAGCAGATTACATCAATACTGGGAACAATCAACCTTACACCACCATTCAACTCTTTACCGAGTTTTTGCAGAGCAACAATGTTCCAATAGGAACGGGAAATCATATTACTGATAATAGTGGAAACGCTGCCTATCCTCAACTGCCTTGGGTGCAGCCGTTGCCATCAAATGTTTTATGTGTTACCACAGGAGTAAATGAAATTCAAAATTCAACAAACAATATTCTTGTTTATCCAAACCCTGCAAATAATTTATTGACCGTGCAACTCAGCACAACAGAAAATTTTACAGTAGAAGTTTTCAATACACTTGGAGAAAATATTTTCAAATCAAGCAACAAAAAAAGCATTGATGTATCTTCTTTTTCACAGGGAATGTATTTCATTAATGTGCAACAGGGAAATAAAAAGATGTTAGCGAAATTTGTAAAGCAGTAGTTCTAATTCGTTTCACTTTCTCTGAAATTATTTTTCCTTCTGTAACATAAGTTGCTGTGCAGGAGTTTTCATTGGTTTACTTTTGCGGTGTGATAATTCATTCAAAAAAAATCAATCAAATGAAAAAGAATATGGGAACCATTGACAAAGTAGTAAGAATACTTGTCGCTGTTGTAATTGCAGGATTGTATTTTGCAAACATCATTTCAGGAACTGTTGCAATTGTCCTATTAATTCTTGCAGGAGTTTTCATTCTCACAAGTTTTATGAGTTTTTGTCCGCTGTATTTACCGTTCGGAATTTCAACAAGAAAAAAATAAAAATAATATGGAACTACAAAACGCACTTCTCATCGCCTTAATTGGTGCAGTTGCTGGACTACTTGGCGGTTTGTTTGGCTTAGGCGGAGCAATAATTATTATTCCTGCTTTAGTAATACTGTTGGGCTATTCGCAACAAATGGCACAAGGCACAGCATTAATAATGATGGTGCTTCCTGTTGGTTCGTTAGCTGCTTTTCAATATTACCAAAAAGGATTTGTAGATGTGAAAGCCGCATTGATTTTAGCTGCCTTCTTTTTTGTTGGCGGTTACTTCGGGGCAAAATTCGCAACGCAAATTCCACAAGATATTTTAAAGAAAACTTTTGCCGTGATGCTTGTTGGCATTGCGATAAAAATGTGGTTTCAAAAATAAATACTACCCGATGGATAACTTTTGGAATGACCGCTATGCTGAAAAAGAATTTGCATACGGCACTTTGCCCAACGAATTTTTAAAAGAACAATTAGAAAAACTTCCATCAGGTAAAATTCTGTTTGTATGTGAAGGCGAAGGTAGAAATGCGGTTTATGCTGCCAAACAAAATTGGAATGTTGAAGCATTTGATTTGAGTGAAGAGGGAAAGAGAAAAGCTCATTTATTAGCAGAACAAAATACCGTTACTCTAAACTATCAAATACAAGATGCTACAACAATTGAATATCCCGAAAATTCATTTGATGTTGTTGCATTGATTTATGCTCACTTCCCTGAAACAATCAGAAAATCAGTTCATCAAAAAATTGTGCGTTGGTTAAAACCCAATGGACTGGTAATAATAGAAGCATTTAATCCCAATCAACTCAACAATGCCAGCGGAGGACCTAAGGATGCATCAATGCTTTATACCAAAGAAATATTGCGAAATGATTTTGATGATTTAGTAGTTCAACAACTTTCAACTGCTGTTATTGAATTGAAGGAAGGAAAATATCACATTGGGAAAGCTGATGTAATAAGATTTACAGGAAAAAAATAAAAATAATTTCAGTTGTGTAACAAAGGTAGCTGTGCAGTAAAAACCAACATCGTAACTTTGCATCATCAAATAAAAAAGAAATGGAAATCATACAATTTGAAGACAAAAATTTAGCTCACTATTCATATGCTATAATCAGCAACGGAGAAGTAGCATTGATTGACCCTGCAAGAAATCCGCAGCCGTATTACGATTTTGCAAAGCAACACAACGCCAAAATTACGGCTGTAATTGAAACACATCCTCATGCCGATTTTGTTAGCAGTCATTTAGAAATTCACAACACAACCGATGCAACAATTTATGTAAGTAAACTTTTGGGTGCTGAATATCCGCATCAAACTTTTGATGATGGCGATGCAATTGTTTTAGGCAATATCACTTTAAAAGCATTAAACACACCCGGACATTCACCCGACAGCATCTGCATTGTTGCTATTGATGAAAATGGAAAACAACAAGCAGTTTTTACAGGAGACACTCTTTTTATTGGCGATTGTGGCAGACCTGATTTAAGAGAACAAGCAGGAGCAATTACAGCAGCAAGAGCAGAGTTGGCAAAGCAAATGTTTCATTCGCTTCGCAGCAAGCTAATGACTTTGCCCAATGATGTGTTGGTATATCCTGCACACGGTGCAGGTAGCTTGTGTGGGAAAGGTTTAAGTGCCGCAAACAGCAGCACCATTGGTGCAGAAAAAATAAGCAATTGGAGTTTGCAAAATTTGAGTGAAGAAGAATTTGTAAAAGAATTGTTGGCAGACCAACCTTTTATTCCAAAATATTTTCCGTTTGATGTAGCTGTAAACAAAAAAGGTGCTGATGCATACGCAACAAGCATTTCAAAAGTGCCACAGAGAGAACCAGTTACTTGTGCAGGTTGTGCAAATTCACTTAATCCAGATATTCTAATTATTGACACAAGACCACAGGAACAATTCAAAAAAGCATATTTAAAAAATGCTGTCAACCTGATGAACGATACCAAATTTGAAACTTGGTTGGGCAGCATTGTAAACCCAGACGAGCAATTTTATTTGATTGCAGAAAATGAAACAATATTAAATGAGTTGATTGAACGCACTGCAAAAATTGGCTACGAGAAACAAATTGCATTGGCTTTTGTAATGGATTATGGCAACACATCAATGCAATTGTTTGACAGTGAAGAATTGAAAACAAATCAAGATGCTTACACCATCATTGACATTCGCAATGATTCAGAAGTAAAAACCAATAAAATATTTGCAAATGCCATTCACATTCCTTTGCACGAATTAAGAGAACGAACAAACGAAATACCATTAAGCAAACCTATTGTAGTTCATTGTGCAGGTGGTTACAGAAGTGCCGCAGGAAGCAGCATTATCAAATCTATACTAAACGGCACTTCGCAAGTGTATGATTTAAGCGAAGCCGTAAAACAATTTCAAAAATGAATTTTTTAGTTAAACATAAGTTCACCTTCATTGGAATAATTGCAGGAGCAATTGGCGGTTATCTCTATTATCATTTTGTAGGTTGTGCAAGCGGAACTTGTGCCATAACTTCAAAACCATTGAACAGCACATTGTATGGTGCAATGATGGGTGGTTTGTTGTTTAATATGTTTAAAAAAGAAAAATCAAAAACAGAATAAAAATGAACATAGAAAAAATCATTAAAGAAAAACAAGGCACTATCGTAGATGTGCGAACAACCGAAGAATTCAGAGGAGGAAATGTTTCGGGTTCAATCAATATTCCTTTGCAGGAAATTGAGAAAAGAATTGATGAGTTGAAAAGCCTTAAACAACCATTGGTATTATGTTGTGCATCGGGCGGAAGAAGTGGGCAAGCACACGGCTATCTTGCACAACAAGGCATTGAATGTTTTAATGGCGGTTCTTGGTTAGATGTAAATTATTATCACTCTCAAACACTATAAAAAATGATAAACGCAATAAAAAATCTATTCGGCTTTGGTCCAAAAGTAGACTATGCCGATTTAGTAAAGCAGGGAGCAATCATCTTAGATGTTCGCAGCAAAGGCGAATATCAGGGCGGACACATAAAGGGTTCAATCAATATTTCAGTTGATACTTTGAACAATAATTTGAGCAAGCTAAAAGACAAAAACAAACCTATCATTACTTGCTGTGCAAGCGGTATGAGAAGTGCATCAGCAAAAAGTATTCTCAAATCAAACGGCTACACCGAAGTTTACAACGGTGGTGGATGGAGCAGTTTACAAAGCAAAATCAGGTAATATGGAACCACACTACTATAATGTAGATGTAAATTGGAACACCGAGCGAAAAGGCATCATGTGTTCGCCTGAATTAAATAAGGATGCAGGTAGTTGCATTGAAGTAGCAACACCCCCTGAGTTTCCAAAAGGAATGCCTGGAATATGGTCGCCTGAACATTTGTTCACGGCTGCTGTAAGCAGTTGTTTAATGACAACATTTTTATCAATTGCAGAAAATTCAAAATTGGCATTTACCAGTTTCAGTTGCAAATCAAAGGGAAAACTCGAACAAGTGGATGGTAAATTTATGATGACTGAAATCACTCTTGAACCTACCGTAACAATCACTGACGAGAAAGACCGTGAAAGGGCTGAAAGAGTTTTGCAAAAATCAGAAGCCGCATGTTTAATTTCCAATTCAGTAAAATCAAAAATCATAATGCTTCCAACAATCAAAATAAACTAAATCAAAATGAAAGAAAGAATTTTAACCAACTGGACATTTTCAAGGGCATTATATCTCATTATGGGTATTGCCGTAGTCGTTCAATCTGTAATGAGCCAACAATGGCTTGGTGTTGTCTTTGGCGGATACTTTGCTGCAATGGGTTTGTTCGCCTTTGGCTGTGCATCTGGGAATTGTTTTGGTGAAAATTGTTCAGTAGAACCCAAACAAAAATCAACTATTCAAGATGTGGATTTTGAAGAAGTAAAAACAAAATAAAATGGCAACAACATTTACAGAAATAATAAACAGCGAAACCTCCAGTTGTTGCCGTCCGTCCGTCCCGAGATAGCTATCGGGAGGGATGCAACCCGTAAAAGTTCTCATAACCCAAAGCAGCGTACCCAAAAAGGCACGCTGCTTTTTTTGTTATATGTGGTATCGGCATCTGTTCCCATATTTGCACCACCAATGGATGCATACTATAATATAGCAATAATAGGCGGCGGTGCAGCAGGTTTCTTCGGAGCAATTGCAGCGGCTGAGAATAATAGTAAACTTAAGATTGCTATTATAGAAAAGCACCATCAGTTTCTGCGTAAGGTTTCTATATCCGGCGGTGGGCGGTGCAATGTTACGCATAACCAACCAGAAACTTCTTTGTTTGTAAAAGCATACCCACGGGGCGAGAAAGAACTAAGACAAGTATATGCCCGCTGGGGCCAAAAAGAAACCGTACAATGGTTTGCCGACCACGATGTGGAACTGAAGATAGAATCAGATGGGCGTATGTTCCCCACTACAGATAATTCGCAAACTATTATAGATTGTTTGATGAAAGCAACGCATGAATTGGGTGTGAAATTAATGGACAGTGTTTCGGTAGAACATATAACAAAAGATAAGAACTATTATATATTAAAAACAAACCGAGGAACTATATCATGCAAAAAACTATTGATAGCTTGTGGCGGTTTTCATCAAAGTAATTATTATAATTTTATACGTGAGTTGGGACATACTATTATAGAACCTGTGCCAAGTTTGTTTACGTTTAATATAGAAGATAAAGAGCTAAGAAGCCTGAGTGGAATATCAGTTACCAATGCAACTATAAAAATTGCAGGAATAAAAAAAGGGTGGGAGGGACCACTGCTTATTACACACAGAGGCGTGAGCGGACCAGTAGTTTTGCGTGCCTCCGCATGGGCGGCAAGTGAGTTGCACGAACAAAAATATATATTCGATATATATATAAATTGGGGCTGGGCAACCAACGAACAAGTAGCATTGGACAAACTCCAGCAAGAATATAAACTGGAAAAGAAGAAAGTAGGCAATACCTCCTTGCCCCCATTGCCACAACGATTGGCACATTATATATTACAACAAGCCAATATAGATTTGGATATGCACTGGGTCAATGTACCCAAAGCCAATTTACAAAAACTGGCGTCACTACTCACCGCTCAACAATTTAAAGTAACAGGCAAAAGCACCAACAAAGACGAGTTTGTAACCGCAGGTGGCGTAGCATTAAAAGAAGTAAGTATGACAACAATGGAAAGTAAACTTCATCCAAACTTATACTTTGCCGGCGAGATATTAAATATAGATGGAATAACAGGTGGCTTTAATTTTCAAGCAGCGTGGAGCACGGGGAGGTTGGCGGGGGTGGGGATGGGAGACAAAAGTATATAGACAAAAGACAATAGATAAAAAATGCTGAAATATTATATATATATGTTTATGCTTATTTGTTCATTATGTTCATGTCATGAAGATGGGGAAGAAGAAATGACAATTCATAGCAATGCTGTACCTGAACAAGAAATGGATACTTTGAAAAGGCAAAACAGTATAAAAAATAATCAAAAAGAAAAATTATTAATTAAAGATTCAAATGAATATTCAAAAAGATTCCTAGAAAAATTATTACATTATCCACCTAATTCCTTTCGATTTAAATTGCAAGATAGTATAATGGTTGTCGATGGTCAAGGCGAAGCAAAATTTCCTATGAAATTGCCACTAAACCGATGGAAAAAATATTCAGCATCCAAGTATGGTACGTTTTATATGCTAAAAGTAAAGCGGATAAATTATACAACAATCTTATATGATATTGAAGTATTAAAAGATGCAAAAAAAATATTTGTAAAAAGCGGGGAAGCTGATATTACGCAAGGTTTCTGGTTAGCTTCTGATACAGACACTGATGATTCAACTGGGACTTTGTTTGGGTCTGTAAGTTATTATGATGAAACTAAATCTGATTGGATACACATAGGAATTGGAATAAACGAAAATAAAGCAAGATTTGGTATTTTTGGCAATAACAATAATGAAAAAACAAAATGCCCTAATTTGAAAGAAGATTAATTATACAAACAAAGTAGATAGATAAGTATATAGTAAGATTTTGTCTATTGTCTTTATACTTTTGTCTTTAATCCCCTATTTCAACCCAGCTCTCTTCACAAAAAACGGCAACAGCACCTGGTTAAAATCATCACTCACAAAAGCTTCATTATATTCTACTTTGTATTTGCGGCAAGTTTCCATGAGGGCAGTTTTAAAATCTACCATTTGTTTTAGGTAATGCTCTTTTACTTGGGTGGGCATTATTTTTAAGGTGGCACCAGTTTCTACATCTTCAAATAAATAGGGCCGGTTGGCAAATTCAAATTGGAGTTCAGTTTCTTTATGGGCAACGTGGAATAATATAACTTCATGTTTCATAAAACGCAAATGTTGTAAAGCTCCAAAAAGTTCTTCCATGTTGTTCGGGTCTTCCATCATATCGCTAAATATAACAACCAGCGAACGTTTGTGCATGGTCTCGGCAAGTTGGTGTAATGAATGGGCAAGTTTGGATGGGACTTGTTTGGGTTCTGCTGCCAATACTTCATCCAGTTTGTTAAATATAATTTGTTGGTGCGATAAAGTAGAACGAGCAGGCGTATTATATACAACACCATCATTCACCAATGATAATGCAAAAGCATCACGTTGTTTACGCAACATATAAGTAATCGCTGCCGCTGCATATACCGAGAATTTTATTTTGTTCAAAGTATTCTGCGGGTAATACATGCTGCTGCTGGTATCAATTACCAAATGACAGCGAAGATTGGTTTCGTCTTCGTAGCGTTTCACAAAAAGTTTATCACTTCTGCCAAGCAATTTCCAATCAATATGTCTGGTACTTTCTCCTGGATTATATACGCGGTGCTCACTAAACTCAACCGAAAAACCGTGAAACGGGCTTTTATGCAATCCTGTTATAAAACCTTCTACCACTTGGCGGGCAAGCAGTTCCATGTTTTTGTATTGTTCCAGTTCTTCTATCTTTATATGTGCTGACATGGGGTATGTTTTAATTTATCAAGCGATGATGCAAATATAATAGTTACTGCCACTTTAATTTAAGCTTTATAAAATCTATTTGCGGCATCGGGTCAAATGGTCTTCTTTTGCACAAAAATTCACACACATGAAAAAAATAATCTTTGGCTCAATGGTCATTATGGCTGCGGTGTTAGCCTCCACCACATTTAAACCCACTACACCCACCTCGAATCCTACTGCATTTAGCGAAGGAAGCATAACTTTTACAACTGAAGTGAAAGCCGATAGTGGCAGTGGAAAAGAGGAGCAAGCACAAATGGCTGATGGCCTGGAAATGACTATGAAATTCAAAGGTAAAAAATTTAGGATGGATATGAACATGGCAATGATGAAAATGAGTATCATCACCAAAGATGGCGAAGAAATTTATACTTTGGTAAATGGTATGGGGCAAAAAATGGCCATTAAGGGCAGTAAAAAAGATTTGAAAAAAATGGCTAAGATGAGCGGTAAAAATGTGGCCACACAAGCATATACAGCCACAGCAGAAACCAAAAAAGTATTGGGATACACATGCAAAAAATATACATCCACCGTAGAAGAAGACGGCAAAAAATATATCAATGTGATATGGGCCACCGAAGAGATAACCGCCAGTTCTGAACTGATGAACGAAGGAGCCACTGGGTTTCAAGGGTTTCCATTGGAGTCATTTTCATACAACAGTGGTATCAAGAGCCACATGCTTGCCACCAAAGTAAGTAAAGACTCTCCTGCGGATAGCGATTTTGAATTGCCCAAAGGCTACGATGTGAAAACGATAGATGAAATTATGCAACAAATGCCTGGCGGTGCCGGGGAGTGATTTAGGGGGCGGGATTCTGGATTCAGGATACGGGGCCATTCGGCTACTGGAACCTTCGGCTACCACAAAACATTAATAGACTTCCGTCTTCCAACTTTAGGCGTCAGCAACCCCAAATCCTGAATCCCGAATCCTGAACCCATCTTGTTCACTATTCTAAGTGTTTTACCTTTTTGCATATTACCTAAAATTGTTAGGCCTTCCAACTTACTTTTGCATCCAAATTTTTAACAAACCTATTTATATAAATGAATATTCACGAGTACCAAGCTAAGAGCATTTTAAAACAACACGGTGTAGCCATTCAAGAAGGTATAGTAGCCGAAACAGCCGAAGAAAGCGTAGCAGCAGCCAAACAATTACAAGCCGAAACAGGGACCAGTTGGGTGGTGGTGAAAGCACAAATACACGCAGGAGGGCGTGGCAAAGGAAAAATAGAAGGCACCGAACAGCGAGGTGTGGCACTTGCCAAAACACTGGATGATGTAAAAACCATTTCGGGTAATTTGTTGGGCGGTACTTTGGTAACAATTCAAACAGGACCTGCGGGCAAAAAAGTAAATAAAGTACTGGTAGCCCAAGATGTATATTACCCAGGTGCATCTGCCACCAAAGAGTTTTATATGAGTATTTTGCTCGATAGGCAAACAAGCCAAAATGTAATTGTTTACTCCACAGAAGGTGGGATGGACATAGAAGAGGTGGCACATAGCACACCACACTTAATTCATAAAGAACAAATAGATCCATCTGTTGGCTTACAAGGATTCCAAGCACGTAAAATCGCATTTGGCCTTGGTCTTTCTGGACAAGCACACAAAGAAATGGTGAAGTTCGTTACCTCATTATATAATGCTTATGTAAAGATTGATGCAGCCATGTTCGAGATTAATCCTGTGCTAAAAACCAGCGACGATAAAATAATAGCCGTAGATGCAAAAGTAAATTTGGACGACAATGCACTATACCGCCATACCGACCTTGCAGCTTTTCGTGATATTGCCGAAGAAGACCCTACCGAAGTAGAAGCCGCAGAGCACAACTTGAACTATGTAAAACTAGATGGCAATGTGGGTTGTATGGTAAATGGTGCAGGCTTGGCAATGGCTACCATGGATATAATAAAACTTAGCGGCGGTGACCCCGCAAATTTTCTGGATGTGGGCGGTACTGCCAATGCTACAACAGTAGAAGCAGGTTTCCGTATCATACTAAAAGACCCCAGTGTAAAAGCTATACTCATCAATATATTTGGCGGCATCGTTCGTTGCGACCGTGTGGCCCAAGGCGTGGTTGATGCTTATAATAATATAGGAAATATAAATGTACCTATTATAGTAAGACTGCAAGGAACAAATGCTACTGAGGCTAAAAAACTGATTGATGATAGTGGGTTAAAAGTATTCTCTGCAATTACACTTGAAGAAGCTGCGAATTTGGTGAAGAGTTCTTTGGCGTAAAGTAACATAATATATCCATCGTCAATTTTAATATTTAAGATGATGATAGGGTCAAGGGGGCATCTGTTTAATAATGTTTTTGGTAATTGTAGAATAATTTTAGTATACTGATTAAATGGAAGATACTGTTATATATGTATTCCCAAACCAACTTAAAAGTGATTATGAAGGCTATTCATATCTAGTGAATTTGTATCATGCAACAAAAGATATTAAGAACAAAACAATAGTAATTGATTTTAATAAAGGTTATTGGTTTGAAGCAAATTTATGCTCTGCTTTAGGAGCTATCTTGCATAAAATCCAAGATAATAATAACCAATTCCAACTAATAAATATCGAGAAGCAAGTTGAAACAATTTTCAAGAAAAATTTGTTTTTATTAAACTTTGAAGGCGATTATGCAGAAGATACTCATTCAACAACTATAAAATTTAGAAGATTTGATATTAATGCTGAAAAAGATTTTATAGAATATTTAAATAGAGAATTATTGTCACAACCAGATTTACCTAATATGTCACCTTTACTAAAGAAAAAAATAAACAATAGCATATATGAAATATATAGTAACGCATACACTCATGGCGGCTGTAATTATGTATACACTTGTGGCCAGTACTATCCAAATAGAAAAGTATTAGATTTCACAATGGCGGATTTGGGAACAACGATTAGAAGTAATGTTAGGAAATTCTTAAAAGATAAAACATTGTCGGGCTCACAAACCATAAGTTGGGCAGTAGAAGAGGGAAACACAACAAAAACAGGTAGTCACCCAGGAGGGTTGGGCTTAAGCCTAATTAGAGAATTTTTGAAACTAAATAAAGGGAAGATACAAATTATTTCCTCAAATGGATTTTGGGAAGAGAAAAAAGGGCATATCTTTGCAAGTGATTATGATGGTGCATTTATTGGGACAATTGTAAATATGGAGTTTAATCTTCTTGATTCAAATTCATACGCACTTAAATCAGAAATAAGCCCTGAAGAAGTTTTTTAATAAAATGGTAGGCAAAACAATTAATATTAAAGTTAAGGACATTATTGATGGTTCTTCAGCAGTTTCATCAAATGAAGGCGATAAGCTATTTCAAAAAATCAATGATAGTTTTCTTAAAGACGAACATGTTATTCTTGATTTTAATGGGATTAATTTGCTTATATCAGCCTTCCTGAATGCTTCAATTGGTCAATTGTATGGTTCATATGAAACAGATTTTATAAAAAACCATCTCACTTTAGAAGGTATGAGTAATGATGATTTACATTTGTTAAAAAAAGTTAATGACCGTGCAAAGGATTATTTTTCAAGAAAAGAAGATATAGATAATTCGCTTAATGAAGTTTTATAATGGCTGTTGTACATCATATCTCTAATTATAAAGCAACATTTACCGATAAGTTTTTCATTGACAACAATGTATGGATGTTTTTATTTTGCCCGATAGGTAATTATGAAAAGAAAAAACAAGAACAATATTCATCTTTTGTCGAAGTCTTAATTAACAAACAAAGTACAATCTTTATAAACGCACTTGTCTTGTCAGAATTTTGCAATGCTTATCTTAGAGCAGATTTTACTTTTTGGAGTAAAGAACCGATTAATTCTGGCAAGATAAATTACAAAAAAGATTTTGTCGGTACAGACCATTTCAAAAAAACTGTAGAGGAAATTAAAGTTAGCATAAACAAAATATTATCTTTTAGTATCAAAGCATCAGATGATTTTAATGCCATTAATTTAACTAATGTATTTGATAATTTCGGAATATCTGATTTTAACGACTCTTATTATGTTGAATTGGGTCGAATGAAAAATTACAAAATAATCACCGATGATGCAGATTTATTCGTCAATAATAAATTAGGTATTGAGATTATTACTGCAAATATTAAAAAGTGAATAATCGTCTCGAATTTTACGTGTATTAGTATTCACTGCATAATTTACTCAACAGTCTCCCTAGTTTTATTCACAAAGATTCATAAACTAAGAATATTGACCTACATAAAAAATACCTTTAATTTGCAGTTAGAAAACTAAAGTACAAGTGCAAAAAACCACCATAGCCGAAGAAGAATTGGTAGCCCTGCTCAAACAGGGAGGCCGTTCGGGTTATGACTATTTGTATAAGAACTATTCGGCAACCTTATATGGTATCGTGCTTCGTATTTTGCCCAATGAAGACCAAGCAAAGGATGCACTGCAAGATACTTTTATTAAAATCTGGAAAAATATAAATCAGTATGACCCCAGCAAGGGGCGTTTATATACATGGATGGCCAATGTGGCCCGCAATATAGCTATTGATACTTTGCGAAGTAAGGCACATCAGAACTTCCAAAAAAACCAAAACATTGAAGATTCCGTACATATCCTTGACTCACTTAAAAACAACGAGCCCAAAGTGGAGCTGATAGGCGTGAGGGATTTGGTAAAAGAATTAAAAAAAGACCAACGCGAACTTATTAATTTAGTGTACTTCGGGGGTTATACCCAGGAAGAAGCTGCTAAGGAAATAGGCATCCCATTGGGCACAGTTAAAACACGTATTAGGGCAGCAATGCTTACTATGCGGGGAATATTTGCACATAAAGAACAATTAAATTGAACATAACAAACTACATATCGTCGGGCTATATTGAGGGATACCTATTTGGTATGCTCACGGCTGATGAAGTGGAACAGTTTGAGACCCTGTTGAAACAATCGGCTGAGTTAAAGGCAGAGTATGAACGCGTGCAACAATCACTTCAAGGTTATTTAGAAGCTCATGCAGTGGAACCTCCGCCCAGTATGCAAGAGCAGATATGGGAACAGCTAGGGAAGCAGAAACAGAAACCACCTGTAGTAATAGAAGAAGAACAAAAGGAAACAGTGAAACCAGTTCCGACTCCCGTTGTTGAACGAATAGAAAAGCCCAAACCACTTAAAATTCATAAAGTTGAAACACAAGAGCCTGTGGTTCGCCGTTTCAGACTTGCTCCCTGGTTTGCAGCAGCATCGTTTGTAGGCATGTTGGCAGCAAGCTATTTGGCAAACGATTATTATAATAACTGGCAAGATGCCGAAGGTAAAATTACCGCATACCAAACAGAAAAAAACCAATTAGCTTCTGAAATGGAAACACAGAAAACCAGTATGAAACAATTGGCCGATTATAATGAAATGTTCCGCAGGCCAGGTGTCAAATTTATCGAATTGCAGGGCAAACCCATCTCCCCAAAATCGAATTGTACCATATTCTGGGACAAGGAAACAAAACAAGTGTTAGTTACTTATGCCAATATGCCCACACCTCCTGAAGGCAAGCAATATCAACTATGGGCGATACTCGATGGTAAACCTATTGACCTGGGAATGATAGATATGAAAGACGCCAAAAAGGGTTTTACCCCAATGAAAAATCTCTCACGTGCACAAGCATTTGCTATAACACTCGAGAAAGTTGGAGGCAGTGAATCGCCTACCCTGGAGCAGATGTATGTTTTTGGTAATATATAATACTTGATCATAGCTTTTTAATAGATACCGCCTTTATCCTATTTTCATGAAAACATTAGTAATTACAGGCGGGACCAAAGGAATTGGTTTAGCAACAGTGAAATTATTTGCTAAAGAAGGGTTTAATATTGCGTTTAGTGCCCGATCGTTGAAAACAGTGGAAAGTTTAGTCGAAAAATTGAGGCTGAACTACCCCCAACAAATATTTTTGGGTCTTTCGGCAGATATGAGTGTGAAGGAAGAGGTGGAAATATTCGCACAAAAGATTATCCAAAAATTTAAGACTGTTCATTTGCTCATTAACAATGTGGGCATGTTCGAGCCCGGTGGGATTGCTACAGAAGAAGATGGTGTATTTGAACGACAAATAGCAACCAATGTGGCATCAGCCTATCATATAACAAGGGCTTTACTGCCCGTTATGAAAAAGAAGAGCCATATAGTCAATATTTGCTCAACTGCCAGTTTTACACCATATACAAATGGAGGGAGTTATTGCATAAGCAAATTTGCATTGCTGGGATTTGGCAAAGTACTGCGTGAAGAACTGAAACCTCGTGGCATCAGAGTTAGCAATGTGCTGCCCGGTGCCACATTAACCGATTCGTGGGCGGGTACAACTTTGCCCCCTTCCCGTTTTATTAAAGCAGCCGATGTAGCCCAGGCAATTTGGGGCCTTCACCATTTGCCACAGGGCACAGTGGTAGAAGAACTGATTATGCGTCCGATGGAGGGCGATGTATAGCCCAAAAGTTGTATTATTTAATGTTTTGTCCCAGAATAGGTTTACACTAAAAAGCGTAAAACATTGGCGTAATGGACAAAAAAATCATTCAAAAAGTAGAGCCAGGACTCTCCCCCCTCTCCCTTGCAACAGACTCTCCCCCAGAGAATGGGCAGGGGCAGAGTGTCCACTCCTAGAAAAACTTGACACATTTTGAACAAAAAAGAAAAATCAAAATGGGTAAAACAATTGACGAAAAAGGCTACACCATTAAGGTG
>JAYVCI010000138.1:0-2514 GCA_043750035.1 Chitinophagaceae bacterium
TAATACGATTGTTTTCGATGGTTGCAGCACCAAACCCATAGCCCCCACTGATGTAAAGGCCATCAAGTTTAAATATTTGTGCTGTAGAAATAGTGGTGAATAAGAACACTACGCTTAAAAATGATATTGCTTTTTTCATGTTGATTTGTTTATGCAATTATACATATAAAAATAAAAAAGGTTGCAATTAACCTAAAAATATTTTTTAAAAATAGAGCCAATAGAAGCTCACATTGCCATTGGTGCTTAGCTTGAGCGTGGGTAAGGGTGTTTTAAAATTATTTGCCAAAAACATAAACCTCCGCACCCATTTATATTTTGCAAACAACAGTTCCCAGTCAATATCGAATGAGAAATATAGCTCTGAAAATCTTTCCACATCGAGCATTTCTATGTTTTCCCCGCTTTGTTCCCATTGGTTTTCAAAGCCACCCAGCAAGCCATCTGCCCCAATCCCAATGCTTACTTGCACCCATGCAGGAATAAAACCAAGCTTGGTAATATCTTTCAGCCCCGCACTAAACCAATAGGTCTGCCCATTATAGTCTTTAAGCACCTGCTCAGCCCATGTGCCGCCCAGCATTGAAGGTCGCAACACGGCATACTGTGTAAACTGAAATCCGAATTTGGGCATCAGCTTTACTTTGCCAAATACTTTTACCTGCAATACCAATATAAGTGAGCCGCAGGCATTCGCTATAATATCTGTAAGCGATGCCCCGTACTTGGGCGACATAGAATCCAATAACTCGATGGAACACATAAAAGCAAAACCTAAAAAAGCCCCCAGCCATATTGAAACATTGACTTTGCATTTTGCCCATTTCAATACTTTATACATAAAACGTACAATAGTGAAAGCCGTGAACACATGCCCCAATTTGTCCATATAACGCCACTCGCCCATATCGTTAAACCAATGTGGACTTGTGGTGGATGCGGAACCATACCAGGCATTTGCCAAACCAACCAGTGCCCCCAAATATATAATTAGACAAACAGTAACTATCCCAAAAACCCGCGTACTGCTCCTACCCTGCCATTTCCAAAGTATCAGATAAGCAATAAGCGATACCGCTACAAAGTATATATATATCAAATAAGAACCCATGTGGTGGCAAAGGTAGTGGTTAGTTGTTAGTCTCCGCCGGGGCGGAAGTCGTTAGTGGTTAGTTTCGTTTTAGAACGAGAGTCGTCAGTGGTTTATCAGTTAGCTTACTAACGTGCTGCTTTGGATTATCGGTTATCGCCAGTTGGTAGTTCCCCCACTTTGGGGATAGCAATATTGATGCGATAACATTTTGTTCAGTGGATGTATTGGGGTAATGGGTCTGTAAATTCCTACAGGGATGGGTTGTCTGCGGCGGATGCAACTGGTGATATTGACTATTTGAGTACCGCCGTTCAATAGTCCCGATAGCTATCGGGAGGTTTTCATTGATGGTGACCGTTGAGGACAACTGCGACATTTTTTTTTATTTATAGGATTAGGCGTTTAGTTTACATTTCTATTCAATTATAATATGTTGATTAATTTTTTAATGGTCGCTTTGTTTGTCGCTGCCCTCGCCGGGCGGGCAATACTTTTGACACCAAAAGTATTCAAAAGTGTTTTTGTTTGCAGAGGTGATTTTTGCCCAGCCCACATGCGGAACGCACTGCAAAACCGTGGATGAACTACGCCCACCGCACACAGGCACCTCTCCCTCCGCTTCGTTCACCACTATCACTTCTGCAAACAAAAATGAGAGTGTGGTAGTTATTTTATAGTTCGGCTTCGAACTTAGCATTGTTTATAATGAAAACTAAACGCCTAATCCTATTTATTTAAAATACCTCAACAATTTTTTTAATATTGCCTTGCGAAATAAGGGAGAAAATCTTGGGGATTAAGCTCTTCAATGTTTCTCGTCTATTATCATTTGCTCGCAGCACTACAATAGTTAACGGAATTGATTTTATGTTTTGTTGATACTGTAAGTTCTTATCAACGGTAATAAATAAATCAAAATTGTTTTCTGCCATTAATCTAAGCAGTTCACCATTTTTCTTTCCCAGCCAACTCATTTCTTTTAGAGTCCATACTGAATGCTCGCTCTCAAAATCATTTTTCAGTTTGCGTGGCAAACTTTCATCAAGCAAAATTTTCATGAAGCGATTTTTCTGTTGATAGTGCTTTTTTTGCCATTTCCAAAACTGCAATTGCTGCATCATGGCTTACTGATGGAAAATCATCTAGAAACTCAGACAAGTCTTCGCCACCCTCTATATAGTCGAATAGATTTTGGATGGGAACCCTGGTACCCGCAAAAACAGGAGCACCACTCATAATTTCAGGATCAATACTAATTTGTTTATATAACATGGTATGTATTATTGCTTATGCAAAGTTAATACAATAATTGGGGATTTTAGCTATGGAAAATAATACCGAAACTGTATTTGTATTAGGCCAATAATTATTTTTTGGCAAGTGGCCTAAACAACTACTAGGTCGGCATTACATTACTAAAG
>JAYVCI010000139.1:0-6121 GCA_043750035.1 Chitinophagaceae bacterium
TAAAAAGTGCCCAGTTACTATATATTTCATAATTACAAACAGCAACGGCCACTAAGTAGGCAGTAATGGGATAACGGTGCCGCCAATGCCGTGTAATAAATGTATCTTGTGTTGATGAGTCAACCAATAATCCATTGGATGCAGCTTTATAGGTTTCACCGGTGGTTATATATATATCCAACGAATCAGATTTGTCATTCAATGTGTTTTTGCATGGCCACCAATCGCTTGCCCCATAGGGCTGTGAGAGTGTCCATAACATTTTTCCTGTTTTGTTTTTGCCTATCCCGAACGATCCAAAACCAGATCCGTAAGGCCTTCCATGGTAGTATATCGTTATAGTTTCCATAGAGCCCAAAAGAAGCGGATTGGTCAAATTTATATATATCACATCGGCCAAGTGTATATATTTTTCTTTCCCTTTGGACGAAAACAGGGAATCCACAATAAGGTTACTGCTCAGGTCAATTTCTAGTGAAGAAGCATTGCTCAGCAATTTTAGAGCTATAGCATTGCTGCCCTGCACATATTGTGTATCCGGATTTAGCAATAAGTTCAAATCATAATGATGCACGTGGTAATTGGCGGTAAACGAACGTGGTTTCACAAGGCTTTTTTTCAAATGATATTCCAGTTCTTGCTTGGCAATAGATTCTTGCTCAAATATCTGGGCATGGGCGGGGTGCATCATCCCTATAAGAATGTTGACCAAGACTATATAAATAATACGTAACTGCATCAATAAGCAAAAGTAGTTATAGAAAGGGGATAAAAGGAAAGAAGAAAAATATTTTTTTGTAAAATAAAATTTCTATATTTGTGGTTCAAACAACATCCACAATGGAGCAATTGAAGTATTATATAGAAAAATCAGCTTTCAAAATGTTCAGTTTTCTTGGCGACACCATGGGAATTGAGTCTCGCAGGGTGCGGATGTTTTTTATTTATACCAGTTTTATTGCCATCGGTTCACCATTTGTGGTGGCAGGTATGGTAGTCGATTTTTGGCGGAATATGACACGGTATATTCGGAAACGCCGTAGAAATAGACTTTGGGATTTGTAGGCCACTTTACATTTTTTTCTTCTCTGTGAAACTCTGTGTTGCACTCTGGTTAAGTTTAGCACGAGCCATTACTGCCCCCGCAATGATTTGGGATGTATATGGTTTGGCCTCGTTTTCACGGACTATACCAACCACAACTTTCGCATATTTTCCATAACTGTGCAAAGCGGCGAACAACATGTTTTATAGCGACTTTAATTACTGGGATACAACCAGCATGCAACAAATATACAAGCCATTTATAGCACAACGAGCAAAGTAAATAAATAACCACTGTTGCCGCCTTCTGCTATGCTATCGGGATGGGTTATTTTGGATTGAGAATTGGTATAATTTTAAAATTGTTGATAACTTTATTTGCATTGAATCGATTTTTTTTTTTTACATATTTGCCCCTTCTTTAAAGTGAAAGTAAAGTGCGGCAATTATCGTATTATTATAACCAATGAGAAACTTCTTTCAACTTAGCGAACCACAAAATCCTTTAAAAACCCAATATTATATTATGACTAAAAAATTATTCCTTATTTTATTTGTTGCCTGTGCTTATAGTGCGAGTGGACAAAACCTAGTTTGGCAGACCAACCCGACAACCCTGTGGACACCTGGAAAGGTTGGAATTGGAGAAAATAACACAACTAACTCGCAATTATTGATTTCACCGATATATAATTGGGGAAATATGTCCCCTGTTGTTGCTCAATATCCTTGCCCAACGTACGACCCCTATTTTTGGGTGCGTAAAAAAGATATTATAAACAACATTACTTATAGCACCGATTTATTTTCAGTTAATGATGTGGGTGCTGCAATCGGTTTGAAAAATGCCTTATATCCATTACATATACAAACAGGTTATACCCCAACCGATTTTATTACAGCTTATATGGGAACCAATCCTCTAAACACAACCTCTGGCCCAAGAAATATGTTTTTTGTGAACAATTTAAGCAACAACGGTGCTTTTAATGCTATACAAAAAAGTGGCGATCAGGGAATATTTTGGAACGATGGAAAAAATAGCACAATAGGCACTGACTATTGTAATGCTGCACTTTATACAAATAGTACTGCTGGGTTTATTATTGCACCTTATCAAGACGCTAATGCAGCGAATCCTGCCACAGGATTTAGAATAGATGCTTCAGGTAAAGTGGGTATAGGTATAAAAAGCCCAGTTGAAATGCTTGAAGTAGCAGGGAATATAAAGTGCACCAAACTGATAGTTACCACACAATGGTGGGACAAGGTATTTGAAAAGGACTACAAGCTATTAACCCTGCCCGAACTGGAAAAATATATACTTGCCAATAAGCATTTGCCCGACCTTCCAACAGAGCAAGATATAGCAAAAAATGGATGTGATGTGGGCGAAACAGCAGCTTTACTATTGAAAAAAGTAGAAGAGCTAACTTTATATACCATAGAACTGCAAAAGCAAGTGGACGAACTGAAAAAACTTTTGCTCGACAAGAAATAAATTGTGTTAATTTTGCTAAATGCAAATGTATAAGATAACTATATTATTATTTATTACAATTATGTTTAATTGTTGTAGGCACAAATGCCAAGACCCTACAAATATGGATTGCGAGAATTATAATCCTTGTACTAAGGAAAAACCATTAAGTGCTGCATTTGATATAGAAGAAGATTTAGATATACAAAATGGCGGAGCAAGAAATAATTGGTTTTGGTATTACTACGATATTGGTGATACACTTGGCACTGGTTGGGCTTATTTTGAACCGCATGATAGTACTGCGGACTATTATGAATGGCATATTGGTGGCGGAACATATAAAAAACAAAAAGTACATTTGACAATACCTCAAAGCATGGCTGGGCAAAAAGTAGATGTAATGCTGATAATAAAAAAAGAACCAAATAAAATTTGTTTCCCTGATGATGATGGGATTGATACGGTTAAACGTACAATATATATTGCCGATTATTATTCTAATGCTGCCATGACAGGCAGATATCATGGTTATGATACAGATAACCCGACTGATACCTATAATATTTTTTTGGAAGTATCCCCAAAAGATTGTTGTGTACTTCCTTTAAAAAAGACACCTTGGCTATGGTTTGGCAACATACCAAAATTTCAATACCGAAATACAGATGATTCTTTTGGTTTTGCTTGGCAGTATAGTTCAAGAAAACAATTCCATTGCAATGCTTCGTATTTGAATAATGTAAAAATGTCAAATGTTATTCATATCAAAATAAACAATAATTCTGATAGCATTTTTGTTAAAGAAAGTTATTATTTTTGGTCGAACTACAAGGATGTAACTAACAAATATTTTATTGGTTCAAGAATTAAATAATTAAAATAAAAAAATCTTATGAATAAAAGAATCATTTACTTTGTTTTCGTTTTTTCTTTAAGTGGTAGAGTTTTTGGGCAAACTCCTTGTACTTTAAATAACACACTGACTAACCCAGCTAATCCAACTCCTTCGTTTCCCAATCCGCCATATGGTGGCAGCGTAAGGGGTTATCATAGCAACATTTGGGATTGGAAATACAATGATGTATCGTGTCCGACAATAATACCACCCGTAAATACCAATGACCCCTGCAATAATTTTGTTTGGAATGACGCAGGTACGGAAAAATCAATTGGTGGAAACCCTTATTTTTCCAATATCCCATATTTAGATAATTTGGCCAAAGGAGCAAGCAGTGACTTTTACCCACAAAATGGATGGGAACTCGTTAAAAGAGGATTCGGGTTTGTGACACCTCTTGGAACCAGTGAGATTGCTGGTTCGCCTTTAGCTGCCAATACAAACGGTTATGGCAACCCTCATGCTTCAGACCCATACAACAGAGAAGGAATACCTTATTTTATTTTATACAATAAATACAGAAGTTTGATGAGGATATGGGCTTATGCAGACCCAAGCCAAACCGCACATCAAATTGTAATTCAAATAGCATTTACGGAACCCAATGTTAACATTCATACACGGAACCTTTCAGGGCTTTTTAATAAATACAATACACTATTACAACCTCTTTCTGAGGGTACTAACGTTGGTTTTGTGCAGGCAACAGCAGCCTATCCTTATAATTTAAGTCCATCAGCACAAGGTGGATTCTTTTATGGTGACTTTCAGTTATCGTATGACCCATGCACCTGTATTTTTGAATCGGACCTTGAGATTTCTTTTCAGGTAATTAATACTTCATATATTACCCTTCAAGGTAGGTATTCTGGGGTAACTAATTTATCAATGAGCAATATCGATAATAATAATAATTTAATGTACGGGATGGCTCCTGCTGACAAATTTTTACAATCGGTAACTCTTGACCCATCAGGTAACGTTACGGCGGGAAACCTTATGTACAACAAAACCCAAGACTTTATATCAAACTATAGGTCTGATGTTGACAATTATCCGCAACCGGCTCAATGGAAGCAATATGTAAAAACCGGTTTGGAAGTTTTAGGTTTGGCTTTGGATATTGCTGTAGTGTTAGGTGGAGACCCCGTACCCATAATAGCTGCATTTGCTGGACAGACAGGTCAAGGTTTAGATGCGGCCGGCAAATTGGTTGGTTTTTTATCCGGCCAATTAAATACTGACCCTCCTTTGCAAACATTTTCAGGAATTGGTATATCACAAGGCGAAATTGCACTTAAGGGAACTGCTACCTCAACGTATAATGCTCAACAAACCATAAGAATTGGAAATCCAGGTAGTAAAGATAATGACATAAAACCCGAAGTTATTGATTTAAGCACTAAACAACGTCCATATACCACTTACAATGAAGTATTAGGCGATTTTGCATTGATTTCACCAGTACGTGGAAAAAGATATCACACAAATAGTTCTTCATATACCATTAGTAAAATGAGTAATGCAGCTGACAATTTGGGTTTATATGAGATGTGCAACTATAACTTCCTTGATGAGTTTGCTGCGTTTAAATTGGACATTCCCCATGGTTTCAAATATGTATTTAATCCTGCAATGAATTTAAAGGAGTATAAAATTGAAGCATCGTTGGTATTTGAATATAAATATCAAGATTTATCTTTTATTTATAATAGCCCAGGTTATACATGGATGGATCCGCTTCCACAAATTAATGCTTGGGGTGGGACGGGATTTCAAAGAAACCAATTTTACATTAATACTTTAAAGGATTTAACTCCACCCTCCTTTTCTACACCTTGGCGTGATCTGCATACAATTGAATTTGTGACTCCTTTTCTACCTTTAGAATGTATATCAAATATTACCACTTCTTTTAGCCAGTCTAATATGGGGGACTTCGGTTTGGCTCAGAGTTCAGATTGTTTGAAGTGCACTAACCAAACTGGCAACAATTGCTTTCTCTCAATAAATGACCCAAACCTTACGCCAAGTGACTTGCTTAAAGGTAAAGTGTCGGTTAGATTTAAAATAATATACATTTCAAATAATAAAGACAAAAATGGGGTAAATAACGCTGGAGTATTAATACTCACTTATCCTATTAATGTTCAAGATATAGGCGAAGACATTACACAATCATCTGATTATCTACCAGCAATCCCTGAAAATTTAGTGGTAAATTCTTCATACAATGGTGTCAATCATGATGTAAAGGCTTGGAATAATATAACCATTGATGGAGTCATTGGAACAACTACTCCTGTTAAGTTTATAGCGGGTAATTCTATTAATGTAATTCCCGGAGCGATTTTATCACCTACTATACAATTGGAAACTGGAAAAGACAAAATTATGAACTGCGGACAACCTTATGGCGTAGTTCCGCATGATGACTTAATTGGTTACTGCAATAAAACACTAGCATTGGACGATGGTAGCTTATACGGTGCCAATGCTCCTCTAATGCCAATATTCGCAAATCAAACAAAAGAAAGAACACCGGTCAATTTTCTTTCTTCTTTATCAATAATCCCCAACCCATCCACCAACAGCATCAACCTCCTTTTCAATACCCTATGCGAAACCCAAGGCAGTCTATTTGTATATGATATAACCGGCCACTTAATTAAAACCGTATTCAACAACCGCCCACT
>JAYVCI010000140.1:0-8407 GCA_043750035.1 Chitinophagaceae bacterium
CCCCAAAGAGAGATACTGCCTAGAAAAATATTATACAAAATTTTGTTATATTGAATTTTAAACACAACCTTTGCCCCCATAATATATATCATATTTGGGATGAAAGATTTTGCAGTTACCAATATAAAAAACCTAGTAGGTGTATGGGAACAGGCCCCTGCCAAACCCTTGCGTGGCAACAACCTTGCACATTTGCCTTTATTGCCCGATGCGTGGATAGCAGTGCAAGATGGTTTGATTACAGACTACGGACAAGGCTCGCTCCCCAATATATATAATGAGCTGCCGCATATTGATGCACAAGGTGGACATGTATTACCCTGCTTTGTTGATTCGCATACACATATTGTTTATGCCACAAGCCGCGAACAAGAATTTGTAGCCCGAATAAAAGGACAAACTTATGAAGAGATTGCGGCCAATGGGGGTGGAATACTAAACTCGGCCAAACGTGTTGCAACGGCCGGTGAAGATGAATTATTTAAAAGTGCATTTGAAAGACTGATGCTTTGTATAAACCAAGGTACAGGAGCCATCGAAATAAAAAGTGGCTATGGGCTGAGCACAGAAAGCGAGCTAAAAATGTTACGCGTAATTAAAAGACTTAAAACCGTTTCTCCTATTCCCATTAAAGCTACATTCCTTGGTGCACATGCTTTTCCATTGGAGTATAAACAAAACCAGCAAGCGTATATTGATATTATAATAAACGAAATGTTGCCACAAATAGCCACAAATAATTTGGCTGACTATATAGATGTGTTTTGCGACCGTGGTTTTTTTACCATGGAACAAACTAGGCAAATATTGCAAGCTGGGAAACAGTATGGACTCAAAGGAAAAATACATGGCAACGAACTGGGTCTTACAGGTGGCGTGCAAGCTGCGGTTGCCGAAAATGCAATATCAGTAGACCACTTGGAACATACCAGCGATGAAGAAATAAATTTGCTTGCTACCAGTGAAACAATCGGCACCATGCTGCCTTCCACTGCATTCTTTTTGGGTATCCCTTATCCCAATGCACGGGGATTAATAAATGGCGGAGCAGCCGTTTGTTTGGCCAGCGATTTTAATCCTGGCAGTTCGCCTTCGGGTCGGATGTCGTTTGTAATAAGTTTGGCCTGTATCAAAATAAAAATGACCCCTGCCGAAGCTATTAATGCGGCCACCATAAATGCGGCATTTGCATTGGAAATGCAAGAAGAATTGGGGACTATTACAAAAGGCAAATTGGGTAAACTTATTATCACCAAACCTATCTCAAGTTTGGATTATTTGCCCTACAATTTTGGTGGGGATATTATAGAAAAAGTATTATAAATGATTTTTCAAAACTATTTGCAACAAGCCGCGAATAGTTTCATAAGTATCAAGTTCTTTAAGTGTTTTATCGTTAATGTCCATCCATTTGGCTTCGGTAATATGCTCTTCTATTTGAGGAATCAATATGGGATTTCCCTCACACTCCATCCTATACCAATGGGTAGTCTTCAACATTTTGGTTCCCTTCTGATTATATATATGCAAGGTTTCGCCCACGGGTTGTTGCAGCTTTAATTGTGATAACCCACATTCTTCTTTCACTTCGCGGATGGCTGTAAAATCCCAAGTTTCTCCTGGGTCCACTTTACCTTTGGGCAAATCCCAGCGGTTCATGCGGCGTATCATTAATATTTTGCCATCGGGGTTAAACACCACGCCACCTGCGGCATGTATGGGATTACATGCGGTTTGCAATAATTCAAAAGTTTGCTGGGGGTCGGCAGTAATTGTTATATAACCTTTGGATGGAGCGGCAAGCATCCATTCAATTACCTTGGTTAACGAAGCGAGGTTATTTTCCACACGGATAAGCCCTTGCGTGTTTGCCGATTGGTAATCAGCAGGACTGGCTATGGCCAATTGGCAGTCGTTTACATAAACTTTAATCATCTGTAGTTACTGCAAAGTAAGTGCATATACACACCATTCCCAAAAAACATTTGACAAATTGTGGATGCCCTTAAACTTATAGTGTGCAAATTTGCAGCATGAATGATATTACTATTGCCCGCCACTTGCTGCAAACCCAAGCGGTACGATTACGACCCGACGAACCTTTTACTTGGGCTTCAGGGCTTAAGTCACCGATATATTGTGATAACAGGGTTTTGCTCTCGCACACCGCCGCCCGCAATGATGTAAAAAATATGCTGGCCCAATTAATCAAAACGCATTTCCCTGAAGCTACAGCTATTGTAGGTGTTGCCACTGCAGGTATTGCCCCGGGCGTGCTCGCTGCCGATGTGCTGGGTATCCCATTCGGTTATGTGCGTAGCGAGGCTAAAAAACACGGCATGGGCAAACAGATAGAAGGTGATATAAAACCCAATGAAAAAATTGTGGTGGTTGAAGATTTGGTATCAACAGGCAAAAGCAGTTTGGAGGCAATACAGATTATACGAGCTGCAGGCTTTGAAGTATTGGGGTTGGCCGCAATTTTTACTTATGGTTTTCCATTGGCCACGCAAAATTTTGAAACAGCAAATTGCCCCATCTTTACCCTTAGCAATTATTATATATTGATTGAAGAAGCTTTACAAATGGGATATGTGCAACAAAACCAGATGGAGATGTTAAGTAAGTGGAGAGAGAAGCCGGAGGAATATAAGTAAACAGTGGTCAGTAAACAGTAGTCAGTGCCTTACGGGCAATAGCAACACATTTTGCTTTGCAAATTGGATTCTACTGACTACTGGTTACTGACTACTGACCACTATTATGAGAGTATACCTAGAAAAAGCCCGCCACTACTGCTCCTACCAAGAGCGTTGCCACAGCGAGGTGCGTAACAAATTATTTGAACTGGGTGCACGTGGTTTGGATCTGGACAATATAATAGTGCGACTGATTGAAGAAAACTTTTTGAATGAGGAAAGTTTTGCAATAGCTTATGCGGGAGGAAAGTTTCGTCAAAAACAATGGGGACGAAATAAAATAATATCAGAATTAAAAGCCAGAAAAATTTCAGATTATTGTATAAAAAAAGCTTTAAAGGAAATTGACGAAGATGATTATATACAAACACTGGATAATATTATATATAAAAAAAGCGGCACACTAAAAGTTAAAAAACCCATAGCAAAAAAACTGAAACTGGTTGCTTATGCAATGTCTCGCGGCTATGAGCAGGATTTGGTGTGGAGTGCGGTGAACAGGATGGTGGATGCGGTGTGAAAGAAAACAAGAAAATACAATCGTACAGTTTCACGCATTCTCTGCAAAGTATTTTTAGTTCATTGCTTAAATAGTTATTAGAAATGTCTTAACTATATATAATGTTCTATTAAAAATTCTCCACAATAATCAATTCCCCACTATCATGTTCTATCTTCACAAACCCATCGGCAATAGTATGGTTGCTGCTTCCAGCCCGATGGCCTAAAACCAAACTTTCATCATTTAAATTATATGCAAGTCCTGAGGTTTTGATATGCGTTACGGTGCCGCAGGGAATTAAAGATATAATAGTATTTGCAGGATACCATTTCTCAAATGATTTTGGGATTATATATTTTTTGGAATAATTGTCTATCATACTCAAGGTTATTTTTGTATGGTAGCGGGCCATATTAAAAAAATTGGTAATGGTGTGGTCAATACGGTTGCCGGTTGCCCACACAATATTGGCAGCATGATATTCTTCCTGGATTAAATATAATATTCCTTTGTCCAAATCTGTGAGTTCTTGATCGGGGAGATATAGTTTTTTTGTATGTGGAAGGTGTGCAAGTTTTGTATCCAAATCAATTACCGAATCAAAATCGCCCAGAACAGCATCGGGGTTGATACCCATATCGAGCACACGGTCTATGGCCCCATCCAATACCAGTACAAAAGGATTCCATTCTAATAATTGCCCCAGTAATTCAGCACTGCATGACTCGCCATTTGCTATAATAAGTGCGGGTTCTTGTTTGTCTCTTACTACGTGGTGGCTTGACATGGGGGGGTCGGGATTCAGGTCCCGATAGCTATCGGGACGGGGTTTCAGTTATTATAATATATGTTTGCTTAGGAAATCTTCGTAGGCGAGTTTGATTCCTGCTTCTAGGTTTATTTTTGGTTTCCAGCCCGTGGCGAACAAGCGGGTGGAGTCCATCAGTTTGCGGGCAGTTCCGTCGGGGCGGGAGGTGTCGAACACAAGTTCGCCTTCATAGCCAACTATTTTTTTGATAAGCAGGGCGAGGTCTTTTATGTTCAGGTCTTCGCCATAACCCACATTCACAAATAGCTCTTCATTATAGTTCATCATCAAGTGATAGCAAGCATCCGCCAAATCATCGGCATACAAAAATTCACGGAGCGGGCTGCCCGTTCCCCAGATAGTTACTGTTGGGTTTTGCTTTGTTTTTGCTTCTTCAAATTTGCGAATAAGCGAAGGCAGCACATGGCTGTTTTCTGGATGGTAATTATCGTTTGGGCCATATAGATTTGTGGGCATCACTGATATAAAATTGCAACCATATTGGCGGCGGTAACTTTCACAGAGTTTGATTCCCGCAATCTTGGCAATGGCATAAGGTTCGTTCGTTTGCTCCAAAACACCAGTGAGCAAATACTCCTCTTTCATGGGTTGTGGTGCCGCACTCGGATATATACAACTAGAGCCGAAGAACATGAGTTTCTTTACACTCGTTTTATAACTTTGGTGTATGATATTGTTTTGTATTTGCAGGTTATCATATATAAAATCGGCACGGTAAATATTGTTGGCTACAATGCCGCCTACTTTAGCGGCTGCCAGGAATACATATTCAGGTTTTTCTTTTTCAAAAAAATCCTTTACTGCTTGTTGGTTTCTTAGATCCAATTCCTTAGAAGTACGCAGTATAAAATTGGTAAAGCCTGCTTGTTGCAACCTGCGGTGCATGGCCGAGCCTACCATTCCGCGGTGGCCTGCTATATATATTTTCGCATCTTTTTCCATGTATCTTTTATAGCTGAACTTTATATTGAAGTGCAAAAATATATGAATTTTTGCATAAGACGCACTTTCACCCCCTTCCCTTCTTCCTTAGAAGAGAGGAGTGACGAGCGAAGCGATCGCGGATCTTATTCATAGCTGTACGGAATCCTTGGTGAGTGCTGATTTTATTAATCGGCGTGAGCTTACATAACTAAGATTTTTTGCAAGCTCCACAAAATGGTCGTATTCTTTATTTGTTGTATATATTGTTACCTGTCTCATATTATTTATTCCTTTTTATAAAGCAAAGTTAATCAAAAAAATTATATAATCAATACTCCATCAACTTCCTCAAAGCATCTTCAAACCTTTGCTGCGGTAAAAACTGATCTTCTAAATACTTGGCCATTGGCACGGGTGTATCTAAACTTCCCACACGTATAACAGGTGCATCCAAATGCTCGAAACATATTTGTGATATATGTGCGGCAATCTCGGCACCAATGCCACCAGTAAAGGTGTCTTCATGGAAGATGATAGCTTTGCCTGTTTTCTTCACTGCTGTTTCCACGGCTTCTTGGTCCCAGGGCATCAGCGTTCTTAGGTCTACTATTTCTGCATCTATTCCTAGTTTTTCTACTATATGTTTTGCCCAGTGAACGGCTGCACCATAAGTTATAATAGTTATATCATTTCCTGTTCTCACACTTATTGCTTTTCCTATCGGCAATGTATAATATTCATCGGGAACTTGTTCTTCCAATTCGGGCATTCTATATAAATGTTTGTGCTCGAAAAACATCACCGGATTTGGGTCATTGATCGCTGCGGCCAATAATCCTTTTGCTTCGATAGGCGATGAAGGATATATAATTTTTAAACCGGGCACATGGAAAAACCAGGCTTCCGTACTTTGGCTGTGGAAGGGCCCTGCACCCACGCCAGCACCTGTGGGCATGCGTACAACAATATCTGCATTTTGCCCCCAACGGTAATGGCTTTTGGCGTAATTATTTACAATCTGATTGAAACCACAACTTACAAAATCGGCAAACTGCATTTCAACAACGGCTTTCATTCCTTTAATACTGAGTCCATAAGCTGCTCCCAAAATAGCACTTTCGCACAAGGGGGTATTTCGCACTCTGCCTTTTCCAAACTGCTCTACAAATCCTTGGGTAACTTTAAAAACACCGCCATACTCTGCCACATCTTGTCCCATAATAATTAAATTATCATGCTTTTCCATACTTTGTTTAAGCCCATCAGAAATGGCGTCCACCAAGCGTTTGGGAGATTTTGGGGTGTCGTTTGGTAAATGTATTATATCTGTGGAAGTATCCGCTTCTGTATTATCATATATATCTGCAAGTTCATGTTCAATACTGCTCGTTACTTCAGGCATTGCAAATACTTCATCCAATGCACTGTTCATTTCATTTTTAATTTCACTGCGGTATTGTTCTATAATATTATCAGTTAATATTCCTTGCTCCAGCAAATATTTTTCATAGTTGGCCAATGGATCTTTTACCGCCCATTCGTCAATCAGATTTTGGGGAACATACTTGGTACCACTAGCTTCCTCATGACCTCGCATTCTAAATGTCATACATTCCACCAATACAGGGCGGGGGCGGTTACGCATGGATACTGCAAGGTTGCGAATAGTATCATACACATCCAAAACATTATTACCGTCCACCCGCTGTGTTTCCATTCCATATCCTACACCTTTATCAGTAAAATGTTTATGACGAAACTGTTCGTTTTGTGGGGTTGATAATCCATAACCATTGTTCTCAATCAAAAAAATAACCGGCAATTCCCACACGGTGGCCACATTAATTGCTTCGTGAAAATCGCCTTCGCTGGCACCACCATCGCCACTAAAAACTACGGATATTTTTTTCTCCTCTTTAAGTTTGTGAGCTAATGCTATTCCATCTGCCACGCCCAGCATAGCTCCCAAGTGCGAAATCATTCCTATAATATGATACTCTTGCGTACCGAAATGGAAAGAGCGGTCTCTGCCTTTTGTAAACCCTTCGTACTTGCCTTGCCATTGTGCAAATAATTTGGTTAATGGAATTTGTCGGGTAGTGAATACTCCCAAATTACGATGCAGCGGCAATATATATTCATCGGGTTGCAATGCAAATGTAGTACCCACAGAAATTGCTTCTTGACCAATGCCCGAAAACCACTTGCTCACCTTTCCCTGCCTTAGCAGAATAAGCATCTTCTCCTCTATAATCCGTGGCTTGAGCAGGTTGCGGTACAATTGCAACAGCAGCTCATTGTCGTACATTTTTTTATTAAATTGCATGGGGTGCAAAGTTATAGTTAACGCTCGACTAAAACTCTGTGTTCCTCTGTGAAAATTAAACACTGTGTAACTCTGTGGTAAAAAATATAATAGTCGAAATTTAACCACAGAGTTACACAGAGTGAAGCACAGAGTTTCACAATGAGGAGGGAATATATTTGTAATTTATTTCTTCGCTTCTATCCTTAATTTTGCACCACTTAATAAAAAATTTAGAGATGTACAAAATTGCCGTAGTTGGTGCCACAGGGCTGGTGGGCAGCAAAATGTTGCAAGTATTGGCCGAGCGTAATTTTCCCGTGGGGCAATTGTTTCCGGTGGCTTCAGCCAAATCAGTTGGAAGTACTATAAACTTTAATGGCAAGGATTATACAATTGTGAGTATGGAAGATGCCATTGCGGCCCGTCCGGATATTGCTATCTTTTCAGCAGGTGGAAGTGTGTCGAAAGAATGGGCTCCAAAATTTGCGGAGGTTGATTGTTATGTGGTTGATAATTCTTCTGCCTGGCGTATGGATGAAACCGTGCCTTTGGTAGTGCCTGAAGTAAACTCCGATGATGTAGTTAAAGAGGGTTATATAATAGCAAATCCCAATTGCTCAACTATACAAATGGTGGTGGCTATAAAACCTTTGCACGATGTATTTAAAATCAGGCGTATCGTTGTGAGCACCTATCAATCTGTAACCGGAACAGGGGTGAAAGCAGTAGAGCAAATGGAAAATGAACGAAATGGAAATACAGGCCCGATGGCTTATCCGCATAAAATAGACAGAAATGTATTGCCGCATATTGATGTGTTTATGGACAATGGTTATACCAAGGAGGAAATGAAAATGGTACACGAAACCAAAAAAATAATGGGCGATAATAGTATACAGGTAACAGCAACTACTGTGCGTGTTCCCGTTACTGGCGGCCACAGCGAAGCAGTTAATATTGAATTTGAAAAACCATATACCATTGAACAAATATATGATATACTAAAAAATGCTCCAGGTATTATAGTTCAAGATAATCCTGCTGAAAATATATACCCGATGCCATTGACGAGTCATGATAAAGATGAAGTATTTGTGGGCCGCATACGCCGTGATGAAACTATTGCCAATGGATTAAATATATGG
>JAYVCI010000141.1:0-7168 GCA_043750035.1 Chitinophagaceae bacterium
ATATTGTAAAAATCAAGAAGATATAATAATTAAAAACAAATAACCCTTTCATAAAAAATTAATTATGAGAGGGTTATGTTAGCTTGTAGCCCGTAGGGGAGTCGAACCCCTCTTACCAGGATGAAAACCTGGTGTCCTAACCGATAGACGAACGGGCCATTTTTATTTTAACGGGCTGCAAAGGTAGATTTATTTTAGCTAAATGCAAAAAAATCTTTCCTTTGAATTTATTTTAGGGTACTTTTGCACCAAATATATCATTTTTAATAATTAACTAAAAATCAATAACATGAAAGTTGGAATCAACGGATTTGGCCGTATTGGCCGTTTAGTTTTCAGGGCTGCAATGAACAACCCTAAGGTGGAAATTGTGGGAATCAATGACTTGATAGACCCTGATTACATGGCCTATATGCTTAAATACGACTCAACGCATGGCGTATTTAAAGGCGAAGTTTCAGTGGTTAATGGCCATTTGGTGGTGAACGGAAAAACGATCCGTGTAACTGCTGAAAAAGATCCCGCTAATTTGAAATGGGACGAGATAGGTGCTGAATACATTGTTGAATCAACGGGATTATTTTTAGAAAAAGAAAAAGCTGCCGCACATATTAAAGCGGGTGCCAAACGTGTTATCATGTCTGCTCCTGCTAAAGATGATACGCCTACTTTTGTGATGGGTGTTAACCATAAATTATATACAGCCGATATGGAGGTGGTTTCAAACGCATCATGTACCACAAACTGTTTGGCTCCGATTGCCAAAGTAATGAATGACAATTTCAAAATCCTTGAAGGATTAATGACGACAGTTCACGCTGCTACTGCTACCCAAAAAGTGGTTGATAGCCCCAGTGCTAAAGATTGGCGTGGTGGACGTGGGGCTTACCAAAACATCATCCCCTCATCAACTGGTGCTGCCAAAGCAGTAGGATTGGTGATACCTGAACTAAAAGGCAAACTAACTGGTATGAGTTTCCGTGTTCCTACACCTGATGTGAGCGTAGTAGATTTAACCTGCCGCATAGAAAAAGGATGTAGCATGGATGATATTAAGGCTGCCATGAAAGCCGCATCGGAAGGTGAGATGAAAGGGATTTTGGGATATACGGAAGATGCCGTTGTTTCAACTGATTTTCTTGGAGACTCACGCACTTCTATATTTGACGCAGATGCCAGTATTATGCTGAACAGCAATTTTGTTAAAATCGTTTCGTGGTATGATAATGAAATGGGATACAGCAACAAGGTTTTAGATTTGATTTGCCACATGGATACTGTTAAATAAAAAATAGCAGTACTAATAAAGGAGATAAAGTAATTTAAGAACAAGGATTAACGATTTTAGAAGTTTGCAAATCATAAATCGTTAATCCTTGTTCGTTATTCTTTGCTAACCATATTAAATAAAGACGCCGGCATATAATGTCGGCGTTTTTATTTATGTTATTATAATCATCAAGAGGATTTATTGCAGCCCCCGCCTCTTGTTATTGGGGTTTCTGTTATTTTATTATGTGGGATCGCTGGGTGTGTGGGTTTTGTATATGACGCTAATTTTGGGGAAATGGTTGCATGGGGGGGGGAAATGACCTCACCCCTTCACAATAAACACAGGCACACTCACTCTGTGCCGCACGGCATCGGCGGTTTCGCCAAACAGTAAATCTTTGAATCCTTTGTGCCCATGGGCACCCATCACCACCAGGTCGGCTTTGTGCTCTATTACCATTTGGGGTATTACTTTTACTGGGCTTCCATACCCCACAAAACAGGTGGCACGGTATCCACGTTTAATAAGTTCGCCGGTATATAAGATGATGTTTTCGGTATCACTCTGGGTTTCAAAATCTAGAATCTCATCCCCGATAAGCCTTGCTCCCGCAGTTTCCACGGCATGTACCAATATATATTCTGCCTTATCACCCCCATGGGCAAGGGCGTGTTCTATCGCACGTTTGTCCATATCAGAGAAATCGATTGCTATACAAATGCGGCGATGGCGGGGTAATTCCAAATGCCCAAGTTCACGGGCCAGGCCATGTGGTAATTTGTTACTGCGTTTCCTTAGTATGCTAAGCCAGGGTGCTACTAATATATATAGAAATAAAATGATAGCGGCAAATACCACTGTCATAATCAATATTTGTTGCCAAGCGGGTGCAGTGGGAATATAGTTGCTTAGTTTTTCGTAAACCAGTTTTCCATTGAGCCCTACTATAATAATGGTAGAAAGCCAAGCCAATAGCTTAAGCCAAGTGGCAATGGCATATTTGCCCATGCGTTTTTTGCTGCTCACAAAATGTATGAGCGGGACCATGGCAAAACCCAATTGTAAACTAAGCACTACCTGACTCAATATAATAAGACTACCCAATGCACCAGGGCCTGATATTATAATTGTGGCCACAGCCGGAATAATGGCGAACAGCCGTGTAACCAGGCGACGGAGCCAGGGTCGTAGCCGTAAATTTACGTGGCCTTCCATAATTATTTGACCAGCGAGTGTGCCGGTAATGGTTGAACTTTGCCCAGCAGCTATCAATGCTATAGCGAATAGGGCTGGAGCCAAGCTGCCGAATAATCCGTCCAAAAGTTTATGGGCATCCTGTATCTCGGCAACTTCATATTTGCCATAAAACGAACCGGCTGCCAATATTAAAATAGCCGCATTTACAAACAAGGCCAAATTGAGTGCAATGGCTGAGTCGATTACATTGTATTTGATGGCCTGGCGAATACCTTTATCGTTCCGCTCGTATCGCCGTGTTTGCACCAATGCCGAGTGGAGGTATAGGTTGTGGGGCATTACCGTAGCACCAATAATACCAATTGCAATATATAGGGCCTCGCTGTTAAGTTTGGTTGGTATCAGGCCTTTAAATATTTCCAAAGGTTCGGGTTTTACGATCCACATTTCTATAATAAAAGAAACGCCAATAATACAGACCAGTACTATAATAAATGCTTCCATTTTTCGCATCCCTTTATTGAGCAGAAAGAGCAGCAGAAAGGTATCGAGCACTGATATACAAACGCCCACTAAAAGAGGTAATCCAAATAATAAATTAAGACCAATAGCCATACCTATTACTTCAGCCAAATCGCAGGCGGCTATAGATATTTCGGCCAATATATATAATCCAATGTTTGCAGCTTTGGGGTACATTGCCCGAGAAGCTTGGGCTAGGTCGTAACCAGAAACAATTCCCAATCGTGCCGATATACTTTGCAGTAATAAAGCTACCAGATTGCTCAGTAGCAATACCCATATAAGTTGATAGCCAAATCGGCTGCCGCCTTCCAAATCGGTGGCCCAGTTGCCCGGGTCCATATAGCCAACGCTTACCAGATATGCAGGGCCAAAGAAAGCCAACAACCGCTTCCATTTTCGTCCATCAGTAGGTATATGAACAGTACTGTGAACCTCACTCAGCGATTTGTTGCGTTCGTTTACCACCAATGTTCTTTTTTATGTTTGCGGAAACTATATATTTTTCGTCCAGTTTTATCAATATATATGGTGTTCACCCCATCCTCAACTTGGGTTATGCCATTAACAAAGCTACCCGCTAACGTATATTGTGGCAGGATTTTTAGCACCGCATCATGGTCTAAATAACCCCAAGCTTGTTGGTATTTAACGGCAGCCAACCCTTCGCTAAATGGTGCATAGTCTTCAAATATAGCTCGTACTTTCATATAACCTGTTGGGTCAATCATTCCCCATTTTTTATTCTTTAATCCACCGCCTATTCCTTCGCTATTTACCAATACGCCTGCCAGTCCTTCACTAAATGATTCGGCCCACAAATATTGCCGTGGTATTACAATTTTACCTTCGTGGTTTATGTATCCCCACATGGTATCCAGTGCAATGGGAGCTAACCCACTTGCAAAATCGGACGCATTTGTATATTTGGGTTTTATTGCCAATTTACCGGCAGTATCAATATATCCAAAATATTTGCCTTTCCTTACCAAAGCCAGTCCTTCGCAGAAAGTGCCGATAAAATCATAAGTGGGCATTAGGATAAATTTACCAGTTGTATCAATCAATCCCATTTTTTTATCGGTAATAATAATGGCCCTTCCCCTATCGAAATCGCCAACTTCATCAGCATCTAAAGTAAAGGCAATATCTCCTTGGGTGTTCATCAAGCTTATTTTATAATGTTGTTTTGGGATTTTAGTTTCATAGGTATAATATTGCGACAATACTTTGCTGAACCCATTAATAAAAGGCTCCGCTATATCCACCCCTTTGGGCAAACCGAATGCTTTATCGCCTTTGGTATCAATAAAATGTTCATGATGTACACTATCATCTACCAAACTTAATTCGCAACTAAAATCGTTAGCCACATGGTAACGGGCAGGGATTACTAACGAGCCTGCTTTATCTATAAAACCATACCGTCCGTTTAGTTTAATGCGTGCTCGTTCGCCATAAAAAAAGAAGGCATCATCGTATGGGCCTTTAATGGTGAGTTCGCCTTTGGTATTGATATAGCCCCAGTGCAATGAGTCTATCCTAACTGGCAATAGGTCATACGATTGGGCATCAGATAATTTTGTAAATAAAAGAGCAGAAGCTATCAGGATATATTTGAGCATCGTTTGCAAATTTAACGAAATGGAGAGATATGGGGAAAAGAAATAATTATAAATGATGAATGAGAGTGATAAATGATGAGTGATAAATGGGTTTTCATTTTGCTATGCAAAAGTGGAACTATAGTTGGCACCGATTGTATTTATAGCTTGCTCACAAACTTGTTGTCTTTAATATAAAAGCGATAGGGCAACAACGCATCTTCGGCAGCATAATCTACGCCAATACGGGTTGTTGTTATTATATCTTTTTGGGGAACAGGTGGGGCATCTTCTATCCAGATTCTATTGCCGGTTAAAGGTTCGGCATTTAGGGAGGTATTGATTCCCAAAGCTTGACTCAAAGTACCCGGGCCAGAGGACAGGATGCGGTCTAATTTTGTTCTATTTCGCCTAAGTAGCATTTGTTCAATACCCTGTGCAGGTTGCACTGCTCTTACAAGAACTGCGTGTGGTACGCCTTCTATATGTGTTACCACATTAAACAAATGGTGTATTCCATAACACAAATATATATAAGCTACTCCGCCTTCTAAGTACATAGTGCTTGTACGTGGCGTATTCCTGTTGCCGTATGCATGCGATGCTTTGTCCATTACACCATTATAGGCTTCAGTTTCGGTTATAATAGCTTTAGTGGTTTTGCCACCGATGCGGGTACATAGTATCTTGCCTAATAACTGCTGGGCAATAGATACTACTTCGGGTTGAAGGTAAAAGTCTTTTGGTAGTTTGGTAGGCACAGTTACAAATATATATTACAAATACCAGTTATAAATTATATAATTACCCTATCTTTAAAGTACGCATACTCATACCACCGAATGACACTTCTTCATACGTATGCTCTATTTTTTCATTGGGTTCAGTAAGGGCAAGGCTATATAATAATGGAATATAATGATCGGGGGTTGGGACAGATAATGGACCAGACTTTCCGGCTTTTTCAAAAGATATAATATCGGCAAAGTTTCGGTCATTTATTCTGGTTTTAATCCATTCGTCAAACTCCACAGCCCAATCGTAGGGCTTGCTGTCGTTGATAGAAAATTTTTCGAAACTGAGACGGAGATTGTGTACTATGTTGCCACTGCCAATAATGAGCACGCCGCGTTCGCGAAGTACACATATTTGCTTGGCCAAATCGAAATGGTATTGCAATGGTTTGGAATAGTCGATACTCAATTGAAAAACGGGAATATCGGCGGCAGGGTATATATGTTTTAATATGGTCCAGGCTCCGTGGTCAAGTCCCCATTCTTCTGTGGTTTTTGCATGGGTAATAAGGGCAGCAACTTGGTTGGCAAATTCAGGAGAACCCGGTGCAGGATATTGTACGTCGAATAATTCTTTGGGGAAACCACCAAAGTCGTGAATAGTTTCGGGCTGTGGGCTGGCTTGCACAAAGGTGCCCTGGGTGAGCCAATGGGCAGATACCATTAATATAGCTTTCGGTTTTTCTGTATTGTTAATTCCCTCGCCCAGTTTTTTTAAGCTTTGGGTAAAAGGATTGTCCCACAAGGCATTCATTGGATTTCCGTGGCCAACAAATAGCACGGGCATTAGTGGCGATGGGCCTAGGGCTTTTGTAATACTATCGAATTCATTCAGTTTCATGGCGGTAGCAGCAAAGGGTGTTAGGGCTAATAGCTTTAAAAAATTTTCACGTTTCATGGTGTGTTACCCTTATAATATTTCTTAACACTATCAACAATTGCCCTATTAATTTGTTTTTCTATTTCCGTTCCAGAAGTATAGATACTTTCCCTAATGATAGTGGCCGACACATTAATAAATGGGGCATGGGTATATATTATATTTTCGTGCAATAATATATAGTTGCTTTTTGTTTCTCTATTATATACATATAGTTTATGTTGGCTAATGATATCCTTATAGTTTTTCCATTTATAAAATTGGGATAGGTTATCGGCTCCCATAATTAATGAGAATTTGCTGTGAGGATATAATGTTTGCAAATGTTCCAGTGTCTGAAATGTGAATGAAGGCAAAGGCAAATTAATTTCAATATCGCTCACTTTTATATGTTTCTCATTTGCAAAAACGGCCTTTGCCCATTCCAAACGCAATTCGACTGGGGCAAGTTTGTGGTTTATTTTAAACGGATTCTGAGGTGATACGACCAGCCATACTTCATCAAAAAAACGCAACATATATTTGGCTATTTCCTCATGCCCATGGTGTATGGGGTTGAATGAACCAAAGAAGAGACCGATGTGCATACTGCAAAAATAGGTGGATATGGGGTTAACTTGGCAATGCATATAAGGGGTGGCGTGCCACAAGAAGCCTAATTTTATTTGTTCTTTTTTTGGATATGGTTGTTCAAATATCTGTTATGGTCTTTCCAATGAAAGATATGGGTCTTCAAATGCAAGTTGTGGCCTTTCAAATGGTGGATATGGATGCTCAAAAACTAGATTCATGCTTTTAAAAGGTGGTGTCATTCTTTCAAGAGATAAAATCATTCGTTCAAGAGGTGGATTCATGCTTGCGGTAAGGCCCCTCTGACCCCTCCTAAAATTACTTGACA
>JAYVCI010000142.1:0-10987 GCA_043750035.1 Chitinophagaceae bacterium
TGGAGGAAATAAATATTAACAAAAGTGAATTTCATGGAGAATGGAACTATACTATTAAACCAAATTTTGAACAAGTTATTTCTTGACAGTTACTAAAGTGACCCAAAGCCGATTCTCTTGTTCCCGGATAATAAGATAATTTAAAAGACTCGGGATGGCTTAGAATAATCTTTGTTTGTTTCGCAGTTAATCGAACTAACTTTTCGGCATATAGTGTAGACCCGTTTCGTTTAGTCCAGTATTTTAAAATTTCCCTACGCTGTCGGGCTGCGGTTTCAGTCCAAACTACAAGTCTTTTAACCATTTTAGGTCGCTCTTATCTAATTGGTTTTGCGATGCAAGTTTGCCTTGTTTAATGTCTTTGTCGCTTAACTTCAGCATTAAAATTTGCTCTTCGCTCAACTTTACTTTGCCTTTGTGAACCGAGCTGCTTTCTACCAATTGATATAGGGCGTTTAAATAGTCTTTGTTAGAAATGGTTAATAGTTTATCAATGATCCCATTTCTTATTGTATCAGCATTAGCCATGGTGTTTTATTATATAAAGGAACTACAAATCTAAACTAAACCAACTCAAAATCCAACTGTCTTTTTTTAACAGCCTCACGCTCTTTGTCGGGCGTACGCACTTGTTGTCAGTTGTCAGTTGTCAGTGGCTGACGCATCCATTGTCTGAATCACGGATTTAGAAGATTACTCGGATTGCACGGATTTTTGTTTGGAAGTGTGCTGCCTGTGGTTGTGTGTTTTCACCAACCACTAACGTGCTGCCGCACTTGCCCTCGCTGTCTGAATTATGATTAAACGGATTACTCGAATTACACGGATTTTATTTTGGAAGGGTGCTGCCTGTGGTTGTGTGTTTTCACCAACCACTAAAGTATGACTAAGATTATTATATTGGTGTATCCATATAGGAAATTATATGGTACAACTTTTAGAAGGTTGCTCCATCCGCCGTGTCGAAAGACACTAGAGTTCATCGTTCCGTCAAGTCATCCTGCGGAAGACTTGGCGGGAGCGGGGGAGTCGAACCATCACCAACCACTAACTTGCTGCCGCACATACCCTCGCTGTCTGAATCACGGATTAAACGGATTACTCGGATTGCACGGATTTTTTTTAAAATCCTCCACAGCTTTTTCATCCTTTTTGATATGGCTCTTGCGGGCCACTTTTATTTTAGAGCCGAACTCACGGACAGCGTATTTCATCAGTGTGTTGTACAATATTTCTCTCTTGAATTCTTTTTCTGCCCACTGCTGAAGTTCTACATAGCCCCTCAGCCCGCTCTTGGCATCCTTTAGTTTGGATTCTATTTTTGAGTGCTCTGCTTTTGAAAAAAGTGTTGGGCGGCCCCCTTGTTTTGTATAACTCATTAGCAGCCCTATCCCTCCTGTGATATATAGTTTTCGCCAGTCCTGGACACTGTTGTGGTTGACACCCACGATGTCCGCAACTGCTCTTTTGGAAATACCTGCTTTCTCGTTCTTCTTGAATTCGATCAAGGCCCTGATACGGTTGCCTATCATACTGTTGCATTGTTTCTGAAGCTTCCTCAGGTCAGCAACGGTTTCCTTTACTTTAAACTGTGTTGGTAGTGCCATGTTTGTTGATTTATAATATAGTCCAAAATTAAGCTGGAAAAATCAAACTGCCAAATTTTGGACTAATTAGTTATTCACATTGGTATTACCCACCAAACAGCCTACGCAAAAAACCTTTCTTCTTAACCTTGTTGCCAGTAAGTTTTTGCCCTTTGATGGCCTTCGCCATTTTTTTGCCAACGGGCGAGCGGCGAAGAGCGGCGATATTACCTTGTTCGGCTTCTATTTCTTTACGGTATTGGTAGTCGCAGCTTTCTTGGTCGAGGCACTCAAACAAATTTGTTTTGGTATTGAGTTTATATTTGTTTTGGCCGATGATGAGTATGCCGTCCTGGGCCTTGGAAAGTATATCATTAATATCGTCATTAACAGTATAAACGCTGCCACCTGTGCGGTAGGCAAGGTTTATATATTCTACATTGATGCCCCATTCGCAACCGGTGAGTATAACCCGCACGGGGTGTTTTATTTTTGATAGTAACTCATAATCACGGATGGGTGTATTGTCGGCTACCAATATTAATTCATCAAACCCTTCAAAATGTTTCTCGGCTTCAATAATTGCTTCGCAGTCGTTCTCATCGAGTGTTTCGCCACCATAGCCAGCACGCATTACATTGTATAGCATGCGTGATGCTTTTTCGGCTTTGGCAGCCTCAATAAAATAAATGCCCCCAGTGGCACCTATCACTTTTTCGTTTTCCGGTTTTTTGTCGCCATCATTAAAATAGCAAAGATATTTGATACCGCTAGTGCCTGCATTTTTAAGATGCCATAGCAATACCTGGGGCGAGTATTGGTACATACTACCCGTCATATCCATTACTACCAGGGCATTTTTCCAGCTTGGGTGTTCAGCAAGGGTACGCCACACAAATGAATCTTGCAACCCGCCCACTTCCACCAAATATCGGTCAACACGCTGCACGGGAGTCATTCCTGCATCTGGTTTGGGGACTGGCTTTGCTTTTCGTTTGGCATATCGAATAATAAACCCATGGAACATAGACTTGGCTTCATCTTGTGTTTCGCAAGAGGTCTGTAATATAATATTGAACTTGATATTAAAATCGTTCAAAGTAGAATCGAATATGAATAATTCCTTGAGTCTTTTAACCAGTAACTCATGGTAATCGGTGAGCCAGAATTCTCGATCTTTGGGATATTTGGTGTAAACTACATCTATTGTGTGGGCTTGGTATTCTTCCCTTAACATCAACCAATCTTTAATGTTTTTTATTTTGTATTGGGCGTAACCATTCTCAAGCACGACCATATCTTTTAGGTTTTTGGTATATACTTTTTTGGTTTCTGATATTTTAAAAATAGCTTCTATTTCGGTAGTATATAAGTTAGGTTTCTCCAACATGCGAGCTGAAAATTTGGGTGCAACTGTCTGGGCTTTTGCCCAAAAGCAAAGGATAGTCATACTCAATAAAACGCAAAATCTTTTTATTCCCATAAACATGCTGCAAATTTAACTGGCCTTTTTATGGATATAACGAAATGCCGCTGAAAATATTGTGGACATTGTGGACAACGCAGCACCCAGATTTTACAACATTGTTATAGTTGACGATAACAATGTTGTAAAATCTGCCCATTCTGAATGCAACCCTTTTTGGTTTTTATGGGTCTTTGCTTATGTTCAGATATATTTGCAATCTTATTTCATGATTAAATTTAATAGCCTTGGGGCATTTGTTGTAATAATAGTAGTGTTTCTGCTCATGCCTTTATTTTGGGGTGGGTGCAAGAAAGACAAAGTGTTGGCAAGTAATTTCGCACTCAGCTTCTCGCAGGATACGTTGATGTTTGATACGGTGTTTACAAAGATGGGTAATGGAAATCCACCATCAATGTACCAATATTTGATAGTGTATAATAATGAAAACCGCAGTATTACTACACGAGTAAGATTGGGAGGAGGTGGCACATCGCCTTTCCGCATGAACGTGGATGGACGCAGTGGGCCAGTGGTTGACAATGTGGTGATTAGGGCCAAGGACAGTTTGTTTATATTTGTAGAAGCATTCCCCGATCAAACCAACCAAAACAACCCGCTGGTTATTACGGATTCTATATTGTTCGACAATACCAACGATTTGAAAAATGTAAAACTGGTATGCTGGGGCCAGGATGCACATTATTTTTATGATTCGGTATTGACCGGGAATGTAAAATGGGACGACAATTTGAAACCTTATGTGATATATAATTCGGTATTGGTTGACCCTACATGCAAGTTGACGATTGGCAGGGGGGTACATGTGTATTCGCACAATAATTCGAAAATATATGTGCAAGGAACACTGAAAGTACAGGGCGATACAGATGCCAAGGTGGTGTTTGAGGGCGACCGTTTGCAATATAGTTATCGCAATGAGTCGAACCAGTGGCGGGGCATTAGGTTTATGGTGGGAAGTACCGGGAATTCTATAAAAAATGCGATAATAAAAAATGCAACCATTGGCATAGAGATAGACTCGCTACCCATATCGGGAAAATATAATGTGACCCTAGAGGGAGTAGATATACGCAACCATTCATTAGTAGGGGTATTTTGCTTAATGGGTAGTGTGCAAGCTACCAATTGCCTAGTGGCCAACTGCGGTCAATATACCATGGCGGGACTTGCCGGCGGGACTTATGGCTTTTACAATTGCACATTTGCAAGTTATAATACCATGTTTAACCGCAAGAACGAGCACTTTGGTATCAGCAATAAAGTAGTAGTGCTAGCAGGCGGGATAAGTTATAAAGCACCACTAAGTTTCGACATACAAAATTGTATTATATACGGAGACCTGGATGATGAAGCAATATTTGTTTTTGAGACACCCGCAGCATCAGCCGTAATAAATAATTGTTTGATAAAAGCCAAGAGTGCAGAGCTTCTATCTTTCCTAAATTCTGGGAATAAAAATATACTCGATAAAAGCCCCGAGTTTGCGGATTACCCCAATTATAATTTTGCTATTACAAAAAACTCACCCTGTATTGAAGCTGGTAATAACAATCATCCCGTAACTTATGATATAACTGGCAAACAGCGTATCAATTTACCCGATATAGGTTGTTACGAATATTAATATTTTAACAATATATCTTTTTTAAAAACACAATAAACTATGTCGAATCAAAAAAAACACCCACACGAAAGCATAACCGTAATGAACGAACTGGTTCTGCCAAACGATACTAATATACTCAACAATTTGATGGGTGGGCGTTTGCTGCACTGGATGGATATCTGTGCTGCCATCGCATCCCGCAAGCATTGCAACCGCAGTGTGGTAACCGCTTCAGTTGATTCAGTTTCATTTAAGGAACCGATCAGGTTGGGCGATGTGGTTACTATCACGGCCAAGGTTACACGTTCTTTCCGCTCATCAATGGAGATACATTTGGACGTGTTTGCCGACAATATACAAACGGGAGAAAACCGCAGGTCGAATGAGGCTTATTATACTTTTGTGGCTGTGGATGGTTATGGAAGCCCGATTAATGTGCCCGAACTTGAGCCACAAACAGAAGAAGAAAAAAAGAAGTTTGACGGAGCCCTACGCCGCCGACAATTAAGGCTTATATTGAGTGGGAAAATGAAGCCAGAAGATGCAACCGAGTTACGCAGTTTGTTTATTACAGATTAATTAACAAAAAAATTCTTTTATTCAGCAAAAAATTCTTTAATTTTGACAAATAATTTTATAAAAAAACACCATGAAGAATAATCTTACAAAACTCCTAACAGCAGCCGTTTTCTTTGTTGTTGGGGCAATCAACTTTGAGGCCGTTGGCCAATGTAAAACTCCCACTACTGCTAGCAAATGCTGCGGCATAGGTGTGGTAAGAGTGGAATTATACGGACAGTTTTCAAAAACTGTGACCTATAATCAATCCAATACCTATTATGATTTTTTCAACAGCACCAGTACTTGTTTGAAAAAAGGAGATACCGTATATATGGTAGCCGAGGTAGGTAACTACGGTTTTCAGCAGGCCTTTATGTATATTGACTGGAACCGCAATGATACTTTTGAAAGTGCCGAGTTGCTATTGCAAAACTCAAACATTGGTGCCAATGATAGTCTTTATGGGGCTTTTATTGTTCCCCTTAATGCATCGTCAGGTGCTTACCGTATGCGTATAGGTTCAGACTATGGAGGCATGAGTGTGACCAACGACCCATGCAAAAACACTTATGGCGATTTTTGGGATTTGCGAATAGATGTGAATGCGGATACCAACTTTAATGTAACTGCGGTTGCGATAGTTGGTCCTGCAAGTTTAACCATTGGCCAAAGTGATACTATCGGCATCACCATTTCAAACCACAGTGACAGTACGCTGGACAGTGCCAGGGTTTCTTATTCGTTTAATGGTAATACCTACACTGAAAATGTTACGGGGATGAACCTTACTGCATGTGGTCAGTACACCCATAAATTTTCACAAACTGTGTCACCTTCCACAAGCGGTATGTACACTATTCAGGCTTGGGTTAAGTACCCCAATGGCAATAATCCCGATGCCAACCCCAGTGATGATACCACCAGTTTGATTTTGTGTACGGGCATAACGGGTACATTTACGGTAGATCCATCAAGCTCTAAATCATATACAAACTATCACAAACTTGCTGAAATAGCACAGCTTATGAACAACTGTTTTATCAGCGGGCCAGTTATAATAAATGTAGCCGCAGGAACTTATACGGATAGTGCTTATTTTACCAATGTTAATGGCCTGAGCAGCACCAATACCATAACTATAGATGGGGGCAGTGCATCTAATACCAAAATAGCAAACAACAAAAACATGGTACTGGGCTTTGCAGATGTTTCTTATATTACCATAAAGAACTTAACCATTGAGCAGACCAGCACCGGTACGGCAACAAAAACTGCACTTTCTTTTACGGGCGATGTTACAGAGGTGCATGTAGATAGCTGTATAATAAAAGCCCCGGTAAGTTCAAGCAATTATTATGTATATGATATTGCTTTTAGCAATGTGTTCAAAGGAGGGCAGAGTTCGGTTACCAACAGCTCCGTTACCAATACCAAGATTACAGGTGGTTATATTGGAATATATATGTATGGCAACTACAATAATCACGGCTATAATTTTACGGTGAACAACTGTGATATTTCCGATCAGAATATCTATCCCGTATATATGTTTTATACAGATTCCGTTAATATAACAAGCAATTATATTTATGCAACCAATACCACTCTGCAAACTTATGGTGTCTATATGTATGGAGCGGACGAGTCTAATATATTGGGAAATAAAATCAATACCCTAAATTATAATATCTTTTATAACTCCAACAATCTACTGGTGCAAAATAATTTTATATGGGGCAAAGGCAATACCACTGTATATTTATATAGTTGGCAAGCAATGGCGGTTAAATTTTACCACAATACCATTCGCAACTATGAACCTAATAATAGTACAGGAAAAACCGGATTGTATATGTATGGAGTAACAGCCGATTTGCGTAATAATATTATAAGTGTACAAAAAAGTGGTAATCAATCAGTATATCTTGGTAGTGCAGCAACATTAAACCTGTCAGAATATAATAATTTGCACTGCGATGCGGGTGGTTATATGCTCAATATAAATGGAGCCACCTTCGCAACTATTAAAGATGTTCAAGGCTTAAATGGTGTAAACAATAACGTTTTCAATCAACTGCCAGCATTTATAAGCAACAGCTCGCCATATAACCTGCACTTGCAAAATAATGTAGCCCCACTTCAGGCCGACAGCCTTGCTGGGGTAGCAGATGATATAGATGGCGACCAGCGTTGCACCCTTGCTCCGCAACTGGGGGCCGATGAATGTAACTATCAGTACAGTGCTCCAACAGCAAGTTTTAGTGTTATGGATACGGTGTATGTTAGTAGCCCCTTCGTTGCCAAAAACCTGTCCTCAAAATCTGGAGAGTATTATGCTTGGTATATTGATGGTACCCTTGTAACAGGACTTTTAACCAAAGATTTAATTTCTACTGGCATAACCAGCACGGGCAGCCATACGATAACCTTGGAAACCACAAATTGTAAAGGAACTGCTGATACAACCATTACGGTTATAGTAGTTACTCCTACACAAGCACCAATAGTTAGTTTTTATGCCAGCGACACTGTTATAGACGAGAATCAGACCATCACCTTTGCTAATTATACATCCTTTGGGCCACAGTCATTTAATTGGACTATAACACCGGGCAGCTATGGCAATGATTGGATATATCAGAATGGAACGGATACCAATAGTTTCCAGCCGTATATACTTTTTGTAACACCCGGCCAATATAATGTTTGCCTCACTGCCGACAACTCTGCGGGAAGCACCAATTTGTGCAAAAATTTATATATTAGAGTATTGCAAAATATAGACATGGGTGCAATCACTTATACAAATTTATCCGAAGGACGTTTGTTCGATGATGGTGGGAAATACAACAATCACGGATATAACAAGAAATTAGACTTGTTAATTTCACCATGTGCCAAAGATGTGACACTGGAGTTTGACCAAAGTAAATTTAATTTGGGATACACTTCTTGGATAGGTATATGGGATGGAACAGATAGTATTACCGGTAAACCTCTGCATACCAATTTCGGATATTCTAGTAGCCCTAATTTAAACAAACCGCCCGCTAAAATTACTGCCAAAAGTGGTAGTATGTATATATATTTCTATAGTCTTTGGTGGCAAGGTACAGGTTTTGAAGCCAAGTGGTCATCAACCCCTGGAAGTTTTCCAAAGCCCAGTGCAGCATTTGTAATACCCGACACCGTTTATATAGGTTCGAGCATGAATATAAAAGCTACCTATTGGGATAAAAGCTACCAGTATAGCTGGGACTATGATAATGATGGTGCCGAAGATGCGACCGGATGGAAAAATCCTTATACATTTGGCAATGCTGGAATCCAAACTGTCCGCCTAATAGTTACCAGTTGTGGTGGAATAGATACAGTGGATAGAAATGTTGTAGTGATCAACCCTTCACAAGCCCCCGTAGCCGATTTTGGTGCAGAATATTCATCCGTTCCCAATGGCTGTATTGCTACTCAAAAGACCACACCTACAAAACTTACTTTATACAAAATAGTATCATTGATTGATAAGTCTCAGTACGGTGCTACCGGATGGGATTGGGATATCCAGCCAAATAATAATGTTGTTTTTGAAAACGGTACCAGCCAAACAGACCAAAACCCAGATGTGTCATTTACAGATACTGGATATTATACAGTTACCTTAACAGCCACAAATGCCTATGGCAATAATGTAAAATCAGTAACCAACTTTATTCGTGTAAGTGACGATTACTGTTATCCTACCTGTTCAACATTTACAGGTACAGAAGCGGGTATTAGTATGTTTACAATCGGAGATATATACTATTCTTCCGATATTGGAAGTTCCGATTATTGGGATAATTCATCAATTACTACTTGTTTAACATTGGGTGGTAAATATAAGTTTACTGCGGCAAGGCTGGCAACTTCTACCAAAGCCACCTGTAGTATCTGGATTGACTATAATATTGATGGCGTTTTCCAAACTTCGGAACGTGTATATAATAACTCTTTCACAAACAGTAAAACGTGGACAAACAGTTTTACAATACCAACCAAAACCACTGGAAAATCAACAACTGGATTTACGAAGCTGCGTATTGCAGTTACCGATGGAAATAGTATGGCAGCTTGTGGTACTACAAAGTTTGGTGGAGAGTATGAGGATTATGGCATTTTCTTGGTAGATGATTATGAAGGCCCAGTTATCAAACTTACAGGTGGTATTAATACTACAGTAGAACAAGGTCGTACTTATATAGATAGCGGTGCAACAGCTACTGATAATATTGATGGCAAAGTACCTGTAGTAATAACAGGATTGCCCCTGAACACACTAACACTCGGCACCTATTCGCTTACCTTTAATGCCACTGATAGCAGTGGGAACAAAGCCATTCCAGCAAACAGATATATAACTGTTACCGCCGATGTAACCGCACCTTATATATCCTTAATTGGCAACAATCCCGATACCGCCGATGCAAACATTAGTTATAATGACCCGGGTGTAATTGCTTATGATTCGGTGGATGGAAATGTAACAGGTAATGTGGTGAGAACAGGCAATGTTAACGTTACTATTTTGGGCACATATCAATACCAGTATAAGGTAGCCGATAAAGCCGGAAACCAATCAGGTTCTATTTCAAGAGATGTGCTTGTAGTTGACCGTGTAAAACCAGTCATCACACTTACAGCACCCAACCCTTATACCATGAGTATTGGTGATGTGTTTTCAGAGCCTGGATATAAAGTAACAGATAACTATTCAAAGAACCTCACGGTTATAGTTAACCCGACCACTTTCACAGCTACAAAACCCGATACAGTTTATATAACTTATTCAAGCACTGATAGCAGTGGCAATACAGGCACTATTCAACGTATGGTAACAGTTAAAGATAATGTAGCACCCGTAATCAAACTTAAAGTGGGCGATACAATATATACTGAAGCAGGCGTTGCTTTCAACGACCCGGGTTATACTATTACTGATGATTACGATACTGGACTTACCGCTACAGTAATTGGCAGTATCAATATCATGCAATTGGGTGTACAGTCGCTTACCTATGTAGCTTCTGACAAGTCAGGTAATGCTACTTCTAAAACCAGGACGGTAATTGTACAAAAAACTACAAAACCTGTATTAACACTTAATGGTAAAGCCATTGATTCTGTGCTACAGTTCCAAACCTATACCGACCCAAGCGTAACTATAACAGATAATTTTTATACTTCCGCTACATTACAATCTTTACTAACCATTACAGGTAGTGTCAATACTTCTGTAACGGGCACCTACACGCTTACTTATGGACTTACCGACCCGTCAAATATTAAAGCAGATGATGTGTCGAGGTCAGTTGTTGTGTATTATGCAAACGCAATAAAAGGTGCTCCAATACAGGAGGAATTGCGTTTATATCCAAATCCTGCAAATGAGGTATTGAACTTGGTTTTTGCGAATACCACAAAAGCGAAACAGATACTTATATATAACCAAGCTGGACAATTGGTTTATAATGTCAATGCACAAGCTACAACTCAATCTATTGCCATGCCTGTAAACGAACTGGCTCATGGATTATATTATATTGCAGTGGTAACTTCGGATGGTGAAAGACAAATTGCAAAGTTTGTAAAAGAATAAAAGATTAGCATACCTAAAAAAGCCCTGTAATTATATATTGCGGGGCTTTTTTTTGTGCAATCATTTTTTGCGTTATGCTGCATTATGTTTGAATGAACTCTTTCATAATT
>JAYVCI010000143.1:0-33855 GCA_043750035.1 Chitinophagaceae bacterium
ATAATTAAAAAAAAACGCTTCCATTCAATGCAGTCCGATAGCTATCGATTATCTAATCTTTCTGGCATTATGCTGATGTTCGACCCCATCGGGGTCGCAGGTTTATAATTCCACAAATACTATAAACCTGCGACCCCGATGGGGTCGAACATGGTTGGAAGGTTGTGAATAGTTTATATACTTGAATTATGAAAGATATCTCATTAACTATAATCTACTGATGCAGCGTTTATTAAATTATAAGTGTTTCTCCATTTTAACTTTTGGTACACTTTTTATAAAGTAAATAGTGATTAAATAACACAACCATGAAACCTCTGATACACCAAAACAACAAAAAGCCATTACTCCTTAGTAAAAGGATAGCTAACATTGGCATTTGTACTATCATTATAGTATTTGTTTGGGCATTTACCAGCAAGCCCCCTGAGTGTGAGCCATACACTACCGGCGAAAAGTTGGAGTATCGTGTACACTATGGAATGATGGACGCAGCTAAAATAACCATGACCATTGATACAGGAATTAAAAGCGTGAACGGGCATAATACTATTAGAATAATGGGCGACGGCAAAACATTGAGTGGCTATGATTGGTTTTTTAAAGTGCGTGACCATTATGAAACATTTATAGATACACATACCAATTTGCCTGTAAAATATATTCGGAATGTGCAAGAGGGCGGATATAAGGACATCGAGCACGCTACCTTCGATCAACGAAACAATAAAATATATAGCAGTAAGGGAATATATAAATCAGATGGTGCTTCATTTCAGGATGTGTTATCAGTTATATATTATTTGCGTAGCCAAGACCTAAAAACAATGAAGAAAGGTGATAAAATAAAAGTTAAGTTTTATCTTGACCAAGTTATATACGAATCGGAAGTAACTATAGGTGGACGAGAAGTAATTAAAACAGCTTTGGGTAAATTTAATACTATTATATTAAAACCAAATGTAGTTGTTGATCGTGTTTTCCCCAATAAAGATGCCCTTACTATATGGGCTACCGATGACGCCAACCTAATACCCTTGCGTATCAAAACAGAATTGATGGTAGGTTCTATCAAGGCAGATATTACTAAAATAAATGGAAATAAAAATTCGCTTACCAGTAAAGTTAATTAGGAATAAGTGGTAAGGGCTGACGCCGTCCCGATAGCTATCGAGGAGGCACTTATTCCTTATCTCTTGCTCCTATTTGCTATAATCCCAAAATACTTTGTCGAAGTTTTGTACATCAGTTAGTTTTGTTTACATTTGAATTGAAAAAGCATTCAATTTTACTCGTGAAAATAAAAAATTACATAGCCATTGCGGCAATAATGTTTATGTTTAATGTGTGTGAGGGGCAATCTTATTTTACAAAGTATGATAGTGCTACAAAAAAGTTTGCTATAATAGAAGAAGTGGGGAACTCGAGTATTTTACGTTCAGCTTTTATTTATAATTATTTTAGTGGGGGGTATGGATTCCCTCATTTTGCATCTGCTAATGGTAAATGGTTCTTTATGAACAAAAAGCTAAAAATTATAAGTGATTCTTTTGATTATATTGATGCCCATTTTTTAGGTGAGATGCAACTAAGTCCCGTAAAGTATAAAAACAAATGGGGCATAATAGATATAGAGGGCAAGTTGATAGAAAGAATAAAAATACCCGATTCATGTTTCTTTTACTCCCCTCAATTTTACCAGATAATTAAAATAAAAAAAGGAATTATATATGCATTTAATAAAAGAGATTACTGGGATACTGTACTTAATATTAAAGATTCATTAACCGATACTTATTTCTCAAGAGAAAGAATATATCCCCAAAAAAAAATGAAGTATGGTTATGTAAATAAATATTACAAAACAATAATCGAATTCAAATATGATGAGGCTGAAGCCCTATCTGATAAAGGAAGAGCAAAAGTAAAGTATAAAGGGAAATATGGAGTTATTAATGATAAGGGTGAAAGTATTGTCCCTTGTATATACGACGTTATTGACTGGAGAGACGAAGATGATTCTATAATCTCCGTATTAAAAAATAAGAAATATGGAATTATTAATTTCAATGGGAACATTTTAATAGATTTTATATATGATGGTATTCATCCATTACGCAATTATCATTGAGAATTTAACTATTATTTAATAGAATTAAGAAATAAATATGGATTTATAGATAAGAATGGGAAAATAGTTGTCCCTATTGAATATGATCAACTTTTGGGTGACCAATATGATGGATATTATAGACTAATGAAAGGAAAGGAAATGTTTTACTTCCGTAATGAAAAGGAAGGTATATTTAAAGACAAATAAAGACACCTATCACAATCCCAGCTCAATATTCGGATCCCAAAGTACTTTTTCAAAGTTTTGGATTTGATTTTCTATAATAATAATACCTTCCTTCTCCAAAGCAATTTGCATGGCGTTTTCACTTTCAAAATGGTGCTTGCCACTAAGCATGCCATTGCGGTTTACAACTCTGTGGGCAGGGACATATTCTGTTTCAAAATTGCTATTGTTCATAGCCCATCCCACCATACGGCTACTTTGTGCTGAGCCCAAATATCTGGCTATGGCCCCATAGGAAGTTACTCGGCCTTTGGGAATTAACCTTGCTACTTTATATACTTGTTTGAAAAAAGATTCTTCATCCTTTTGCATAAAATTATGATTATAATATCCAGAAATTAACAGGTAGCATATAACTCATTGAAACTTTTTTACTATATATAATGGCAGGAGTCCATGACTTACCTAATGATTCCACAACTCTTTTGGCTTCCTTGTCAAATTCGTTAATTCTGTTTTGTTGTAGTTTTACTTGAGTAGTATTGCCAGCAGTATCTATTACAAAAACAATATTGACTGAAAATGATTTTACTGGATTGTTGGCTACTTTCGGGTATAATGTTTCGTTTTCAAGTATTCTATATAGATTGCCCAATCCCCCAATAAAATAGCACATTTGAGAACTATCATTTGGTTTTTTTGAGGAGCTAAATAAGGATATAATTCTTTTTCCTTTTCTATATTATAATAGGTTAGTGAATCATTATCATGGTCGTAAGTTTGAATTAAATCGCTATTGATACTATAATATTCCCATATACCTTTTTTGTCGCCATCTTTATAAAATCCTTTGGCCATAAGCTTGCCTTGCTTTGAAAAATATTCCCAAAAACTATCCTTTTGATTATAGCTATAATAACCCGATTCAATTAAAATATTGTTTTTATGTTTGGTGTATTTCCCTTTTTTAATATGCGGATTCGATTTTAGAACCAACATACGCTCTTTGATATTATTGGGCTTTGAGGATTTTATAACAATATGTTTTGTTTTTTGACCGCTGCAAATATTGGTATATAATATGAAAGCGATAAATATATATAATATGTTTTTCATATATAGTTTTTCTATATCAATCCTTAATCATATCTGGCCTACGCAAGCGGGTACGTTCTATTGCTTGATCGTGCCGCCAGTTTTCAATTTCTGCAGTGTGGCCACTTAACAATATGGGGGGCACATCCAATCCACGCCAATTTGCAGGGCGGGTATATACGGGTGGCGATAGCAACCCATCCTGAAAACTGTCTTCCAATGCTGATTGTTCATCGCCTATCACACCTGGAATTAATCTTACAATCGCATCAGTTATAATAGCCGCTGCAAGTTCACCGCCAGTTATTACATAATCGCCTATTGAAATTTCTCGTGTTATATAGGTTTGGCGGATACGCTCATCTATGCCTTTATAATGACCACAAAGTATAAGCAGGTTTTTTTTTAGGGAAAGACTATTGGCAGTATGTTGGTTAAATAAATTCCCATCAGGAGTCATTAGTATAATATCGTCATAGGTTCTTTGGGTTTTTAAATGGTCAATGCATTTGGCAATTGGTTCGGCCATCATTACCATACCTGCCCCGCCGCCAAATTGTGTGTCATCAGCCTGCCGGTGTTTGCCATCAGCATAATCACGAATATTAACGATATTGATTTCTACCAGATTTTTCTCCTTGGCACGTTTAACAATACTGTGATCGAAAGGACTTTCAAGTAAGCTGGGCACCAATGATAATATATCAATACGCAGATTCATATTAATTATTTTTATAAAATTCGAGCAACCCTTCAGGTATATGCAAATGTAAAATCTTATTTGCATCGTCTATGCCCAAAAGTGTTTCTTCGTTCATGGGCAATAGCACCTCACTGCCATCAATCATTACTTTTACTAAGTACTGATTGTAGTTTACAATTTCTGATACCGTGCCTATAGATTTATCATCTTGGTCTATCACATTATAACCATTTAGTTTTTGTAAATCGTCCACTTCTACGGTTACAAGTTTTTCATCAGCAAATACTCGCCTACCTATAAGTTCAGATGCTTTTTCATCACCATCAATATCTTCAAATTGCACAATAAGCTGTTCGGCTTGTGGCTGAAAAGAGGTTAAAAAAAAAGGGACTGGTTTGTTTGCAAATTCTACAAACAATACCAATCCCTTGGGTTTCTTAATTAATGTATTTGGATTAAGGACTATTTTAATTTGCCCTTTATAACCGTGTACACGGCTAGCATGACCTATGTGTACAAGGTTTTCCAAGTAATACTTTTATTCAGTGGGTGCTTTTTCTTCTTCTGTTGTGTCGGCAGCAGGAGCTTCGGCAGCAACTTCTTCTGTTTTTTCAGTTACAGGTTCGGCTGCAACTTCAGCAACTGGTTCAGCTACAGTCTCAGCAGGAGCTTCGGCAGCAACCTCTTCTGCTTTTTCAACAACAGTTTCGGCAACAACTTCTTCTGTTTTTTCAGCTACCGTTTCAGCAGCAACTTCTTGCGTAGTTTCAGCAGCAGGCTCAACAGCAGCAGCTTCTGCAGCATCGGCAGCCATAGCGGCATTGCGTTTTGCAGTTAGGGCTTTTTCGCGTGCTTCTTTCACCTTGGTTTCAGCTTCCATTGCCGATTTGGCTTTGTCTTTACCTACCGATGCAAGTGAGTCGCGTTTGCTGTTCACTTTGTTTTCCTTTTCTTGAAGCCAAGCTGCATATTTTTCGTCAGCTTGTTCTTGGGTAAAGGCTCCTTTGTTTACACCTTTTAAAAGGTGAAGTTTCATCATGGCACCTTTATAAGAAAGGATAGCCCTGGTAGTGTCGGTTGGTTGTGCACCTTTTTGCATCCAATCGACAGTTTTGTCGACATTTAGCTCAATGGTAGCGGGGTTGGTGTTGGGGTTATAACGTCCCAACAGTTCAATGAATTTACCATCCCTCGGAGCACGTGAGTCAGCCGCCACAATGTGGTAGAACGGATACTTTTTGCGTCCGTGTCTTTGTAATCTGATTTTTAACATATTGTTTAGTGTTTTTTAATCCTTTTGCTCTCCTCACAAAAGGGCTGCAAATATCGGCATTTTTTGCGGATAAAAAAAACAGTATTTTAAATTTGATTTGATAGGCTTTTAGCCGACAACCCCATTATTATATTTATTAGGTGTAGTGCCCTTATTTCAAAGGGTTGTAGCTTTGTTTGTCGCTGCCCTCGCCGGGCGGGCCTCACTTTTGATTGCCAAAAGTAAGCAAAAGCGTTTTGCCCACCGGATGTGATTTTTGCCCTCCCGCCGGCAGAACGCACTGCAAAACCGTGGCTAAAAACAATCCCGATTCTGCTGCCATACGCTTTTGGCTACAGAATTATATAAGTTCTATAAATAAAGAACATTATTAGAATCAGAATCGACTCAGCGAGCCATACATATAAAACTTTCTTTCTAACTAGAATTTTGACCCAAAAGTCAATAGCTAAAATAATAAGAAAAATCGGTACAAAGATTATAACTCCAATGAAACTCCACCCGCCTGAATTCTCCATATTTAAATAGCTAGAGATAATCACAATTAGAGAAAATGCAGTAGCAATTACACACGGTGAAATGATATACAACCAATTTCTCCTTTTAGGTTCTGCCGCTATATTCTTTTGTCGCATGTTAATGCCTTTCTATTATTAGTTTGACAGAAAATGACGCACAACAGTCGGAATTAAACGCCTTAATCCTGTGAATTAGTTTGATCAGCTATTAAATCTACCAACTATATTTGGAAATGCGATAGTTTGGCAAACTCCTGAACCCTTGCCATAATCATGTCTTGTGTTAAGTTGAGCAGATTTTCGGTACCAAATTTTTCTACGCAAAACGAAGCCATGGCCGAACCGTATATCACGGCACGTTTCATATTTTCAAAGCTAAGGTCGTCGGTTTTTGCTAAGTGACCTATGAAACCGCCTGCAAAAGTATCTCCAGCACCAGTGGGGTCAGTTACTTGTTCGAGCAACAAACCGGGAGCAAAAAACAAGTTTTCTCCATGGAATAATAAAGCTCCATGCTCGCCTTTTTTAATGATAAGATATTTTGGGCCCATTGCTCTAATAGCCCGGGCAGCTTTAAGTAATGAATGCTCCCCACTCAATTGGCGGGCTTCTTCATCGTTAATGGTAAGCACATCTACCATTTTAATAGTTTGTTTCAAATCGTCAAGAGCAATGTCCATCCAAAAGTTCATGGTATCCATTACTACCAGTTTTGGCCTTTTGTTTAATCGCTCTAAAACTGTTTGTTGTATTTTGGGTGTGAGGTTTCCCAGCATCAAATAATCGGCATTCTTATATGCTTCGGGGATGATGGGGTCAAAATCGGCCAGTACATTTAGTTCCGTGGTTAAAGTATCTCTCCCATTCATATCGCTGTGGTAGCGACCATGCCAAAAGAATGATTTTTCACCCTCCTTTATTTGAAGACCCTCGATATCAATACCCCTGCTTTTAAAATGTTCAATATCTGCCATCGGGAAATCGTCGCCCACCACACCTACCAGTTGCACATCTTTGGTGAAATAACTTGCACAAAGGCTGATATAAGTGGCTGCTCCACCCACAATCTTGTCAGTACTGCCAAAGGGTGTTTCGATGGCATCAAAGGCTACACTGCCCACTACTAATAAACTCATAATATTTTTGTTAAAAGGTTGATTTTTTTTTGAGCCGCAAAGAACCGCACAAAAAGGCCAAAAAAAAAGCTGCCATTTTGTGGCAGCTTTTTTTGATGTTCTTCATTCCAATTTATTTTGCGATAGCGAGATAGTAATTGGTTAGAACTTTTACAGGGCCGTTTTGCTCTCTGTTAAGTTCATTGAACCAAACTTGCTTTTCTTTTTCGTTGGTGGTTATGTTAAATGTCCATTGATATACTTTTTTTGGTGATGACTGGTCTTCTACCAAAATTGAAACGTGGGCATCATCGTTATACCAATCTGCAATAGTATATACTGCCAAATCGCCTTTTGCGTTTACTGGATCAGTGAAAGTTCCTGTACCGTCAGATTTTAATTCTACAGAACCCACAGCAGAGGTAGTTGTATATGTTTGTGGTACGTCCTGAACATTATTATAAAAAGCTTGGTGGTCTTTTTTAGTAATGTTCCACTTGGTAGCCAAGCGTTTGCTAAGTTTTTTTGTTTTACTGCAAGATGCAAATACTATAGCAGTAATAGTTAGGATTGTCAATAATTTTTTCATGTTGTTGTTTATTTTGTTGTTTAATTTTTGTGCGAATATAGGAACATTTTGTTTGTGTTAAATGCTGCATCTGAAAATATATTTTTTATAAAAGGTAGAAACGGGTTAATTTGCGGCACTTTTTTAAAAGAATCAACCCATGAAAAAAATCACTTTAGCGTTTGTGTCTTTGTTTTTGATAACACAAGCATTTGCCCAGAATTATTCCTATCAAACTTTCCCCAACGACCCTTATAAAATAAGGAAATATACATTGAGCAATGGCCTCACCGTATTTTTGGGTGTGAACAAAAAAGAACCTCGTGTTGAAACCATGATTGCTGTGAAAGCAGGTTCTAAAACAGACCCCTCAAACAATACCGGACTGGCCCACTATCTGGAGCATTTGATGTTTAAAGGTACTGAAAAGTACGGAACGCTTAATTATGATATAGAAAGAGGATTGATACAGTCCATCGAAGAACATTATGCCATTTACAATTCAAGCAAAGATTCAACTTTTCGCAAGCAGATATACAAAATAATAGATTCCCTGTCTATCGCTGCTTCACGCTTTGCCATTGCCAATGAGTATGATAATATGATGCAAAACTTAGGGGCTTCAGGCACCAATGCATTTACCAGCGATGAGATGACAGTATATGTAAACAATGTACCTTCTAATAATATAGACAAATGGCTTACAGTTGAGGGAGAGCGTTTTCGTATGCCAGTTTTTAGGTTGTTTCACACTGAGCTGGAAGCAGTGTATGAGGAAAAAAATATAGGCCTGGATAATGATAACCGCAAGGCCGAGGAAGCTTTGATGGCCAGCTTGTTCAAGATACATCCTTATGGTACACAAACAACTATTGGTACGGTAGAGCATTTGAAAAACCCCAGCCTTAAAGCCATTCGCGATTATTATAATAAGAATTATTGTCCAAACAATATGGGTATTATTATGATAGGAGACCTAGACCCCGATGCTACCATCAAACTTATTGACAAGTATTTTTCGTACATGAAACCTCAGCAAATACCGCCCCTCAAGTTCCCCCAAGATGAATATTTGACCAAACCAATACTTAAAGTTGTTACCGGGCCCGATGCCGCTTTTCTTAAAATGGGTTATCGCACGCCGGGTGCTGGTACTCGCGAAGCCACAATTTTAGAATTGGTTTCTGCATTGTTATATAATGGTACTTCGGGTATTTTGGAACTCGACTTACTAAAAAAACAACGGGTTCAAAGTTTAACACTTAGCGTAAATACTTTGCAGGATTATAGTGTACTGGAAATTATGGCAAAGCCCAAAACAATATCTCCGGGTAATGATATGCCAATAATTCTGGACCTGAGCCATGAGGTGTATTTGACCATACAAAAACTAGCAAATGGTGATTTCGACGAAAAGATGATCAAATCGGTATTGGCCAATAAAAAGGTGGAACTGATGCGTAAACAAAGCGACAGTCGCTCCATTACTTATGATGTGCTCGATGCTTTTGTTACTGAGGTGGACTGGAATAAATATTATGGCAAGCTGGACGAGATGGGTAAAGTGACCAAACAGGAAATCATAGATTTCGCCAAGAAGTATTTGGGAGAAGGATATGCCATAGTTGTTAAAACAAAGGGCACAGATACCACTATTAAAAAAGTAGACAAGCCACAGATAACTGCTGTGCAAACCAATGCCGGCCTGCAATCAGACTTTACCAGAAAATTATTAGAAGTACCATCGCCAACTATAAAACCAGTATTTGCGGCACTTAGCAAAATAGTAGAAACTACTTTGAAAAGTGGAATACAACTTAGCTGTGTGCAAAACAAAAAGAATGGGTTGTTCAATCTGACTATTATCTGGGAAGTAGGAAAACTTAATATAAAAACATTGCCTTTGGCATTGGGTTATCTCAAATATTTAGGTACCGAAAAACATACCCCCGATGATATGGCCAAGAGTTTTTATGATATAGCTTGTGAGTATAACTTTGGCTCAGGGGATAGGCAAACCTATATTAATATTAGTGGGTTGAACGAAAATTTTGATAAAGCACTTGCATTGGTCGAAGATTTATTTACCAACCCCAAGGAAGACAAAGAAAAGTTTACAGAGTATCTAAACATTGTACGCAAAACAAGAATTGATAACAAACAAAACAAACGCTTAATAAATCAAGGCCTTACCAATATGGCACTATATGGCCCGATGAACCCTTTTAGTTATAACCTTAAGCCCGACGAAATTGAAAAACAAAACCCTGATGACTTACTCAAAGTAATTAAATTGCTTTTTAATTTTAAACCACATATAGATTATTATGGGCCCGATAAGATTAAAAAAATAGGAAAACGAATTAAGAAATTACATTATATACCACAGAAATGGGATTCAATACCCCCAGCTATTGATTTTAGAAGAACATTTGTACCACAGAATAAGGTATTGTTTGTAGATTATGATATGGTGCAAGCCGAACTGCAATGGGTACGAAATTGTACGCCGTATGATGTTACTCAAACGCCCGTCATCAATATGTTCAATGAGTATTATGGCGGCGGTATGGGCTCAGTGGTATTTCAAACCATACGTGAATCGAAAGCCCTTGCATACTCGTGCTATATGGTTACCAGGCAGCCCGAATATAAGGAGCAGCCTTTCACTATTAATGCATACATAGGCACACAGGCCGATAAGATGCCCGAGGCCATTACCTCTATGAACGAACTTATAAAAACAATGCCCGAGACGGACCAGTTACTGATATCGGCCAAAGCATCCATTATGTCGCAGATTGAGAGCGAACGCTATGATGATGAAGACCTACTGTCATTAAAGAACAGATTAGCAAAACTGGGGCTTACCGAAGACCCACGTAAACTTATATATGAAAAAATAAAAGACCTCTCTTTTACTGACTTGCAAAATTATTTTAGAACGAATATAAACGTGCCTGGCTATACACTATGTGTGGTAGGTTCGAAAAAGAAAATACAGATGCCCGAGTTAATGAAGTATGGCCAATTGATGGAAGTGAATTTGCAGATGTTGTTTGGGTATTGATATAATATAAATTTTAAAATAAACAGCTACATGAAAAAATCATTTCTTATATTTTTAATGTAGCTGTTTTAATATTCAAAGGAACTAATTTTCAAAATGCCAATATTTATCTGTTCCAGTTTCATGTTGTATTGCTAAAGTATCTCCAACAAAATAAATTTTGCCTGTTGATATAAAATCATCAAATTTTATTTTGATACTATCGCCCACCAAATCGTATTTATAGGTTGCATTATGGTCTATATAATAAATAGAATCTTCTGTTATTTTAAATGTGGCGTTCTCATTGGTATCATAGGTCCAGATGCCTAATAATTTGTTTTTGACAGTATATTCTTTCGGGCTATCGGAGTTCTTATTGGTTTGGGGTTTACTATTATTACAATTGGTTAGAATAGTAACTACTAATAATAGAAATATATATACTTGTATTTGATTTTTTAACATAACCAAAACCATTTGTTTTTAAAATCTATAATAGTTGGGCCATCACTGCATCCTCCAACTTCTGGTGCATCCTTATCCTCTAGCTTAGTAGCTATTATCCACTGACTTGTTTTTTTGTGAAATATTAATATCCCTTTTGCTAATATATCTCCTTTACTACTGAGCGTCATATTGCTATCTAATGCATACACAAATACGGAATCTTTTTTAATTACAACTTTCACATTCGGTCCTGTCATATTAGGCCATTCTGCCCATTTAACTGCATAAGTATATGTTCCCGTTGGTGGTTTTTGTCCAAAGGTTTGATTTATGTTCATGATAAGAAAAAGTACAACTATATTTTTCATATTAATATATTCGATGTTTAACTTCCTAAATCAAATCCCGATAGCTATCGGGACGTTAATCCTTGTTCTTAAATCTTTACATACTTGTACATGGTTGGTGTCCCCACCAATCATGTTGCCTATCACTTCCCCCACACATACACACTCCATACCCTTGGCGATTTTTCATCATCAGCATACCAACTATCCGTTAAAAATCCTTTTGTATCGTATTTAAAGTCTTTAATATACCATAATGTTCCTTCTGAATTGTGACGTGTTATTTTTGAGACCATGCCTTTACTATCGTAAGTAAAATTTATATATGATTCCAAGGGTTTGTTTTCCTGTCTTGCATTATATGTTCTTTCAGTTTGCAATTGACCTTTAGAATTGTATGAATAGGTGATTCGATAGGTATATACATTTACCGCTTTGCCAGTAGAATTGCCATCATTGTCAATAGCTGGATACTTTTGTGTAACTTTACATTCTATAATTTTACCAAAAGGTTCGTAAATATAGGAATAAGTTGGAGGGTCAATGCTAGCCACCTCTTTTTTGAGAATTTTGCCTTTGGAATCATACGTATTTAGTGAAATTATTTCACCCTGCTCTTTATCATATATCATCGAGCGAAGTGGGTAGCCCAATGTAGTATAAGTATTATAAGTGGTGCAACTGGTATCTGGGTCTCCATCGTTATTGGTTCCCAGTTCATAAGCTGTCTCTACACGGCCAAATGTATTATACATAAATATCTCTTTCAGCACAGAGTCTTTATATACCGAATCAACCTGATAACGTTTGCACCATTTAATGCCCGCAGTTTTGTATTTGGTGCTTTCAGTGGGCTTTGTGGGGAAGGGATAATAAGGGAATTGTGCTTTTGCTGTAGTAATTGTCAACAGCGTTATAATAGCAATAAAGAGTAATTTCTTCATGGTTTTTAATTTTTTACCTCACAAAAGTACGGGTTTATTATCAAATTTATATACCTTGGGATTGGTATATTTAATTGACCGCACTAGTCTTTTTTATCAGCTATTCAACATGGTATCGCTTAAAAAACCTTTTTTGTGGGAAATAGGTAACAATTATAAGCCCTGTTCTAACTAAGTAGTAGGATAACCAATTAATAAGTTTAGATACAATGCCATTTTTTGTTTTAAGTGTATCAAATGTGATTTCCTCGCACTGGGCAATTACGCCATTCAAGTGCGATTTAAAGTTGGTGGTGAAAGCCGTTGAATTTATTTCCACATTCATTTCCAGGCTGCCATAAGAACTTAATTGATTGAGATTGAAAGAACCGATGGTAGCCCACTGATCGTCAACTACCGCAGCTTTGGCATGCAGAACAGATTTGTCCCATTCATATAGTTCAATATTGTAATGAAGAAGTTTTGAATACAGGTAACAAGTTGCTCGCCTTAGCATAGGGACATCAGAAACTCCTGATAAAATTAATTTTATTTTTACGCCTTTTAGTGCAGCTTTTTTCAATGTGTTTTTCAATTTTCTCCCTGGCAAAAAATAACTCCCTATTATAACAACTTCTTTTTTTGCATTACCAATAGATTTTAAGTATGAATTAGAAATTTCATTTTTACGTTTTAGCCAGTCATTTTGAAGAATACGTAAAGATGTGTCGTTCCCCGAATTAAAAATATTTTGTTTCCATGCATACCGCTTCTTCCTAAAATAAATATTTTTACATAACTGCTGAAGCGGCTCTGCTATTTTTCCTTCAATCTGTGCTGCATAATCCAGCCAAGGTTCCATTGTTTTTGTACCGTGATATTTATCCGCTATGTTTATTCCGCCTATCATTGCAATCTTCCCATCTGCAACTACAACTTTATGATGCAAACGCCTGCTAATAAAGAAAAGATTTGTAGAAAAAAACCGGAATTGAATTCCGTGCTGAATCAAATCTTCGGTATATACTTTCGATAAATATTTTGAACCGAATGCGTCAAATAGTATATATATATTCACCTTGCGTAAAGCAGCTTTTTTCAAGCACTCAGTAATTTGTTTTCCAGTAGCATCGTTTTCAAAAATATAAGTCTGAAGGTGTATTTCAATTTTTGCTTCGTTGATAATGCTTTGCAATCTTAAAAAATAATCATCCCCACTGCGAACAAGCTCAATACTTTTAACGGTATTGATATTTTGATTAATGGGTATATTATATTCTTTCTTCTCAAGCATCTTGTCTATATCCTATTGTTGGGTTGTTGCTATCACAGATGTTCGTAAGTATTTTTATCATCAGAACGTTTTATATTTCTATAGCTATTAATATCATATCGCAATCTCATAATAATGTATTTTTATATTGCAAAAGTACAGTTTTATATTGAAATATATCCACTTTCTGATCGGCACATTTACAATAAACAAAATCTGTCTAACTAAAAGACTGTTTGGGCTATATTAAACTACTTTGTGTTTGCGTTAGTGGGTTTGCCTTGTGCCTCCAGGGTTCATTCTATTCTAATTATTATATAAAGCGTTATGCTATCAGCTATGAAGAAGTTGAACAGGCCCGATATTGCATCCTAAAGTAATGAATTCAAAACATTTCATTTTGCACTTTCCCCATAATCCTATAAATTTGTATCTTAATTCCGCCTTAGTAAAAACGGAAGTGATAAATGGGCCAACTAACAACCCGGCACTTACTGGGAATTAAGAACATTAATAGCGATGACATCGGGCTGATTTTTGAAACAGCCGATGAGTTCAAGACCGTTATCAACCGCCCCATCAAGAAAGTTCCTTCGCTTAGAGATATTACTGTTGCCAATATTTTCTTTGAGAACTCAACCCGTACCCGTATTTCTTTCGAGCTTGCCCAAAAAAGGCTGAGTGCCGATGTGGTCAGTTTCTCGGCATCGGGTTCTTCGGTTTCAAAAGGCGAGACCTTGATTGATACAGTGCGAAATATCCTAGCCATGAAAGTGGATATGGTCGTGATGCGTCACCCAGTGCCTGGTGCTCATATATTTTTGGCCAAGCATATTGATGCACAAATAATCAATGCAGGCGACGGCACGCATGAACACCCTACCCAAGGTTTGTTGGATGCGTATTCAATCAGAGAAAAATTGGGAAGTTTGGAAGGAAAGAAAGTAGTGATAGTTGGAGACATTATGCACAGCAGAGTTGCCTTGTCAAATATATTCGCCCTACAAAAAACGGGAGCCGAAGTAATGGTTTGCGGCCCCGCTACCTTAATACCGAAACATATAGAATCACTAGGTGTGAAAGTAGAAACCAACCTGCTGAAAGCCCTTAACTGGTGCGATGTGGCCAATATGCTACGCATCCAACTAGAAAGACAGGACATCAAATATTTCCCATCGCTAAGAGAGTACTCGATGCTCTATGGTCTGGATTTGAACCTACTCAACCGACTCGACAAAAAAATCACCATCATGCACCCGGGCCCAATTAACCGAGGCGTGGAAATTACCAGTGATGTGGCCGATAGCGAGCACTCCATTATACTCGACCAAGTAGAAAACGGTGTAGCCATTAGAATGGCGGTGATGTATTTGCTGGCTAATAATTAGTAGTGTGTTTAATTATATAATCATGTTGTTCCGTGATAGATTTGACAACTTTGCTCTCGTCACAAGACGAGACGACGCAGGCAAAGTTGTCAAATCTTTACGTGGGCCAGTGGAAACGACGTATGAAGTTACGCGTCATTGCGAGGAGGCTTCCGACGTGGCAATCCCATTGAACCGTATGCTCGGGAATTTAATCTCGCCGAGCACACACCCAAGGAGATTGCTTCGTCACCCATTCACACAAGCCAACCCGTCGTTCCTCGCACTGACGGCAGCTAATAAAAAAGCAATGAGATTGCCACGTCGCCCAAACGCACATGCATTCGCACTGCTCCTCGCAATGACGCTAGGATTATCCACCTATGCCCAATCCCTCCCGGGCAAATTATTCTTCAAAATAAAACCAAATCCGATAGCTATCGGATCTGAAAAAAACATTCCATTATATAATTCCAAAACAAACGATAATATATATAATACTTTTTGGCAACAAGCAATAAAAGACTATCGTATTATACAAATAGAAAAACCTTTTAAAACTGACGATGCAGAAGTACAAAAGATATACAGAGTCTCATTCGAGAGTTATGATAGTATATATAGTTTTGTAAAACGATTACAAAGTGAAAACTATATAGAATATGCACACCCTTGTCCCGTATATCAAAAATTTTCTACGCCCAATGACATAAACTCCCGGCAAAGCTGGGTATTCCAAACCATCAGTATGGACAATGCCTGGGGGCTTGCTGGCAACAATAAAAGCACCATTGCAGTTGTAGATGATGGCGTAAAAATAGACCATCCCGATTTGAATATCTGGACCAATCCAAATGAAATTGATACGAATAAAATTGACGATGACCTCAATGGTTTTGTAGATGACATACATGGCTATGATGTAGCTGATAATGACAATGACCCCACGCCACCCGCCTCCCAATTCTGGACACACGGCACACATACTTCAGGAATAGCAGGAGCAAAAACGAATAACAATTTGGGGGTAGCTTCGGTAAGTTATAATACTGTTTCTATTATTGCCGTGAAATGTACCAACCAGCCTGTAGTGCTCACCAATACTGAGGACGGGCTAGACTATGCAATTAAAGCAGGAGCAAATATTATATCCATGTCGTGGGGTGGAAAGGACACTTCATTATATAAAACCTTGCATACATTAATTGATGCAGCTTATAAAAAGAATATTATATTAGTAGCAGCAGCAGGAAATGATGGAGAAGATTCGGTAAACTATCCCGCAGGTTTTGAGCATGTAATTTCTGTAGGAAGTACAGGCGTAAATGATATGGTTTCTAAAATTTCAAACTATGGAAACTATATAGATGTGATGGCCCCAGGCGATACCATATATAGTACGGTAGTATATAGTCCTTATTATGGTACACTAAGCGGCACAAGCATGAGTTGCCCATTGGTAGCGGGCCTATGCGGATTGATGTTATCAGTAAAACCAACCTTAACTCCTGACCAAATAGAAATTTGCTTAAAAGCAACTGCCGATAATATTGATAGCAAAAACAATATAAAATATAAAAACAAACTCGGTGCAGGCAGAATCAATGCGGTGAATGCGATGCAATGTGCTATCAATAATAGCATTCAAAAAAAAATATATAATAATACCATTACTATTTGGCCAAATCCTGTTCAAAACATATTAAATATGAGTCTGCCAAATTCTGGTAAATCCAATTTACAAATACTGGATATGATGGGAAAGGTTGTATTGTATACTTCTTTAAACAAATCAGCAAGCATTGATTTGACGGGGTATGCAGCGGGTTTATATATGATAAATGTATATAATGAAAATGGCTTAGCATCTTGTAAATTTTTGAAAGTGGAGTAGTACCTCACCATTATTGCATAATCTTTTTATTATACTTATCAAACTTCTCCATTCAACGCCAATGTTCGACCCTTTCAGGGTCGCAGGTTTATAGATATGCATTGAGTTATAAATCTGCGACCCCATCGGGGTCGAACATTGCCAAACCCCAATGTTTAAAGGTACCGTAATAGAAAGGTGGAGTCGATGGAGGTTAAAGACAATGGATTTTTAACATCCACCTATTACATTTGCAAATTAAATACAGTAGAATATGACAAATAACGAACACGACGACAAGATTAAAGAAGCTTTCCAAAGCAAGGAATGGCCTGAGATAAAGATATCAGACAGTTGGATGGTATTTAAAATTGTAGCTGAATTTGTTCAAGGATTTGAACGCCTTAGCCGCATTGGGCCTTGTGTTTCAATATTTGGATCGGCAAGGACTAAAGCCGATAACCCATATTATATATTGTCAGAAGAGATCGGGTTTAAGCTCACCAAGGAAGGCTTTGGCGTAATTACGGGTGGTGGCCCTGGTATAATGGAAGCGGGTAACAAAGGTGCAAAACGTGGCAATGGCAAGTCAGTGGGACTGAATATAGATTTGCCTTTTGAGCAGTTCAGCAACCCTTATATAGACCATGATAAAAATATAGATTTTGATTATTTCTTTGTACGCAAAGTCATGTTTATGAAATATGCACAAGGCTTTATTGTATTGCCCGGTGGCTTTGGCACAATGGACGAATTATTTGAAGCCTTAACACTTATCCAAACAGAAAAGATTGCAAAGTTCCCTATTGTATTAGTAGGCACAAGCTATTGGAAAGGTTTTATAGCGTGGATCAATGAAATTATGTTGCTTCAAGAGCATAACGTAAACCCAATAGATATGGAATTATTCAAATTGGTTGACACTGCCGATGATGCCGTAAAAGTAATTACCGATTTCTACAGCAAGTATAGTCCGTCGCCGAATTTCTAAACTATGATGAATGATAAATTATGTCCCGATAGCTATCGGGAGGCTGACGCACGATTTTCGACCGTCTATATTAAAAACACTGGCATAAGCAAATTCATCACCCATAATTCATCATTAATATCTGGCGTAAGCCAATTTATCATTTATAATTATCCATGAGTCAGCCCCGCAAAACCCGAATACTGTTCTTCTTAATAAGCGGATACGCACTGGCTGCCTTCGGATGGTGGTTTTATATATTGACACAAAACAGTTTGGAACAAAGGGATAACGCACTTATAAAGGTAAACGCTGATGCATTGACAGCAAAATTGAAAATCAATGATGTTTGCCAAGAAATGTATGATGAAGGACATGAATTAAACATGAATTCTTTGCAAAATTATATAATAACTTATTTCCCAGATTACACTTTAAGGTTTTTGAAAAAGCCCGAAAATACAGATAAAGAAAATGAGCTATTTGCAAAAATAGAAGTAAAACCTAAAGCTTATGTATTTGAAAACATAGAGCAAAAATACCAAAGAAAACTTACCCAATATGTAATGGAAGGTTTTGTATTTGTGGGTTTGATGTTTTGGGGCATCTATTATATATATAAAGTAGTGAACCGGCGTATTGATGTAAACCGACAGCAAAATAATTTTTTATTGGCCATTACGCACGAACTTAAAACCCCTGTAGCATCTATCAAACTGATGCTTGAAACACTGCAAAAACGACAGCTTCCCGATCAACAACGCCACGACTTATTAGTGGACACACTAAACGATACCGAACGCTTGGGCAAATTGATAGAAAATATTTTGATGGCTACACGCATAGAAGGAGGTCACCATAATTACCATTTTGAGGAAACAAATCTGGCAGGTGTTGTAGAGGATACGGTTTCAAAATTTGCGAAGGGCACAGAGAAAAAGCAAACTGTGGAAGCACTATATAACGACGAACCATTTATAAATGCAGATAGGCTGGCACTTGGAGTGGCACTCAGTAATTTATTGTCAAATGCCATAAAATATTCTCCCGAAGGAGCCGATTTTAAAGTAGAACTTAAAGAACAGGACGATTATATAGAACTGAACATATATGACCGCGGCGAGCAAATTGACCCAAAAGAAAAAACCAAAATTTTCGAAAAATTCTACCGTATTGGCAACGAAGAAACGCGAACAAATAAAGGCACAGGTTTGGGATTGTATATTGTTAAACAAATTATCTCATCGCACCATGCCACTATTACTATTTTGAAACGAGAAGGCGGAGGGAATATTTTTGCTATACATTTTCCAAAAGAGTAAACTGCACAATAGCGGTATGATTGGTATTCATGCTTTTGAATAAGAAATAATAAAAAAATTATTTATCATATTTATGTCATTTGCAAAAAAAAGTCGAATTTTTCGATTTCATTTGTGGTTCAAACCAATCAATCTTTTATGATCTCAGCCAATAAAAAACGCATCCTTTTTGCCGATGACGAAGAAACCATCCGCCAATTGGTGAAGATAAACCTTGAAGAAGAAGGGTACCATGTAGTAGATGTAGATAATGGCCTAAAAGCGATTCACAAGTTTAAGGAAGAAAAATTCGACCTGATTATTTTGGATATTATGATGCCCGAAATGGACGGATTGACTGCTTGCGAAAACATCAGGCTACAGGACAATAAAATCCCCATTCTTATACTCTCTGCTCGCGATGCTGGCGAAGACAGGGTGAAGGGCTTGAAGCTGGGTGCTGATGACTATTTGAGCAAGCCCTTCAATTTGGAAGAACTATTACTCCGCGTTAGTAAATTAATTGCCCGTGCCGAAAATATGCCCAAGAAACCAAGCTTTAACGAGTATAGCTTTGGAGATAATTATGTGAACTTTGAAACCTATCAAGCAACAGGGCAACAGGGCGAATTTAAGATGACCAAAAAAGAAGCATTGTTACTTAAATTAATGATTGACCATAAAGGTGAAGTGGTGAGCCGTGAGAAAATTTTGCAAACGGTATGGGGCTATTCCGTGTTCCCATCAACCCGCACCATAGACAATTTTGTATTGTCGTTTCGCAAATATTTTGAGAAAGACCAAAAAAACCCGGTGTTCTTCCATTCTCTGCGGGGCGTGGGTTATAAGTTTGTTGATGGTAATAATAAATCCTAAATATATTTAAGTTGTAAATTACACTATTTTATAAGTTGTAAAAAAATACCTCACCCCTGTAAGTTAAAACGCCGGCCCCTTCAAAGCCATATTAGTGTGACCCTGATTTTTCCAACTTCTACTATTGTAATCGCAAAATTATGCTTAATTTTGCGATTACAATCAATGTATTTACCATAATATTGCGATTTGAAGCTGAATAAGAATGTTAATGAGTAGTCGCAATCGCAATATTTTGCCAAATTTTACGATTGAAATCAAGGTATTTGCCTTAAATTTGCGATTAGAAAAATAGAACCCATCATGGATATTGAAAGAAAACTAATAGCAGTCCTCAAAAAAAAACTATATAAAGGTAAAGCCATTATACTTGTAGGTGCTAGGCAAACTGGCAAAACAACCTTATTAAAAACCTTATTGGCCAAAGAAAAAACGGGGCTTTGGCTTAATGCTGATGACCCAGATGTGCGGGCAAGGTTGCATGAAATTACTTCGACAGGTTGGAAAAAACTGATTGGGCAAAACAAAATCTTAATTATTGACGAAGCCCAACGTATTGAAAATATCGGCCTGAAAATAAAACTAATAACTGACGAACTAAAAGGTGTACAACTTATAGCCACAGGTTCATCGTCATTTGACTTGTCGAACAAGGTGAATGAGCCTCTCACAGGGCGTAAATGGGAGTATAAATTATATCCTATTTCTTATGGCGAAATGGTCGATCACCACGGTGCAATGGAAGAAAGCCGATTACTTGAGCACCGACTCATATATGGTTATTACCCCAATGTGGTTACGGCTGATGGCGATGAAAAAGAAGTATTAAAACAACTTACAGATAGCTATCTATATAAAGATTTGTTGATGATTGACAATATTAAACGTACCGATAAAATTATTGGCTTACTTCAAGCCCTGGCATTGCAATTGGGAAATGAGGTTTCATATAATGAATTAGGAAAGCTATTAGGTATGGACAATCAAACGGTGGAAAAATATATAGATTTGTTAGAAAAAGCTTTTGTGGTTTTTCGATTAAAAGCTTTCAGCAGGAACTTGAGAAATGAGTTGAAACGAAGCAGGAAAATCTATTTTTATGATAATGGAATCCGAAATGCTTTACTTGCGAATTTCTCTCCTATAAGTTTGCGTTCAGATATTGGAGCTTTGTGGGAAAACTTTCTAATAGCTGAACGTATGAAATCATTGACTTATCAGCAAAAATGGGTAAACTCCTATTTTTGGCGTAATCATGAGCAGCAAGAAATAGATTATATAGAAGAAAGTGACGGTAAAATTACTGCTTATGAATTCAAGTGGTCTGACAGAAAAAAATCAAAACTCCCTGCTGTATTTGGCAAAGCGTATCAAGTAGAAAATTTGAATGTAATCAATAAGAAAAATTTCGAAGATTTTTTGACGGAATAAAATTTTAAAGGTATTATATATATGATAAATATCCTAACTACTTTTTCCGCTTGAACTGCCCATCCTGCCAAGCCTTGAAAAACTGCGACCAGGCTAGTGGATCCAATAAACGTACAGGCGGTGTTTGACCATTCCAATACATACGGTCACTATAATTTTTCATATAGTTTTGATAATTCTCACTGCCATTCATCGGCAATTGCCTGGCTACTTCGTCTAACTTATCACGCGATAACCTGCCTTTGGCCTGTTCACTCATGTTATCGGGTACATCATCATGCACCATGCGGTAGTCAAATTCTTGCTTGCTGGGGTAAGGTTTTATATATACAGGCAGGAGGGTGTCAGCCTTTGAATCGAGGAGCTGTACAATGGAAAATTTCATTCCTTCTATATCTTTCGGAATGATAAACGATTTTTGTGCATAGCCATATTCCCTAAAAACCACAGTATCGCCTTTGCGTGATACAAAAGTAAAAAAACCTTCGCGGTCGCTTAGTGCCAACATCTTCCCATGCAGGTTACTAATAGTGGTATAGGGTAGGGGAATCAGGCTATCGTTGGTAAGCACCAAGCCCGAGAATTGGATAATTGTAGAATCTACAACAGTAGGTGCTTGAGAATGTGCAATATTTGAAAAGCTGAATAAACTTAACAATGCAATAACATATCTTTGCACCCCTAATCTTATGAAAGAAAAAGCCACCTTCATTCTTATTTTTCTTAAACGTTTCCTTATTTTAATGTTGTTGTTTACCATCAGCAGGGTCTTGTTTTACTGCGAAAATACAACTTTTTTTTCATCGAACAATATATCAGAAAATTTTTTATGTTTTGTTAGTGGATTGCGGTTCGATTTGTCTGGATTGCTAACGATAAACCTGCCCAGTTTGTTACTCATCCTAATTGCCCAAACAGCTTTCTGGATTTACCCCGTGCGACTTGAAAAAATGATTGCTCTGACCGTAAAAACTGAGAATATTTATTTTTACGTAATCAATGCATCTGGCCTGATACTTAACTTTATTGATATCTATAATTTTAAGTACATGCTCAAACGCATCGGTTTCAATATTATGTTCTTCTTTCGCACGGGCGACGGGGCTTTTAATATATTGTTATCGGGTATTGTGCAGTACTGGTGGGGCTTAATTTTGTTTGGATTATTTATTTGGGGCTGGATGTATGTAAACAAAAAATTTGCTTCCTATCATACTAAAACCTTCACCCCAAAAACACCACCACTTTTATACGCCATTATACTGGTTGTGTTTTTAATTGGATCTACCGTAATAGCTGTTCGCGGGGGATTTCAGCTCCGCCCTATATCTGTAATTTCAGCTATTGAGGGCGACAACCCCAATAATGCCCAGTTTGTGATGAACTCACCTTTTTGCTTTATACAAGCAATAATGTTGCCCACGGTGCAGAGTAAAAAATATATGAGCGATGCAGCAGCCAAACAAATTTTCAACAATGACTTTACGCCCAATAATATTGATGAGAAACTTGAGGGACCAAAAAAGAACCTGTGTATTATAATAGTAGAAAGCCTTTCGTGGGAAGCACTGGAGATGGGCGGCAACAAAGCAAAGTCAGCCAATTTTATTGATTCGATAGCCAAACACAGTACTGTTTTTAAACGCATGTATGCCAATGGAAAACAAAGTATTGATGGCATACCAGCCATCCTATCTGGGTTCCCGGGTTTGATGGATGAGCCTTATCTCACCTCCACTTATGCAAGCAACCAGCTAACCAGTATTGCCTCTTTACTAAAACCGCAAGGCTATCATTCTTCTTTTTTTCATGGTGGTAAAATTGGCACCATGAATTTTGATAAATATACAAAAGCCGTGGGGTTCGATGAATACTATGGCAAGGAAGACTACCCCGACCAAGGCCAATTCGATGGTAACTGGGGAATTTGGGACAAACCTTTTTTACAGTTTTATGCCGACAAATTGAATAAAATGCCCAAGCCTTTTGTAAGCAGTGTGTTCACTCTTTCATCGCATCCGCCTTATGCGATTCCCAAAGATGAAATGAATATATATAATGATATTGAAAACCCTTTTTTAAATACGATTCATTATACAGATGATGCCCTAAAATTGTTTTTCGAAAAAATTAAAAACACCGATTGGTACCAAAATACCCGTTTTGTAATAGTTGCCGACCATATTGGCGAACTGGGGGGTAACAGTGGCCGTAAAGAATTGTATCATATTCCCTGTATTGTTTTCGATCCCAATAATCCTGTTGAAAATGTAATTAATATACTATCCCAACAAACAGATATTTTGCCTTACCTGTGTGAACAGTTTGGCGTTAAACAAAAAATTATATCTTGGAGCAATTACCATAAACCCAATACATTTTCCATAAATTATATGAGTAGTACTTACCAATTAATTATGGGAAACAGCATACTCATTAGCGATGGTGAAACCGTGGTAAAATATTATAATGATACCACAAACCTGCCCAACCACAGCGAGGCCGAAATGCTAAAATTTATGCAGGCTTATATACAACAGTATAACAATGGGATTTTGGACAATAAGTTGGTGTGGAAATGAGGGATACGCTTCCCACCTGTTTCAACATTTCCCAATAAAAAAACTTAAATCCCCTTTGGACTATTATCCAAATGGTTACGCAATTCAAACCCCACAGATTTCGATGTGGCAAATCCAGAGCTATAGTTTTGATAGTTCTTCATGTCCACAGTTATTTGCTGTACTAATTCCATGGGCGGCATCAATAGGTCGAAGTTCAAACAATATAATATACTTTGGTCAATAATTTGTTTCAGTTTTTCATTGGTTAGCAAATCCTCTCCAAAATTATTGTTTTGTATATTAATCGGTCTTTTCCCTTCAATAAAATAATGGCGTTCGCGGTTTATGTATATTCTTGCTATCAGTTCGCCCACATCATCTTGGCGGTTATATTTGATGGAGTCTGACAGAAAATTATATACCTGAATTAAACCACAGTATATATTCAGTTTGTCTTTTTTAACATAGTCGGAACTTTGGATATAATGATTTTCGGGGAAGGAAAAAACATTGGTGTGCATCATAAACACCAGGGTGTCGCCAGAAAATTTGAATTGCACCTCAAAACTGCCCACATTTGAATATTTTATCTCCACAGTGGGGTCAATCTTTGCCAATAAGGGAGTTAGTTCTACTTGAAGGTTGTAAAGTATTTGCTTGGTTTCGTTAAAAACTTCCATGGTAGTGCGGTACACATGCTGCTTATTGGCCGCTTTGCTTATTAGCAGATTCAGAATTTCATCTTTTTCATTTAGGTCCATTTTTTTACAGATATTGGATTTTGAGCGTGTAAAAATATGCAAATATTTTCAATCTTTCCCGACTTATTCGGGATTATCAAAAAATATAGTGTTGATTTGCACCAAATAAAATGAGTAGTGTAAACATGTCGCAAGCACCCATAGGTATATTCGATTCAGGAATTGGCGGGCTTACCGTGGCTCGGGCTATCAAAAAATTATTGCCCAATGAATCCTTTATTTATTTTGGCGACACCGAGCACATGCCTTACGGAGATAAAAGTGCCGAGGCCATCAAACATTTTTGTTTGAAAATTAGTGAAATGCTGGTGAACAAAGGTTGCAAAATGTTGGTGATAGCTTGTAATACCGCGTCGGCAGCAGCTTTCAAAGAAGTGAGCAAACGGTTTCACAATATCCCCGTGGTAAATGTAATAGACCCTGTGGTTACGTATGTGGCCAAAAATAAAGGCCATCTTAAAATTGGGGTAATAGGCACCAAAAGAACAATCGGCAGCAATGTGTACCAAAAAAAGCTGAAGCAAAAAATTAAAAATGCCAAAGTAACCGCCGTGGCCACTCCACTTTTAGCCCCTATGATTGAAGAAGGTTTTTTTAACAATAAAATAAGCCAGGCCGTTATCAATTCGTATTTGGATAAGCCCCGTATTAAAGATGTCGATTCTATTATACTAGGTTGCACGCACTACCCGCTAATCAAAGAAGAAATAAGGAACTATTATGGTACCCGTGTTGAAATTGTTGACTCATCGCAAATTGTAGCAAAAAATGTATATGATACCTTGGCTAAACACAGTTTATTAAATATTGGGAAAAAGAAAGCGGAATACCAATTCTATGTGAGCGATTTCACTCCTTCATTCCAGCAAACCACGAAGTTGTTTTTTAAAGAAAAGATAAAATTGGAACAGTTAAAACTTTGGGGAGAATAGACAATGATGAATTATAAATGATGAATTATAAATATTATACACTTCACTTCGTTCAGTCAATTAATAATTTAAAAATACCAAAATCGTATCCCGATAGCTATCGGGACGTAATTTTAAATTCGTAATTAAACTAAATAAATCGTAAATCGTAAATCATTCAATCGTTAAATATTAATATGGATATATATGGAACCCGTGCAGTAATTGAGGCTATTGATGCTGATAAGGAAATAGAGAAAGTAAATATACAAAAAGGTACTGACAATGAATTGCACCGACACTTGCGGTTTTTGTGCAACAAACATCATATACCTTTGAAGGAATGTCCGCGTGAATATTTTGATAAGTATAGAGATAAAAATCATCAGGGAGTAGTTGCAGTTTTATCGGCAATTAAATTCTTCGAATTGGAAGATATCATAGCCGAAATGAAACCCGAAGAAAAAATGCCTCTGGTTTTGGTATTGGATGGAATAACTGATGTGCGTAACCTTGGAGCCATTTGCCGCACCGCCGAAGTAGCAGGCGTGGATTGTATTATAGTGCCGCAAAATAATTCTGCACCGTTCAATGAAGAAACTATAAAAGCATCTGCAGGTGCAATACATCATTTAAAAATTTGCCGTGTAAATAATATAAAATATGCATTACAACAATTAGCCACCGCCGAAATATTTATATTTGCCTGTACCGAAAAAGCTCCCCAAAATATATATAATACCCAGCTAAACCAACCACTCGCATTAATTATGGGAAGTGAAGCCAAAGGAATCGCCCCAGGTATCCTTAAACTCTGCAATGGACGTGTGTCTTTACCGCAGTTTGGGCAGATTGGCTCGTTGAATGTTTCTGTGGCGACGGGGGTTGTTTTGTATGAGGTTTTGAGGCAGCGATTGAGTGAAAAGTGAAAAACTATCCCGATAGCTATCGGGAGTGAAAAGTTGGATGACAAACCTAAAAAAAATATTTGCACTATTTCCATAGTAATCCTTTGTTATAAAAAAACGAGTTGTGAGGCTCGTCCCGATTATTCGGGATCGCTCACCTTATCAAGGGCGGGGGAGTTGCCAGTAGTGGGTTGCGGGTTGTGAGGAGGGCTGACGCAAAATTATTAGCAAGCTGTCAGTCTGAGTTCATCGAAGACGGTGAGGAAGGAACAGACTGCTTCCTATTTGTCTACCCTTCGATGAACTCAGGGTGACAAAAAGATTGCTGTCAGTCTGAGTTTATCGAAGACGGATTCGGAGGGAGATACACATGCTTGTGGTGGTGGTGAGTGTAGTCGAACCATCACCAACAATTAACGTGCTGCTTTGATGTCAATCTGTCCGCCGCGGCGGATATCGAAGATGGCCTGGGAACTGTCTCCTATTTGTCTACCTTCGATGATTCCGAATTAGTCGGAACAGGGTGACAAAAATATTTATCGAAGATGGGTTCGGAGGGAGATGTTGGAATAATAATTATTATAATAATAGAACGTTCTTCGGTTTGTCAGTCTGTTCGCAGCGGCGGATATCGAAGGCGGTGAGGGAGGGAGATGAGTGGATTAATCATTATAATAGTATTGCTCTTCATGGCATGCCGATGGTTTTGGAGAGGTTACATAAAAAAAAATTTTCAACAAGCAATCAAATAAGATGTATCATTGCAAATATTTATTAAACAACAATGGTCGATAACGGATATAGAGTTGAACTGATCAAGAAGTCAGACAAAGAACTTTTAGAAATGGTAACTGACAGCAGAGACCAATATACTATCGCTGCTTTGGCCGATGCTGAAAATATTTTACACGAAAGAGGTGTTGATTTTGTTATCTTTGATGCAAATGAAGAGGAAGTTGAAGAGGTAAGTTCTCCAACAACTGTTACGCCCTTAATAATGGGTATAGCTTTTAAGTTTATAGAAATATTTATATTATTCTCTAACATTGAGAGGCAGTATATTGGATTAATAGCCTTAATTATTATTATTATATGTGTGTTCTATATCTCAAATTTGATAGAGAAATATAATCTTTCAAAGACTTTATGGATTGTATTGGGGATTATATTCGGTAGCCTAGCGTTAGTTTTCATAAATTTTGCAATTTGGTTAGACCCAAGTCCTAGAGAACAAAAGCCTGAAATAATAGAAGAAGAATCCAATGACGAAGAGGATACTAATATAGTAATAGAGCGACTAGAATCATTTGCTGAAGAAGATTACAATTATGCGATTACCATGCATAAAAAATATTTAGATGATGAAGAAATTGTTAGTTTATTAATACAAAAGGGACACAATAAAAATGATGCTGAAATACTAGTTGAAGAAACAGGCAAAATTGCAATAACTGAACTAAAAAAAAATATTAATCAAACTTTAGTTGGAGGAATCATACTTATTATAGTAGCAGTTTTTTTTAAGCTGATGGGTGGGAACGAATTTATAGGATATATTTGTTTGGGTTCTTTTTCAATTGGTATATTGTTAGTATTAAAGAGCGGGTATTTAAAATCGAAAATTTAATGCCCAATACTACTGCATGGTTGGTGTCCTCACCAACCATATGCCTAGTGCCTTCGGTATCGTGAACATAAACACAAAGTACTACACTCAGAATTATTAATGCTAGAAGAAAACGAAAATATTAATATTATAGATATTGATAAGATAGAGTTGGAAAGTAGTAAGTGAGTCCGCCTTGTGGTTGGTGGGGACACCAACCACGGACAGTTTTGCACACTCACGGACAGTTTTGCACCGCTGTATGGTTGGTGTCCTCACCAACCATATACACTAGCACACTATCACAACCACGGACAGTTTTTTTGCACTACTGCATGGTTGGTGTCCCCACCAACCATATCCCTAGCACACTGCCATACAACCCACCACCCACCATTTTTACACACCCCCTAAAAATTCCATCTTCTCGCCTTACTTTTGCACATCGAAAATAGAAAAAATGGCTAAAGTAACCATAGACGGAAAATCCATTGAAGTGCCTGATGGCACTACCATACTGAACGCAGCACGCATGATAGGCGGCGATATTGTACCTCCTGCCATGTGCTATTATAGTAAACTGCAAGGCAGTGGTGGCAAGTGCCGCACCTGTTTGGTTGAGGTAAGTAAGGGCAGCGAAAAAGACCCCAGACCGATGCCCAAACTGGTGGCCAGTTGCAGCACACCGGTGATGGACGGCATGGAAGTAGGCAATATTACCAGTGAAAAAGTATTGGATGCACGCAAAGGTGTGGTGGAATTTTTACTATTAAATCACCCGCTCGATTGCCCCGTATGCGACCAAGCCGGAGAGTGCGACCTGCAAGATCTAGGCTACAAACATGGACTGGTAAGCACACGCACCGATGAAGAACGCCGCACTTTTGCAATGGAAGATATTGGCGATAAAATAAAATTGCACATGAACCGCTGCATCCTCTGCTTCCGCTGTGTATATGTGGCCGACCAAATTACCGACAACCGTGTGCATGGAATTATGAACCGTGGCGACCACAGTGAAATAAGTACCTATATACATAATGTTATTGACAACGATTTTTCAGGAAACGTAATTGATGTGTGCCCCGTGGGTGCATTAACAGATAAAACTTTCCGATTTAAAAGCAGGGTATGGTTTACCCGCCCAATGGATGCCCACCGCAATTGTGATAAGTGCTGCGGCAAAACTGCAGTATGGTTATTTGGCGATGAAGTGCTACGCGTAACTGCCCGCAAAGACCAATGGGGCGAGGTGGAAGATTTTATATGCAATACTTGCCGATTCGATAAAAAATCGCTGGCTGATTGGACCATTGAAGGACCCAGACATATAGACAAGCATTCGGTTATTAATCAAAATCATTATGAATTGCCCGAGCTTGAAAAAGTGAAAACTTTGAAATAAACTATTATAGCAATTACAGAATTATATCATGGAATTAATTTTAGAAAAAAGCATATTAATTATTGTTATATTTTCCATCACCTTGGTGATAGCCATGTACAGTACTTATATGGAACGCAAGGTAGCTGCATTTTTGCAAGACCGCATTGGGCCTGACCGAGCGGGGCCATTCGGTATATTACAACCATTGGCCGATGGTGGCAAAATGTTTTTTAAAGAAGATTTTATTCCTGCAAATTCTGAACGTTGGTTATTTATATTGGGGCCCGGAATAGCGATGCTTACAGCCTTAATGACGAGTGCGGTGATTCCCTGGGGAACCTCGATAGAAATGTTTGGACGGAATATAAGTTTGCAAGTAGCCGATATTAATATAGGTATATTATATGTAATGGGATTTTTGAGTATCGGTGTATATGGAATTATGGTAGGTGGCTGGGCATCGAACAATAAATATTCGCTGATGGGTGCCATTCGTGCATCGAGCCAAATGATTAGTTATGAGTTGGCCATGGGATTAAGTATTATAGCGATTGTGATGATGAACGAAAGCTTGAGCTTAAGTGTGATTGCTAAAAACCAAGAAGGATGGCACTGGAATGTATTATACCAACCACTCGGATTTTTGATATTTATTGTATGTGCATTTGCTGAAACCAACCGTGCCCCATTTGACCTTGCAGAATGTGAAAGTGAATTGATAGGTGGTTATCATACAGAATATAGCAGTATGAAACTGGGCTTTTATTTATTTGCTGAATATATCAATATGTTTATATCAGCAACGATGATATCGACTTTATATTTTGGTGCTTATAATTTCCCTGGTATGCATTTCTTTGAAGGAAATACGTTAGCTATTTTGGGCGTATTGGCTTTGTTTGCCAAAATATTTTTCTTCATCTTTTTCTTCATGTGGGTTCGCTGGACTTTACCCCGTTTCCGTTACGACCAATTGATGCATTTGGGTTGGAAAGTTTTGATTCCGCTTGCTATAATTAATATGTTGATTACTGGCGGGTGGATGACTTATGTGTGGAAGTAGTATATAAGCGTCCGTCATTGCGAGGAGCAGTGTGTTTTGCCTGAGGGCAGGCGACGTGGCAATCTCCTAGGGCGTATGCTCAATCACATTGAAATCCCCGACAGAAGCAATATATAAAATGGCAAGAATATTGTTAACACGTTTTTAAATAATTATATAATATATATGAAAAAAATAGCTTCAATTATCATCACATTATTAGTAATACTAAATACCTCTTCTGCTCAAAAAACGTATGTCAATATAAATGCAGGTTATGGAATGCCGGCAGGGTCAGGCGGTATGTATATGTATAGTTTTCAATCAAATGCTACCACATATTCAACTTTATTCTATTCAAAAAATCTTTCTTTAGGTAAAGGGGTGAACTCTGCAATAAACTTGGGCTATATGTTTAATAAAACCTTTGGAGTCGAACTAGGTTTATCATATTTAATGGGTGGCACTACTACCGCTTCTATCACAAACACTTTAAATAATAATTTTTCGCAGCAGAAAATTTCAGCCACCATGTATCGCATAGTACCATCGTTTATTTTTGTAACTCCTACAACAAAATATGTAAAAGCTTATGCCAAGTTTGGTGCCATAATTGGCATGGCCTCTGTCAAACAAGATTATTCAAGCACCACACCCTCGAGTCAATCTGCGGCAGCATATTCATCTGAACAATCTGCAAAGTATGAAGGAGGGACAGCACTAGGAATAAATTCAGCTATAGGTGCTATATATAAACTAGGTAAAAAACTTTCTTTATCATTTGAATTAAGTAATATTAATTTAAGTTATGCCCCAACGAAATATACAATAACTAAATATAATGTAAATGGGGTAGATGAATTAGCAACATTAAAAACAAATCGAATAAAAACTAATTTTGTTGAAAGTGGTAGCTATGATTTTAATACAAAAAATGTTGACATGCCTAGCCAATCCCCAAAAACATATATGCCGATGAGTAGCTTGGGAATAAACATAGGATTACAAATTGCATTATAAGATATAATAATATAACAAAACAAAAATAAAACGCGGAGAGTTATAATACCGAGCACACACTCTGGGAGATTGCTTCGTCGGAAGCCTTCCTCGCAATGACGGCAGCTTTAAGAATAGCTCAACGTAAATACTATTATATATAACAAATGAAATTTGCCGACTATCCCATATCAACCGAGTTAAAAAAGAGTATTGCTGAAATAGGTTTTAGTCGCCCTACGGATATACAATTCAAATCGATTCCTGTTATATTAAAAGGGCAAAATATATTAGCCATTGCACAAACAGGTACGGGAAAAACAGCAGCATTTGCAATTCCTGTTATACATAGATTACAACGCAAGCCCAAGCACGATAAATATACAAAAAATATAAGATGCTTGGTGATGCTTCCCACACGTGAACTAGCGGTGCAGATTGCAGAAGTATTTAACCAGCTTAGTAAATATACGCAACTTAATATATTATGCCTGCATGGCGGTGTGGAGCAATGGCCGCAGATAGACCAACTGGAAGGTGGTGTAGATATATTGATTTCAACACCGGGACGAATGTTTGATTTGGTGAGTCAGGGCTATATAAAACTGGATGCTGTAGAAGTTTTAATTTTAGATGAGGCAGACCAAATGTTGGATCTTGGTTTTATAAAAGATATAAGAGATGTAATCAAACTTTTGCCACATAAAAGACAAACTTTATTTTTCTCGGCAACCATAGATAAAGAAATAAAAAAACTGGCTTATGCTATTGTAGATAATCCAATCCGAATTCATATATCTCCCAAAAATCCCGTATCGAAAAATGTAACACATACGGTTGCATATATAGGAATGGATGATAAACGATTTTTTCTGGAACGCTTGGCTACCGAGGCTCCTGAGAGTAAGATATTAGTTTTTGTGAGAACAAAAGTGCGAGCAGAAAGAGTTCACCAAGCTATGCAACGTGTGGGTATTACAAGTCTCACTATGCATGGCGATAAAGAACAAGATGCCCGCCTATCAGCCATGACAGATTTTAAAAACGACAAAGTAAAAATGCTTATTGCCACCGATGTAAGTGCACGCGGAATTGATATATCAAAAGTTGATTATGTGATAAACTATGATTTACCCGAGTTGCCAGAAAACTATGTGCATCGTGTAGGCCGTACAGGTCGTGGTGTATTGAAGGGGCATGCAGTATCTTTTTGTAGTCCCGAAGAAAAACCTTTGCTTGATGCCATTGAAGAATATATAGGTGGGCAGATTGATGAAGTAAGAATTGACAAAACGGATTATGAAGCCACTTTAGATTTTTCCAAGGATGCAAATAACAATTGGAGTGCGTTGATAAATGAAGCTATGAAAACGGAAGAGGAGCATAAGAAGCGGAAGAAATAATTGTATAATATTATATGGTATGGTAAAACAGAAATAATACCAAATAATTTTAAACTATATGAAAAGTTTTTTATATATTAGCATCATATTTACTTGTTGCCTTTGTTTTAGTTGTAAAAAAAATATTAACAAATTACATGGTAGTTGGAACTATATAGATGAAGCTTTGCCATTTGGCGGCGAAAGAAAAAAAATTGTTTTTAATTGCGACAATACTTTTTTGTTAAACATATATACCACAACTGACATTATCGGAGACACCTGCAAAACCGACGAATACAATGAATATGTTAAGGGCACTTATGATGTAAAAGGTAGTTATCTATATTTGGATGGAAATTTTGCAACTGACAGCACATATAAAACTATTAAAAATGGAGGTTGCTACAGAAATGGTAATTATAGTAACAAGATAAAAATAAAATTTGACGGCGATAAATTGGAATTTACTGAAGAAGGAACTAATAGAGCATATAGTTATACTAAATGGTATCTTAAAACAAGTATGCTAAATTGTAAATAATTGCCATTTTTAAAATCTAATATATAATTCCTACCGCTTCAACCTCACCTCCCCATTCTCCAAAGCAATCCCAATTTCAATCCAAGCTACCTGCAATTTTTCTTTATTAATCCACGCTATAAGTACCAATCTATCTTCTCCAGTTTTTTTGTCTTTGGCTTTGATGGCGGTGATTGCATTCCGATAGCTATCGGAACACGAAGCCTTAGCACGCCGATTGCAAATCGGCGTGGGTGCAGAAAGTGAAAAATGAATTGTTTGGGTTGGATATTTTTTAGCTTACCATATTAGGACGCTATTCAACTCCTTCAGAGTTGTTG